>JAKAFO010000038.1 GCA_021819735.1 Deltaproteobacteria bacterium
CAGCAGGTGATTGCGTGCCGAGTGCTCGAAGAAGTAAAAGATCCCCTCTTCTTCCAACAGCCGGGAGATGAAGTTCAGATCGCTCTCGCGGTACTGAACGCAGTAATCGCGGGGGGCATAGCTGCCCTGCAGCCGGAAGTCGAAACGATCGGCGGTGATGCCGCTGTCTTGCAGGATCTGTTTGACGATATCGGGCACGTTCAGATTCTGGAAGATGCGGCAATCCTGCTCCAGGCAGAGCAACTGGAGCTGGGGCACGAGCGAGGCCTCGTAGATAAAAAAGCGGCCATTGGTGCCGCTCAAGGCGAACCGGTCGAGAATGCCGTGCACATGACGGTCGCCGTCGACGCTCTCCAGGGTCAGCAGGCCGACCTTGCCGACCATGTCGTCGAATTGGATCTCATCTTCGGAGGCCAGCTCCAGCTCGGCCGCAAAAGGGCGCGAGATCTTCTCTTCCAACCGGAAGGCCGCCACCATCAACTCGGTCCTGCCGACCTTAAAGAGAAATCGCGGTTCGTTCGCCTTCGGAAATCGCACCATGCCCGCCTCCCATTTTTACGAGTGCCTCTGGACCCCGATACTTGGATGTTCGCAGTTTAACTGGAGATGACTGCTTCCACAACCCCTTAGCGCGCTGCTCACGGTTTTTCTTCTTGAAGCGCGGCCGCCTGATCGGACGACGCATCGAGAACCTGCCGGATCAGCCGGGCCAGGGTCTCCATGGCCAGCGGCTTGAGGGCAAAAGCCCGGATGCCCAGGGATTTGGCCCGTTCTTCGGTGATGTTTTCGCTGAAGCCGGTGCACATGATGATGGGCATGTCCGGGCGGCGGCCCAGAATCCGGGTGGCCAGCACGTCACCGGTCATCTCGGGCATGACCATGTCGGTGATCACCAGATCGAAGGCGTTGGGGTCGGCCTCGATCAGGGCCAGGGCCTCGGCGCTGCTGGTGCGCGTCTGGACCTTGTAGCCCAGCAGGCCCAGCATGTGCTTGAGCATGTCGCTCTGAAACTGCTCGTCGTCCACGAAGAGAATCCGTTCCGTGCCCACGGGCAGGGCGGCGGCCCTGGCCGGCGTGTCGGCCGGCGCGCCTTCGAGGGCCGGCAGGTAGACATCGAACTGGGCGCCCTGGCCCGGCGTGCCGCGCACCGTCACCACGCCTTTGAGCGCCGTGACGATGCCGTGCACCACCGACAGCCCCATGCCGGTGCCCTCCCCCTTGGGCTTGGTGGTAAAGAAGGGTTCGAAGATGCGGTGCAGGTGCTCGGGGGCGATGCCGTGACCGGTGTCGCACACGCTCAGCTTCAGATAGGGGCCGGTTTTGAGATTGGTGTATTGGCGGGTGAAGGCCTCGTCCAGGACGACATCCTCCAGGCACACGGTGAGGCGCCCGCCCTTGGCGCGCATGGCGTAGCCGGCGTTGGCGCACAGGTTCATCATCACCTGGTGGATCTGCACCGGATCGGCCATGACCGTGGCGTCGCTCTTGATCTGCTGCACCATTTCGACGGTCACGGGCAAGGTGGCGCGCACCAGCTTGAGCACCTCCTTGATCAGGGTTTTGATCTTCACGGGTTTGGGTTCGATCTCGCTGCGCCGGCTGAAGGTCAGGATTTGCTTGACCAGGTCGCCGGCCCGCTCGCCGGCGGTCAGCACGCGTTCGAGATAACCGTGCAGGGCAGACCCCTTCTGGACTTCGGACATGGCAATCTGGGTGTAGCCGATGATCCCGGCCAGAATGTTGTTGAAGTCATGGGCGATGCCGCCGGCCAGGGTGCCCAGGGCTTCCATCTTCTGGGCCTGCTGCAATTGGCGCTCCAATTGCTGGCGCCGCCCTTCGGCCTCGGTGCGCTCGGTGATGTCGATGGAGACGCCGCCCAGGCCGGCCAGGCGCTCCTCCTGAAAGATGGGAAAGCGCGTGGTGAGCAGGTAGCGCGTCTGATGATCGGGCATCTGGATGGTTTCCGTGACGCTGTCGGCCGTCCGACTGGCGAGCACCGCCTGATCGTTGGCCTGGAGCTGCCGGGCGGTCGGGGAATCCCACACCTGGTCGTCGCGCAGACCGATGGGGGTCGGGGCCGATGGGCCGGCCAGGCTGGAAAAGCCCTGGTTGATGAAGAGGTAGCGACCGTCGAGATCTTTCATGAAGGCCAGGCCCGGCAGATGGCGCATGAAGGCATCGAAAAGATTCTGGCTCTCCTTGAGCTCCTTTTCGGCCTGTTTGCGGGCCGTGATGTCGAGCATGATGCCCACCAGGCCGGCCACCTGGCCCTCGGCGTCCCGGAAAGTGGCCTTGAACAGGATGAAATCCTTCACCTCGCCGTCGGCCGCCACCACCTGCTGCTCGTGAATCTGAATGCCGGGGGATTGGATCAACCGCAGATCCTGGCGGTGATATTCCGGCGCCATGTTCTGGAACGGCAGATCGGGCAGATCGACGATGCGCCGGCCCAGCAGCTCCTCTTTGGGAACGCCCAGGGTTTCGCTGTAGGCGGTATTGCACCCCAGGAACACGCCCTCGTCGTCCTTGAAGAAGACCGGATTGGGGATCGTGTCGATGAGCGTGTTCATGAACTTAATGTTGTCGAGCAGCGCCTTTTCGGCCTGCTTGCGGTGGGTGATATCGGAGATGACCGTGGTCAGCCCCTCCACCTGGCCCTGGGCATCGCGCTTGTAACTCCAATCCACCTGGGTTTCGATGATGCGGCCGTCCTTGGTGCGGTCTTTGCTGTACCAGGGGCTGGGGCGCGGCTGCCGATCCATTATATAGGACAGGTGCTCCTCCAGTTGGCGACGCTCCGGGTCGTGGGCCATCAGCTCGAACATGGACCTGCCGGTCAACTCCTCTTCGCTGTAACCGTAGATCTTGGCGTGGGCCGGGTTGACAAAGGTGATGGTGCCCCGGGTGTCGATTTCGCGGATGCCGTTGGGCATGGTGTCGATGAGCCGGCGAAAGCGCGCCTCGCTGGCCCGCAGGGCCTCGTCGGCCTGGCGCCGTTCGACGATCTCCAGTTGCAGATCCTGGTTGGCATGGATCAGGTCGGCGGTGCGCTCGTCCACGCGCTTTTCCAGTTCGCTGTGGGCGCGGTGCAGGGCCTCGTCCACCGCCCGGTGGGCCAGGATGGCTTTGGCCGCCCGGTAAAGCACCGTGCCCACGATGAGCAGCATGCTCACGGCGATGCACAGCAGGGTCACGCTGCTGCGCCGCAGCAGATTTGACAGCAGGGCATGGGGCGCGGTGATGTCGTAGTAAATTTCAAAGGCGCCCAGAAAGGTCTGCTGGGAGAGGATCGGAACGTAGATCTCGACCACGTCCCGGGCGATGGGCAGGTTTTCCAGGCTGCGGCCGCCCTTGACCACCAGGCGCGAACAGATCTGGCCCTTGGCCACCTTCTCGAGAAACAAGGGGCTTTGATGGACCGCGCCCACCTCTTGGGGTTCGGTGGAAAAAAGCACGCGCCCGTCGGGGTCGAAGATCTTCAGTTTTTCCAACTGGAAATCGGCCTTCAGATCGGCCGCCGCCCCTGCCAGCGCCGACGGCAGCATGTCGGCATTCAACGGCTGGGCGCCGATCCGCAAGGTGCGCATCAGGTGCACGGCCGTGCGCCGCGCCTCGTCTTCGCTCAGGCGCGTGAGCAGGTGGCGGTAGGCCGGCTTGAGCAGCAGGCCGTGGTACAGTGGAAAGAGACAGGCCACCGCCAGGCAGGCCAGCAGGATGTTGCGTAAAAAAGAGGTGCCCAGAACGAAGCGGCCCACGTGAAGGAATGCGAATGGGATCTGGCTGGAATGCTCATGCTGCCCAGCAGGTGAAGGCATGGGGCCTCCTATGGGTTGCGCCCGGCCCGCCGCGTGCGGGACGATGGAATGCCGAACTGCTATGGGATTAGCAGATACCGGCGGTGGAAGGCAAGCCGCAAGGCGTCGGTCGGGACGGCGGGGGTGCCGGCGTTCTCTGCGGATGCTCGACCAGCCATGGCCTTGGAAATTCAGGGAGCATGTTCTTCAAGATTTGCCTGTCAGGGAGTTTGCGCCCTTTTTCAATCACCGTTTTGGACATCCCCGCCAAAGCACATCGGACGAGGCCCTCACCCTGCCAAAAATATTGAAGGTAGCATAAAGAGAGTTCCTATCTTTTTGAAGCCGGTTTTTGGAAGTGCCTTGACAGGATAAGAGGACGGGTCTAAATTTGGATCTAAATTTAAACCCATCCAGGGGGCGTCATGAACTATTCCGAGTCTATAAAACCGGTCAGTTACGTCAAGGTCAATATCGCCAAAATCATCCGCCAACTCAACGAAGGCCAGGAACCGATGATCGTGACCCAGAACGGTGAGGCTAAGGCCGTTGTAATCGACATCAAACAGTACGAGCAGATGCAGGAGACCCTGGCCATTTTGCAGATGATCGCGCAAGGCGACAAGAGCCTGGCCGAGGGCGAGTATAGGCCAGCTAAAGATGCATTCAGGGAATTGAAAAACCGCATGGGTAAGGAACTCTCTGATGACGTATGAAGTAATCATCATAGAAGAGGCGGATAGCGACCTCATTTCACTCTATGAATACTTGAAGCACCACGCTACAAAATCTATCGCCTTCAGAGAGATCGAGCGGCTCGAAACGGCCTGCATGAGCCTTCAGGAGAATCCCGAACGGGGTTCCATACCAAAAGAGCTGCCATCCGGCGGCAACTTCAATTTACGGCAACTGATCGTCAAGGACTTTAGAATTTTCTACAAGGTCATTGACAACAAAGTCTTGATCTACGGCATCATTCATGGCCGACGAAATATCCGTGACCTTTTGATCAGGCGTGCTCTTCTGATCGGAAAAAGATGAACCGAAAAGGCAGCGAAGTGGATTCCCGCTTGCGGATGCAAAGGGCAGGTTTTTAGGCAGGGTACGGAAATCAGCGATTCAGCAGCGCGGCCAAGCCGCGCGTGATCTCCTCGGCCGAGGCCGGTTTGGGCAGAAAGTCGTCGGCCGGGCTGTAGAGTTCGGGGTTGCGCGAAAAGCGGGTGGAGGTCACGCAGGGCGATTCCGCGGAGAGAATCAGAATCGGGATGTGGCAGTAATGGCCGTCGGCCTTGATCGTCTTGCACACCGCCAGGCCGTCGATTTCGGGCATCACCACGTCCAGCACGATGGCATCCGGCGGGTTGGCGCGCACCTTGTCCAGGCACTCGCGGCCGTCGTAGGCCTCTTCCACCTCGTAGCCGGCGCGCTCCAGGATGCGCCGCACCAGGGCACACTGATCGGGTTCGTCGTCCACCACCAGTATTTTCTTTTTAATGCTCATGGGGATCTCTTGCCTGCTGGGGCGGAGGGTCGGCGTTCCGGCCATAGGGAACAGTGCCGGAACGCGACCCAGTGGGTTGCCGGGTGTGGCCATGTAGTAGACCCGGAATTGGCCGCCGCGCCGATAAACAGTCTGGGCGGACCGGCGATACCTCCGCCGTTGAGAAACTTGCCCTCGTCGCGCATCTTCTTGACCAATGCGATGACAGGGGCCGTGCTGCAGGCTCTTGGAGCAGCGGGCGATAAGGTGGCCTGATTTTAGCTCATCATTTCCTAATATTTTTTGACAACAATGGCCAATAACTGTTAATTTCGCACATCGTTCGATGTGTTTCGGCCGACTTTTAATTTAAGACTGGAAAGGGACATTTAATGGATGGAGCCTCAGGTGATGTCCTGACCATTGAAGAATTGGCCGCCTACCTGAAGATACCGAAATCGACGCTCTATAAGCTCGTTCGGGAGGGCAAGATTCCCTCCCAGAAGATTGGCCGGCACTGGCGTTTCCGAAAGGAAGCCATTGACCGCTGGCTTGACGCAACGCGGGTGAAAACGCCTGTTTCAGGAGGCTTTTGATAATGGCGGAACCACTCGCGGAACAAGTCATACGAAAGATCAGTCAGGCAGCGGAACTATATAACCGCCTCATCATGCTGGTCGCTCCGGCCGGTGCGGGGAAAACCACCGCACTGCGGGAAGTTCATAGACGCACATCGGCGCCACTGATCAGCGTAAACCTCGAACTGTCCCGGTGCATGCTCCATCTCACGGGGCTCCAGCGGTCATTGAAGTTGCCCCGCCTTCTCTCCGAAATCGTAGAGGCAACGGCATCCGACGTTGTCCTTTTGGATAACATCGAAGTACTTTTTGATGTATCGCTCAGACAGGACCCCCTGCGGCTTCTGCAGGGAGTCTCGCGTAACAAGACTGTGGTCGTTGCTTGGGGCGGTGCAATAGATGGAGGGGACATGGTTTATGCCACACCGGACCACCCCGAATACAGACGATATCCCGTACGAGATGTCCTTGTAGTGAACCCGGAGGCTGCTGAATGAAGACATGGAACCGAAATCAAGGGGGGCAGGCGCGATGAAGTACGGCGATTTGATTCAATTTGAACCAATAGAATCGACCATTGAACTTCGGCATGCAGATGATGATAGTCGCGCGCAAGGGTTTGTGAAAACCTACGTGATCTCCGAGGACATGTCCCAAAGACTTCGCGAAGTGGTTATACCGATCCTTCAGTTTGACCAGCCCATGGATAACAAAGGGCTGCTGGTCGTCGGTAATTACGGCACCGGTAAATCGCACCTCATGTCCGTTATTTCCGCCCTGGCCGAAAACGGTGAACTGGCCGACAGCCTGACCGATAAGAATGTGGCGGCAGTCGCAACCAAGATCAGCGGTCGCTTCAAGGTGGTCCGAACCGAGATCGGCGCCACCACCATGTCCCTGCGCGACATCTTGGTGGCTGAATTGGAAGAACATTTGGCAGCCGTTGGGGTATCTTTTTCTTTTCCACCCGCGGATAAGGTACCCAACAACAAGCGCGCCTTCGAGGATTTGATGAGCACCTTTCACCAGAAGTATCCCGATCACGGATTGCTCCTCGTGGTGGACGAGCTGCTCGACTTTCTGCGCACGCGCAAGGACCAGGAGCTGATTCTCGACCTCAACTTTTTGCGCGAGATCGGTGAGGTCTGCAAAGACCTGAAGTTCCGCTTCATCGCCGGTGTCCAGGAAGCCATCTTCGACAGTCCAAGGTTCTCCTTCGTTGCTGACAGCATCCGCCGGGTGAAGGACCGCTTCGAGCAAATCCTCATTGCCCGCAAAGATGTCAAGTTCGTCGTGGCCGAGCGCCTGCTGAAAAAAACGGTCGATCAACAGGTGAAAATCCGGGAATACCTGACCCCCTTTGCCAAATTCTATGGCCGCATGAACGAGCGCATGGACGAATTCGTGCGCCTCTTTCCCGTGCATCCGGATTACATCGACACCTTCGAGCGGGTCACCGCGGTGGAAAAACGCGAAGTGCTCAAAACCCTGTCCCTGGCCATGAAGAAGCTGTTGAGTCAAAAGCTGCCCGATGACCGGCCCGGAGTCATTGCTTACGATGGCTATTGGACCACCTTGCGCGAGAACCCTTCCTTCCGTGCGGTCCCAGATATCAAGGCCGTCATCGACTGCAGCCAGGTGCTCGAATCCAGGATTCAGCAAGCCTTCACCCGTCCTGCATACAAGGTGATGGCCTTGCAGCTCATCCATGCGTTGTCGGTCCACCGCCTCACCACCGGGAACATTTATGCCCCCCTGGGCGCGACGGCGGAAGAGCTGCGCGATGGATTGTGCCTCTTTCAGCCGGGTATCGAGGAACTGGGCGGTGACCCGGCCGATGACCTGCTCTCGCAAGTGGAGACCGTCTTGCGGGAGATTCACAAAACGGTGAGCGGGCAGTTCATCTCGTCCAATCCGGACAACCGCCAGTTCTTCCTGGATCTCAAGAAGACCGACGACTTCGACGCTTTGATCGAGAAACGTGCCGAAAGCCTGGATTCCACCCAGCTCGACCGTTACTACTACGAAGCGCTTCGTCGCGTCATGGAGTGCACCGACCAGACCTATGTGACCGGCTACAAGATTTGGCAGCACGAGCTCGAATGGCTGGAGCGCAAGGCCGCGCGCCAGGGCTACCTTTTCTTCGGCGCGCCCAACGAGCGCTCCACGGCGGTGCCGCCGCGGGATTTCTACCTATACTTCATCCAGCCCTTTGGCGCGCCGCACTATAAAGACGAGAAAAAGCCCGACGAGCTGTTCATGCGCCTGACGAACCCAGACAAAGAGTTCCAGGCCGCGGCCCGCAATTACGCGGCGGCCCTGGATCTGGCGTCCACCGCCTCGGGCCCTGCCAAGGCCACTTACGAATCCAAAGCATCTCATTTCCTGCGCGAACTGGTGCAATGGCTCCAGAAGAACATGGCCACGGCCTTTGAGGTCACCTACCAGGGGCGCACCAAGTCGCTCACCGAATGGGCCAAAGGCAAATCCATCCGTGAACTCTCCGGCATCGGCTCCCATGAGCGCATCAATTTCCGGGACCTGGTGAACGCGGTCGCAGGTATCTGTTTATCGGCCAGGTTCCAGGACCAGGCCCCCGAATACCCGTGCTTTTCAGTGCTGATCACCGGCGCCAACCGGGCCCAGGCCGCCCAGGATGCCCTGCGCGCCATTGCCGGGCAAAATCGCACCAAACAAGCCACTGCAGTGCTCGACGCCCTGGAACTGCTCGACGGAGAGCGGCTCGACCCGAATCGTTCCAAATATGCCAGGCACATCCTTGGGGTGACTCAAAAGAAAGGCCACGGACAGGTCGTCAACCGTTCGGAATTGATCCAAGACATCCTTGGCGTGGAGTACCTCGCGCCGCAGTCGCTCCGACTGGAACCGGAGTGGGCCGTGGTCGTTCTGGCCGCGTTGGTTTACAAAGGTGTATTGGTCCTTGCGGTGATGGGGGACAAATTCGATGCCATGAAGCTGCCCCAATTGGCCGGAACGGGCATCGATACCTTGGTGCAATTCAAGCACATCGAAAAGCCCAAGGACTGGAACGTTCAGGCCTTGGAAGCGCTCTTTGAACTGCTCGGACTCACGCCGGGCATGGCCCAACTGATCACCCAGAGCAAGGAAGAGCCGGTTCAGGCCCTGCAAAAGGCCGTTGCCGCTACCGTGGAGCGGTTGGTACTCGTACAGCAGAGCCTGCAAACGGGTCTCTTTTTCTGGAGCCGCAGACTCCTGTCCGAGGATGAAATCAAGGACGTGCGCGCCAAACTGGAAGCGACGAAGAGCTTCCTCGAATCCTTGCAGGCGTATACGACCACCGGAAAACTCAAGAATTTTCGTTACGACGCCTCGGCGGTGAGCGCCCATCGCGCCAGCCTGGATCGACTCGCCGAGATCAAATCGCTTGAGGAACTGGTTGTGGACCTTGGGGCCACGGCAGCGTATCTCTCCACCGCCGAAGCGGTTCTGCCAACGGGTCATGAGTGGATCGAAAAGATGAAGACGGCGCGGGACGAAATCCTCGCGCAGATCAGCGACCCGGCCAAGCGAGGCGCGGCCACCTTCCGCCAGCAAGCCCAGCGCAAGCTCGGCGACCTGAAAAAGGCCTATCTGCTCTCCTACCTCTCGATGCACACCAAAGCGCGCCTGGGGGTAAACGAGGACAAACGCAAGGCCCAACTCATGGCCGACCAGCGGCTCAAGGAGCTTCAGAAGATCTCCACCATCGGCCTGATGCCGCGACAGCACCTTTTGGACTTCCAGAACCGGCTGGCGGGATTGAAGAGCTGCTTCGCGCTTACCGAGCAGGAATTGGAGGCATCGCCCGTCTGCAAGCACTGCAACTTCAAACCAGAAACGGAATCCCGCCCCGGAGGGCCTCCCGCCGTGGCTTTGCTGGATGCACTGGATGAAGAACTCGACAAGCTGGTCGAGAATTGGACCCAGACCCTGACCGCAAACCTCGAAGATCCGACTACCCAAGGGAACCTGAACCTGCTCAAGGCCGGGCCACGCAAGCTGGTGGATGGTTTTCTCAAGAAACGGGCCTTGCCCGACGACCTCGATCAGGACTTTATCCACGCCTTGCAAGAGGCGCTCTCCGGACTCACCAAGGTTTCGGTCAAGATCGCGGATTTGCGCGATGCCTTGCTGGCGGGCGGCTCACCGGCCACCCCGGGGGAGATGCGCAAGCGATTCGAGGAATACCTGGAGGGGCTTACCAAGGGCAAAGAGCCCGGCAAGGTGCGGATCGTTTTGGAGTAGTGCGATGACCAGGAACGAACTCATCGAACGCCTCAAGGGCTTTGAATGGGACGATGTGGAATTCAAGCGAGCCCTCAAAGGCGTGCCTGAAGATGGCTACCGTACCGTATCCGCCTTTGCAAATACATCCGGTGGGTGGGTGGTGTTCGGCGTCAAGCAGGAGCAAGGGCAATTCATCGTCTCCGGAGTGGAGGAGGTGGACAAGGTCCAGAATGATTTTCTCAGTTGCCTGCGGGCTGGCGCCAAGCTTAACAGGGCCATCGATGTACACGGTCAAATTCATAAGTTCGATGGAAAAGTGGTCTTGACCTTTTTCATCCCGGAACTGTCGCGCACGGAGAAGCCGGTTTACCTCAAAGGCGATCCACGCCAATCGTTCATCCGCCGGGGCGGTGGGGACGAGCGCTGCACGCCCAAAGAGCTTGAACGGTTTTTGCGCGATGCGTCCAAGGAACCGTTCGACAGTGAAGTAATCAACGAACTGGACCCCGCAACCTTTTTCGATGAAAAGACGCTGGCCTGGTACCGCCGCGTTTTCAACGAGCGTGAGCCTGGCCGCCATGAAATGCTCGACGATATCGAATTCCTGCGGGAGTGGAATTTTATCGTCGATAGTCGCGGAAAGCTGGGTGTCACCCGTTGCGCGCTGCTCCTGTTTGGCAAGGCGCGTCATGTCCGCCGTTGGGTTCCCAGGCCCATCGTCGACTTTCAAGTCATCCACGAAGGTTTCGAGAATTGGAGCCCGGATCGTCGCTGGGCCGATCGCATCGTGGTCGAAGACAACATCATCCAAGCCTGGCTGATCATTGTCGAACGCTACATGAAGTATGCGGAGCGCCCCTTCGAGGTGGACGCGGCCACACTCCGGCGCCATGACGAACCGCCGGACTACATCAGTTTTCGTGAAGCGGCCATCAACTTGCTGATTCATCAGGATTATGGGGATGCCGGCCGGCACCCCCAGATTCAGATGTTTCGCGACCGAACCCGTTTCTGGAATCCCGGTGATGCCTTCGGCACGGTGGACCAGCTCTTGGAACCAGGCGCCAAGGAGATCCGCAACCCGAGCATCGTCGGCGCCTTTCGGCGCATCGGGTTGAGCGACCAGGCCGGCACGGGCATTCGGGCCATTTTCCGCAATTGGCGGCAGCTCGGTCACGTCCCGCCGCAGCTCGTCAACCATCGGGCCGACAAAGCCTTTGAATTGACACTGCCCAAAGAAATGCTGCTATCGCCAAACCAGGAGCGCTTTCAGCGCGAGCTGGGCGCATCGCTGAATGAGGACCAGGCCGCGATTCTCGCCTATGCCTGCCGCAACGGGCAGGTCTCTTTAATGGATGCCAAGGCCGTTACGGGGTTGAGCAGTGCGCCGGCCGTAAATGAGTTGAAGGCCTTGGCGGTCCACGCGCTTTTGAAACCCTTGGAAGAGGGGCGGCTCTATGCCCTGGCCGATCAGCTCCGGGAACGCTATCTGAAAGAGGGCCACTCTTGCCGGTTACCTGCGGCCGGGGACGAACAAGTGGCGGGACCCAGTTGGGACCAAGTCGGGACCAAGTCGGGACTAAGTCCGGATCAAGTTCAAATATTGCAAAATCTCTCGTCTGAACAATCCCTTGCAGAGCTCATCGGCCTTCTTGGCCGAACCAACCGTACCAAGTTCAGGGACCAAGTCCTGAGACCTTTGGTCGACGCCGGGCTGATTGAGATGACTATCCCGGATAAACCCCAAAGCTCGAAGCAGAAATACCGGCTGACATCCAAGGCCACAGCTCTCTTACCTCAAGCCAAATAGCGGGGATTCTCAATGGCAAAGCGGAAATACACCTTAACCCCTTCTGAAATGCTCTTCGCCCCCGAACAAAGGGATTTATTCGAGAAGTCCTACGAAGAACGGCTCGAAGAAGAAAAAGCCAAGCAGGTCGAATGCCTGGGCATCACCTTTCCCAATGACGAGGAGCGGCGCAAGCACTTCCTCTGCATTCTGCGTGAGAAGCTGAAGGACCCCGAGTTTCGCAAGATCGATGGATTCCCCATCGGCACGGACGAGGACATCCTGACGCTATCCGATCCGCCGTACTACACCGCCTGCCCGAATCCCTTCATCGCGGACTTCATCAAGCATTACGGCAAGCCCTACGATTCGAGTAAGCCATATAGCCGCGAGCCGTTCGCCGCGGATGTGAGCGAGGGCAAGAACGACCCGATCTACAACGCCCACACTTACCATACCAAGGTGCCGCACAAGGCGATCATGCGGTACATCCTACATTACACCGGGCCGGGGGACGTGGTCTGCGATGGATTCTGCGGAACGGGCATGACTGGTGTCGCGGCCCAGATGTGCGGCGACAAGGCGGTGGTCGAGTCTTTGGGCTACAGGGTGGACAAGGATGAAACTATCTCTCAGCAAGAGATTGATGAGAACGGGAAAACTGTTTGGAAACCATTCTCGAAATTGGGCGCTCGTCGGGCAGTGCTAAGCGACCTATCGCCGGCAGCCACCTTTATCGCCTACAACTACAACATCCCGGTGGATGTGTATGCCTTTGAGCGCGAAGCAAAGCGCATCCTAAAGGAAGTAGAAGCCGAATGCGGCTGGATGTATGAGACGCTGCACACAGATGGAAAAACCAGGGGCAAGATCAACTATACGTTATGGTCAGATGTTTTTGTCTGCCCAGAATGCACCCATGAGGTGATTTTTTGGGAAGCCGCTGTGGACAAGGAGGCGGGAAGCGTGAGAGACGAATTCCCTTGTCCTCACTGCGGAGCAATACTCACCAAAAGGCGCATGGACCGGGCTTCGGTGACCAAGTTTGACGGAGCGATCAGTCAGACCATTCGCTCGGCCAAGCAGGTTCCGGTGATTATCAACTACACCGTCGGAACTGCACGCTACGAAAAGAAGCCCGACAAAGCCGATTATGTCATTATTGAAAGAATTGAACAGAGCGAGATACCCTACTGGTTTCCGACCGATAGAATGCCTGAAGGTGAAGAGTCACGACGCAACGACGACATAGGAATTAGCCATGTCCATCATTTCTATCGTAAGCGGAGCCTTTGGGCACTTGGGTGTTTTCTAAACAAAGTTGGCACACTATCCAGCCAGACTTTGAAAGCAAGACTTATGTTCGCAAAAACCGCTGCGGAGAGAATCACCTCGATTCTATCAAGTATAGCATTTAGTTATTTCTTCCATGGCGGTGGTGGTTTTATTAATGCTGGAAGAAAAGGAACACTTTACATCTCATCTATTGTTCCAGAAATTCCCGCGTATACGAGCCTCACCTCTCGGATATCCTCCGTAACGTGGCAAATGGCCAAGCCTTGCGAGCCAGTGATTTCTACCCAATCTAGTGATCATTGGCAACTACCCCCCAATTGTCTTGACTACATATTCCTCGATCCCCCATTTGGCGCAAACATCATGTATTCTGAGCTAAATTTTCTATGGGAATCCTGGCTACGATGTTTAACGAATGTAAATAGGGAGGCCTTGGTCAATAAGACTCAATCAAAAGGTCTTGACCAATACAGAGATCTGATGACTGCCTGTTTTGTCGCGGCATATAGGTTACTCAAACCAGGTAGATGGATGACGGTCGAGTTTTCAAATACAAAGGCGAGCGTTTGGAACACAATACAAACCGCTCTCCAAGATGCAGGTTTCGTGGTGGCCAATGTGTCCGCTCTGGACAAAAAGCAAGGATCGATCATGGCCTACACCACGAGTACCGCCGTGAAGCAAGACTTAATCATCTCCGCTTACAAGCCCAATGGCGGTTTCGAAGATCGTTTTCAGAAGGAAGCTACCACCGAAGAAGGTGTCTGGGATTTCGTCCGCACACATCTGAAATACCTTCCCGTCTTCAAACGAGGAGCCAGCACGCAACTTATCGGTGTGACCGAACGCGATCCGCGCATCCTTTATGACCAGATGGTGGCCTACTACGTTCGCAAGGGTTACCCGGTGTTGCTGAACAGCGCGACCTTCCAGCAAGGGTTGTCTCAGCGCTTTTCTTATCGTGATGGCATGTATTTCCTGACAGATCAGGTGGCAGAGTACGACAAGAAAAAGCTGAGCTCAGGAGGCATGGAGCAAATGTCGCTTTTTGTCTCTGATGAATCCTCTGCCATCGCATGGCTTCGTCAATTACTTAAAGACAAACCGCAATCGTTTCAAGATATCCATCCGCTGTTCATCAAGGAACTTGGAGGTTGGCAAAAGCACGAGAAGCCGCTGGAGCTATCCGAGCTGCTGGAACAGAACTTCCTGCGCTACGACGGCAAAGGCGAGGTGCCGAACCAGATTCACAGCTACCTCTCCTCGAATTTCAAAGAGCTTCGGAACCTGCGCAAGGACGACGAGAGCCTGCGCGCCAAGGGCAAAGACCGCTGGTACGTGCCCGATCCAAACAAGGCCAGCGACCTGGAAAAGTTGCGCGAGCGGTCGCTGCTCAAGGAATTTGAAGGCTACCGAACTTCTATCCAGAAGCGCCTGAAGGTGTTCCGCCTTGAGGCGGTAAGGGCGGGCTTCAAAAAGGCCTGGCAGGAGCGCGAATATGGCACCATCATCGCCGTGGCCCGCAAGATTCCAGAGAACATCCTCCAGGAAGACCCGAAACTCCTCATGTGGTACGACCAGGCGCTCACCCGCGCAGGGGAGGAATGATCCATGCCAAAGGCCAAGAGGGATGTCTCAGAGCTAAAGGGTCGTGCCATCAACTCCTTGGTGCTTGGCATCGAGTTGTTCAACCGGCCTCATGACCAGGGGCGCGCCGAAAGCGTTCTAATCCTTCTGCACCATGCCTTCGAGATGCTTCTAAAAGCGATCATCAAGGACAAAACCGGAACCGTTCACGCAAAGGATGAAAAGTACTCTTACGGTTTCGACAAGTGTTTGGAGGTGGCACAGAATGTAATCAAAATACTGTCCGCCGATGAGCGCGCCACATTATCCATTCTCGATGCACATAGGGATACTGCCACCCACTACTACCAAGAAGTCTCAGAAGATCTGCTATATCTCCAAGCACAAGCGGGAGTAACGCTTTTTGACGACCTGCTAAACCGGGTTTTTAAAGAGAGGCTTGCAGACTGCATTCCAGAGCGGGTGCTGCCAGTCTCCACGCGACCACCCAAAGATCTGAAGGTGCTGATCGATAGCGAATTGAGTCAGGTCGATGAGCTCTTGCAGGCAGGGAGCCGCAAAGGTATTCAGGCAGCAGCGAGATTGCGCCCCATCCTGGCTTTGGCCACGGCGACGCGCGAAGACGCCGAGCGAGTAACTGAAGGTGAGCTGCGAAAAGCCATTCACAGGCGACGGCGGGGAGATGAATGGAGCGTCATTTTGCCGGAGGTTGCCCAGCTCAAACTTGATACTCAAGGCGATGGCATCCCAATCTTCCTTCGCATCAAAAAGGACGCCGACTTTGCGGTTCGTATTGCCAAGGACGGCGAGCCGGTCACCGGAACGTTGATCAAGCAAGAGGTAAACATCTGGGATAAGTACAACCTTGGTAGAGATGATCTCGCAAAGAAGCTCGGCATATCAGGACCGAAGACCAGTGCCCTGATTCTTGAGCTGAAGATTCAGGACGACCAGAACTGTTTCAAAATCTTACGAAGGAAGTCCACAACATTTAAAGGTTACAGCAAGGTAGCGTTGGATAGGCTTAAGTCTGCGATAGACGCCGGGATCGATTTGGATGCCACGTGGGAAAAGCACAGGGATAAGTTTGGAGCCAAGAAACGGAAATGATAGACGGCCTGACACAAGGAGATTGGTACTACAGCCCGGACCACGGGCAACTCTGTCAGGTAATTGAAGCCCAGACGCTCTGGGGCGAAACGACCTGCCGAGTCTGGCTGCCCGGGCGAGATTCCGTAATCCGCACCCCTGCCTCCCGGCTAAAGCCAATTGAGAGCGCTGGCACCAACTCGCCGGAAAGCATCGGCTACATTGCTGCTGCCGCGCGTGTGGCCGATGCCCTCACCCAGGACGTTTTGCTCGCGCCCATCGAGTCTTCTGTTATCCCGTTGCCGCACCAGATCCGGGCCCTTTCACGCGCGCTCGCCAATGATCGGGTACGCTATCTCCTGGCGGACGAGGTCGGTCTGGGCAAAACCATCGAGGCTGGTCTCATTTTACGGGAATTGAAGCTGCGCGGACTGGTTAAGCGGACACTTGTGGTCGCGCCGAAGGGGTTGGTCAGCCAGTGGGTGAGCGAGATGCGTTTTCACTTTGGTGAAACCTTCCAGCTTGTGCTTCCTGAGGATCTCAACACGCTCAAGCGCATTGCCCCGGCGTCACACCCTGAAAGTGGACATCAGGCTTCGGAGGCGTTGCCCGCCAATGCGTGGCAGATGTTTTCCCAGGTGGTCGTGCCCATGGATTCGGTCAAGCCCATGGACAAGCGCCGTGGTTGGAGCGCTGCCCAGGTTTCGGAACACAACCGTGAGCGGTTCGAGGATCTGATTTCCGCCGGCTGGGACCTGGTCATCGTGGACGAGGCGCATCGGCTCGGCGGCAGCACGGACCAGGTGGCCCGTTTCAAGCTGGGGCAGGGGCTGGCCGAAGCCGCGCCCTATTTTCTACTGCTATCGGCCACGCCGCACCAAGGCAAGACCGACGCCTTTTACCGGCTGGTCTCTTTGATCGATGCCCAGGAGTTCCCGGATATCGGCAGCGTGACCCGTGAGCGGGTTCAGCCGCATGTGATCCGCACCGAAAAACGCCAAGCCATCGACGCCGATGGGAGCCCGCTGTTCAAACCCCGTCGGACTCAACTTGTTCCGGTTGCCTGGGAGGCGCGTCACCATAATCAGCAGCTCCTGTACGAAGCCGTTACCGACTATGTCCGGGAAGGTTATAACCAGGCCATGCGGGAGAAAAGAAGTTATATCGGCTTCCTGATGATCCTGATGCAACGCCTGGTGGTCTCCAGTACGAGCGCTATCCGCACCACGCTTGAGAAGCGTTTGGCGGTGTTGGGCATGCCCCAGGAACAATTGGGCCTTTTCCCGCTCATCTCCGAAGAGGAATGGGCCGATCTGGATGGCCAGGATCAGATCGAGCTGCTGCTGCGCACCCGTCTTAAGGCGCTCAAGAACGAACGCGCCGAAGTCAAACTGCTGCTGGAGGCAGCCACCCGTTGTGAGCAGGCCGGCCCCGACGCCAAGGCCGAGGCCTTGCTCGATTGGCTCTATCGGCTGCAATCCGAAGAAGGCGATCCCGAACTCAAGGCATTGGTATTCACCGAGTTCGTTCCTACCCAAGAGATGCTGGGCCGGTTTCTGACGGAACGCGGCTTTTCGGTGGTCTTCCTGAACGGGTCGATGGACATGGAAGAACGCAAGCGCGTTCAGGAATCCTTTGCCAGGGATGTCCGCATTCTCATCTCCACCGACGCCGGCGGCGAGGGTTTGAATTTGCAGTTCTGCCACGTGGTGATCAACTACGACATTCCCTGGAACCCGATGCGCCTGGAACAGCGGATCGGCCGGGTGGATCGCATCGGACAGCCCCATGTCGTTCGCGCCATCAATTTCGTTTTCGAAGGCTCGGTCGAACATCGGGTCCGAGAGGTGCTGGAGCAGAAACTCGCGATTATCTTCGAGGAGTTCGGCATCGACAAGACCGGCGACGTCCTCGACTCGGCCCAAGCGGGTCACATGTTCGATGAAATGTATGTCGAAGCGATCCTCAACCCCGAGAAGATGGAGGAATCCGTGGGGAGCGTGGTCGCCCGCTTGCAGGAACAAGCCCATGATGTCCGAACCACGGCATCGGTCCTTGGCGCAATGCAGGACCTGGAACCCGGCGAAGCCCAGCGGCTGCTGAGTCACCCTTTGCCCCATTGGGTTGAGCGCATGACTGTGAGTTATCTCAAGGCGCATGGGGGCCGGGCAGCCAGGAAAATCCAAGGCTGGCAGCTGATTTGGCCGGACGGCGAAATCTACGAGAACGTGGTTTTCACAGGCAAAGAGGCCGAAAGGTTTCCGGCCGCGCGGCATCTTACCTTGGAAGCGACCAAGGTCCGGGGATTGGCCATGCGCCTCCCCCGGTTCGCGCCGGGCCAGCCGGTTCCAGTCGTATCGATCCCGGGCGTTGCCAGCGAAGTGAAAGGTTTCTGGTCTCTGTGGCGCATCGCCATCGCCACCGTGGCCTGGAATCGCCACAGGATTATGCCGCTCTTCCTGTCCGACAACGACATGATCTACATACCCACCGCCCGGCACGTATGGGATCAGCTCCTTGCGGCAGACACGCACATCCGCTCTGTTCTGGAGGCGCCGGTGTCCCAGTCTGCCTTTCAAAAGTCGCAGATCGCCGCGGAAGAGCACGGCAGACCCATTTACGAAGCACTCGTTCAGGAGCACCGGGCCCGCATCGTTCGTGAGCGCGAAAAAGCCGACTATGCCTTCGCCACCCGCCGCAAGACCATCGAGCGGATCGGCCTGCCCCAGGTGCGCAACTATCGGCTGAACCTCCTGGACCAGGAGGAGCGAAGCGTTCATGAGCAGCTTGACCAGAAGGCCCAGGTGTATCCTGAAATGGTTCCCCTGATTGTGGTTCGCGTGGAAGGTGGTGGCCATGAGTAGCTGGCGCGACAAAATTCTCGATAAATTCACCCCGAAGGTTGCCAAGCTGACTCTGGCCGCCGACCCGGATGGGCTTTTGCTAGAAGAAGGAATTCTCGAAGGCATACGGCAACGCGGCTTTGAGCTGATTCCCTTCGAAGACCACATCGCCTTCCGCTATGCCTACGAATCGAAGTTTCGATCCCGATGGGACCGTGGTGAGTTTTCGGACCTGGTGGTCGTCTTGCGTTCCCAGGCCAGCGACCTCGCCGGCTTGCCGTTCGATCTGCTTCAGGCCGGTCGCCGGCTCTTTTTCAGCCTTGATAGAATTTTTCCACATTTAAACTATCCGGTTGTCGCCTCTCTTGATCGCTCCGAATTCGATATCTTGTTCGAGGCCCACAAGCAGTTTGCCGATCATGAGCTGGGGGAAAACGCCACAAAGGATTTTATCCTTTTACACGTCTTCGAGATAGCACCCAACAAGATCAAAAAGCCGTCTGACCTCTTGCGGGAACTGCTGCGCCGCCATTACCGAGGGCAACGAATCCCTGGGATGTTGGATGAAAGGCTTATTGTACTCCTGCGGCAGAAGCCTATCTTCGACGACTGGCCGCTTGAGAGGTTGGTCCCGGATCGGGAGGCTTTCTTTGCCTTTCTTCAGGAGCGATGGCCGATCTTCCTCGACCATGAAGCAACCAAGGGATCGTCCGGTGTTTGTGAAGCGGCAAAGCCCTACGGCCTGACCATGGATGGGCCGATTGATCTGCCCTTCGACCATCACGACATTCGCGTATATATCGACAATCTTTTCACCGAGGGGGTGCTGCATGCAGTGCCGCACGACCAAGCCGAGGCCCTTTCCAAAACCTGGGTTGGCATCGGTATTCAGACGGCCCCCATTGAGGATCGCTCCCGGCGGATCAACAAGCTCACGGAGAAACTGACGGAATCCATCCCGCCTGACAACGCAAAGCATACGGAGTGGTTCCATTTTGCCCGGGGGTGGGCCGAGCTGATCGTGCTCTCCAATGAGCAGCCGGATGCCATTTCGGAAGAGTTGAACAAGCGTCTTATGCTTCTGCAAGCAAAGGCGGATGAAGGCTTCACGAGCTGGCTGTTGAAGAGATATGCCGGCTTGGCCAATCTGCCGCCGGTGCCACCGGTCATGCTGCATCACCTGCCGCGATTTCTTGCCCGTCAAGTGGCTGGCGATAAAAATGCAAAGATTGCCCTGGTCGTTGTGGATGGAATGGCCATGGATCAGTGGCTGGTGGTTCGAGATCTGCTATCGGCAAAGAAGCCCGGTTACCGCTTTCGGGACCAAGCGGTTTTTGCCTGGGTTCCTTCAATCACATCGGTTTCGCGACAGGCCGCCTTTGCCGGCAAAGCACCGATCTATTTCCCGGACAGCATTCTGACCACCGATAAGGAACCAGCGCTTTGGTCGCAGTTTTGGGCAGACAACGGCTATTCGCCCAATCAGGTGGTTTACATCAAAGGATTGGGAGATGGCAGCCTGGAATCTGTTTCGAATGTGCTCTCGCATCCCCAGGTGAGGATCGCCGGGCTTGTTGTGGACAAGGTTGACAAAATCATGCACGGGATGGAATTGGGCACTGCCGGAATGCACAACCAAGTCGCCCAGTGGGCCAAACAACCCTATCTCAGCCCGCTCCTGGATCTGCTTTTCGATAATGGATTTCGCGTTTACCTGACATCTGATCACGGCAACCTGGAGGCTGAAGGCTGCGGCCGTCCCGCGGAAGGGGCTGTCGCGGACCTGCGCGGAGAAAGGGTTCGCGTTTATCCAGACGCCACGCTTCGCAGCAAGGTGCGCGAACGCTTTCCGGCAGCACTGGAGTGGGAAACCAACGGTCTCCCCGAGGATTACCTTGCTCTCTTGGCTCCCCCCCGGCAGGCCTTTGTCCAGGAGAAACAGCGCATCGTAAGCCATGGCGGTGTTTCGATCGAAGAACTCATCGTCCCCCTGGTCCAGATCGAGCGGAGGGGCGAATGACAGGAAGAACCGATCAGATCGGATTCAGTCAGCGCGTGCGCCTGGAATGGTTCGAACAAACAGCCAACCTTGTCCTGGCGGGTAATGACAAAGCCGTGGTCAATACTGCCCTGCAGGAACTTCTGAAGGACAAGGTTTCCATCGGAGGGCAGGCCGAGCGCGGCAACCGTGAAAAAATCATCACGATCCTCCTAAAGACGTGGCTGACGGTTCCGAGCGAACTCCAGGCCCTGCGCGACGAGGGGCTGGATCTGCTCAAGAGTGTTCCTCAGTCCGACCATGTGGCAATCCATTGGGGCATGGTGACCGCTGCCTATCCGTTCTGGTCGGGTGTGGCCACACAGACCGGTCGTCTTCTGAGACTTCAGGGTTCCGCTGCCGCGGCGCATGTCCAGCGTCGGGTCCGAGAGCAGTATGGTGAGCGGGAAACGGTCTCACGCGCAGCTCGCCGCGTGCTTCGCTCGTTTCTGGACTGGGGTGTACTGCAGGAGACCGGTTCAAAGGGTATCTACACCTCCGGGCCAACTCTCCCCGTTGAAGACCCGCGACTGATTGCTTGGCTGACCGAAGCCGCCCTTCATGCCCGCGCCAACCGCTCTGCACCGCTCAGGGACCTGCTTGACAGTCCGAGCTTCTTCCCTTTCCGGATCAAGCCGATTCAGGCGGATAGCCTTGGGGCCGCTTCTCCAAGACTGGACATTTTCCGTCACGGGCTGGATGAGGACCTTGTCATGTTACGAAAAGAGGATCTTTAAGCGTCAAATAAAAATAGGGAAAGAATGGGGCGCTACCCAAATCGCTCAGTAAGTGACCGATTACGGCCAGCCAGAAAATGAGGCCGCACTTCCGTGAGTATTTATGTGCGCCACGCGGCGCCCCTTGTCGCTCTTTGCCTTGACGAGTAAGGAGATATGCCAATGGCGGTTTTTCATAACAAAACAATTTATATGCTCTTGATGTCTATTTTTGTTTTAAATCTTCATTCTTTCAGCCTCGCTTTTGCGCAGGGCCAAGAACAAGAAAAAGCTTGGAATGGGGTACTGAAAGATGGGCGTATAATCGGAGAAAATTATCTAAAAAGCCTTATAAAAAAGCACAACAAATGGTTAAGATCGATTGGTAAGGAAGGGGCTAGAGCTGATCTTTCAGGGGCCATGCTTCAAGGTGTTGTCCTCAGAAGGTTGAATCTTCAAGGTGCTAATCTAAGTGAGGTAAATCTACAGGGCGCTAATCTTTCTGGAGTTAACCTTCAAGGGGCTAATCTTATCATGGCTAATCTTCAGGAAGCTCGGATTGAAAATTCCAATTGCCAAGGCGCCCTTTTTGTATTTGCCAATCTTCAAGATGTTAATTTTGATGATGTTGATCTCAGAGAGGCTGATTTTTCAGGTGCCAGTTTTCAAAATGCTCACTTTTGCGAGGCCAATATCCAAGGGGCATATTTTCGTGAAACAAATTTTGAAGGCGCCAAATTTCAGGAGGCAAATTTTGAGGGCGCTATGCTCACAGGAACCAATTTTCGAGGGGCATGTCTAGAAAAAGCTAATTTCCAGAAGATCAATTTATTTGCCCCTTGGACGACAAATTATGAGAAACGTAAGATCGGAGACGAACTTTTTGATGCTGATTATTGGGAGAACTCATTTCCTCTTCCAATTGAATTCCGAGAAGCCGCTGCTGCCGCCGAAAAAGCTTACGAACTAATCTGGCTGTCGACACCCCTGCGAAGGTTGAGTCGTCTAATCGAAGTCAATGTGAGATCTGACATTCAAACGGATAGCTTTCGAGAGAGCATTCAAAAAAAAGCCGCAAATTTCGAAAGCGAACTCAAAGAATTAAATTTTGAGAATGCAGATCTCCGAAATGCAAATCTTGAAGGGGCTAATCTTAGGGCTGTCAATCTTCAAGGGGCTTCCCTTATGGAGGCTTATCTTCAGAACGCCGATCTAAGTGAGGCTAACCTGAACGAGGCTAATCTATATAAGGCAAACATTCGAAGCGCCATTCTTTTTATGGCAAATCTTCAAAAAGCCGATTTGACTGAGACCGATCTACAGCAGTCCGATTTGAGCCTCGCCAACCTTAAGGAAGCAAATCTGCTTGGTGCATGTCTTGAAAATGCAGATTTAAGTTTTGCCAATCTTCAAGGGGCAATTTTGATAAGAACCAATCTTGAAGGGGCGTTTCTTGAGTCCAACCTCAAAGGCGCCATATTTGAAATAGTCCCGGGTAAGCTGCCAGATATCCCTACTTCAGCCAACGCTTCAATTCTTTCCAAAATAAAATACGAGCAGTCTCCTCATGGGCTAATAGAATTAAGGGGGGCCTTCAAGAACTTTGGATTTCGACATCAAGAGAGAGAACTAACATATGCAATTAACCACACGGCGCTTGTTAATGATTTTAGGTCTGAAGGATCTAAAAACGCCGACACAAGAGAGATAGAGAGGCTTATTGGTTACGAAGTAAAACCCGATACGTCAAAGGTTTTTAGGCAGATAAGGGCGGCTTTAGGTTGGCTCTTTTTTGATATAACCTGCAAATGGGGTATGGAGCCAGGAAGGCCAATTATGATCCTCATTGGTCTTATATTTATATGCATGTTCCCTTATTCGCATGCAATTTCTGGTGACACCTCTGGCAGGAAGAAAAAGATCGGCATATGGAGAATTTGGAGTAAAGAACCTATTTATCAATGCAATAATGATGGGGGGCCGAAAATCCTTGACAGCCTTGATGGAATTTATTGCTTTAAAATGGGTTTATATTTCAGCCTCCTATCAGCCTTTAACATCGGATGGCAAGACTTAACCGTTGGCAGTTGGATATCTAGAATTCAACCTTTCGAGTTCAGTCTGAAGCCATCTGGATGGATAAGAACGGTATCGGGCCTGCAATCACTAATCGGAGTCTATTTATTAGCACTATGGGTTTTGACTTATTTTGGCCGGCCCTTTGAATCCTATTAGTGAGGTGTGCAAATAGTTTGGGAACGTTAAATACGCGATTTGAAAAGCGTCATAGAATTACAACCCCCATAGGTAAAGAAGGCGGAAAAATAGAACCGCTATAATGAAGCACTAATGAATTAGCCGCACAACTTCTAGAAGAAAATCAAAAAGTAGTAGCTTGCGCCATTATATGCAAAGGAAGTGGTTATCACTATAATCTGAAAAGATTCTTCCTGGATCTACCAGATTTTTAATCTCTTCATCAGTTTCTCTGCTCCTGAGAGCGAGCGCCTCGAGCCTGATAATTTTCATGGGTTACCCTTAAATCATGCAAGAAGGCCTGAAAATAGTGGAAGCCGATTGCGGGTTCTTCCCAAAAGCTTCAACTGTTTGAGCCGCTTGCAGATGCAAAGGGAAGGTTTTTAGGCAGGGTGCGGAAATTAGCGATTCAACAGCGCGGCCAGGCCGCGCGTGATCTCCTCGGCCGAGGCCGGTTTGGGCAGGAAGTCGTCGGCCGGGCTGTAGAGTTCGGGGTTGCGCGAAAAGCGGGTGGAG
>JAKAFO010000330.1 GCA_021819735.1 Deltaproteobacteria bacterium
CCGTATTCCAGGCACTTGATCACCTGCCAGGTGGAATCCTTGCCGCCGCTGACCGGGATGACGCAGTCATAGCCGGCGCTCCGGGCGCGGGCATGGGCGACCACATCCTGGAAGGCCTTTTCCCGCGCCGGCCAGTCGATGTCCGGTCGGCCGGCATGGCTGCGGCAGGCGTTGCAGATGCCGTTTGCATCCAGCCGTATGTTGGGTCGAGTGTCGGGCGTGACGCAGCGCGCGCAGTATCTCATGCCGCGAACTCCTCCAGAAACAGCTTGGCACTGATGAAGTTGAACAGGAATTTGCTTTGGCTTTCGGAGCGGCCGCCGGTTTCGAACAGGGTCTGGATCGGTTCGCGGCGGACCTGTTCGAAAATGGGACTGTCGTTCAGCAGCCAGTTGCGCACCACTGGGTCCTTCAGGTCCAGCAAATCGAGGATCGGCGCGTTGAAGCCGACCTTGCGGCGGTTATCCACGATGCGATCCGGGGCGATGCCTCTCACGGCATCGCGCAGCACCGCCTTGGCGGCCCCATCCTTGATCAGGTGCCGGGTTGGAATGCGAAAACAGTGCTCGAACAAGGCGCGGTCCAGAAACGGCGAGCGATTCTCGATGGAGTGGTACATGGCATTCAGATCGTCTTCATGCAGGATGACCGGGGTGGCCTCGTGAAACAGCTCGTTGAGCATGCGGTTGCGCAGCAGATCGTCGCAGTAATGCGCTTCGACAAACGCTTCGCGCCAGGGGTCGACCAGGCAAGCGGCGAAGGCATCGGCCTCCAGGTAGATATGGCCGCGGGCCTGGGGATGATGGACGAAGGTTTCCGGGTCCTGGAGCAGGGGGTTGCGCACAATCGGGCGGATGTGTTCGTTCCAGTTGGCCAGGCTGAGGGCATACAGATCCGGATCGTCGTGCACCTGGGCCAGGTAGAAGCCGTGGTGGTCGTAATACCCGGTGAAGAGCTCGTCGGCGGCCGTGCCGCTGACGCAGATGCGGAAGCCGTGGGCGCGGACGCTCTCCATGAGCAGCCAGTGGACATAATAGGTGATGGTGTAGACCGGCGCGTCGTGATAGCGCACCAGTTCGCGCAGGCCTTCCAGGAATCCGTGACTGCGCAGGGCGATGGCGGTGTGGCGGATGCCCAGTTCGGCCACCGCGTGGCGCACCAGATCCATCTCTTCATAACGCGCATCGGTGTTGGCGATCGTAAAACCCTGCACATCGTAACCGAATTCCTTGCGCGCGATGGCGATCAGGGCATTGGAATCCACGCCGCCGCTCATGCAAAAAGCCAGGGGCACATCGGCCCGCAGGCGCAATTCCATGGAGCGGATCAGCGCCGCTCGGGCGCCGGCCACCGCCTCGGCGTAGGTCATGTCCGCTTCGGGCATGACCGTGGGCGACCAGTAGCGATGTAGTTTTTGCGTGCCGTCGGCCTGGCGCTGGAGCACGCACGCCGCCGGCACTTCGCTCACGGCTTCGAAGAAGGTGGCGGGTTGCTTATAAAGGGACTTGTAGCCGTTGATCAAATAGCGATGCAGTTGTTTGATGTCGGGCCGCGGTCGCCCTGCGGACAAAGCAAAGAGCAATTTGGGTTCCGAACCGAAGAAGAGCCCATGTTCGGCGGCATGCAGATAAAGGGGTTTTTCTCCGAAACGGTCCCGGCCCAGCAGCAGCGAGCCGTCCCGTTCATCGTAACAGGCAAAAGCCCACATCCCTTCCAGGCGGTCCAGCCCATCCACACCCCAGGCATCCAGGGCCTCGAGCAGTACTTCGGTATCGCTTTGGGTGCGAAAGGTGCGGCCCTGCTTTTCGAGGGCCGCGCGCACTTCGATGTAATTATAGATTTCGCCGTTGAGGATCAGGGCCTTGGTATGCTTCAAGAAAGGCTGGTTGGACCGGGCATCCAGATCGATGATGGCCAGACGCGTATGCAGCAGCAGTACTTGCTGCCGCGCATGGAAATCATGATGGTAGACACCCTGGGCATCTGGGCCGCGCCGTTGCATGCGTTGCAGACAAGCCTGCGTCCGGGAGTCCGCGATCGCCTTGGACCCGATATATCCCGCAATACCGCACATAGCTTTTCCCCAATGCGGGTTTACTGTCCTAAGGCCGATTCGTCGATGCGCTCCCCGCGTCGGAGCGGGCGCACCAAGCACCGACCCTCCAGTTCGTCGGCCCTGGAGGGCGGAATGCCGCCGCCGGGCCGCAACCAGAGCACATGCTGTCGGTTCAGGATGGTGCCCGGGGAGAGATCGCCGGCGGCCACGGCCGAGCGCCGGGCTTGGGCCGCCACGCCGGCTTCGCACGCCATGGCGCCTTTTTGGCCTGAGCCGAGCAGCGTCTCTGTTTCGCGGATGCGGCCGACCATTTGGGCCATTTCGCCCGGGTCGGCCGAAAGCTGGTGGTCGCGGAAGCTGGAATAGGCTTTGTCGATGGTAAAATGCTTCTCCACGATGCGCGCGCCCAGGGCCACGGAGAGCACGGCGGCCTCGATGCCGAGGGTATGGTCCGAGTACCCCACCGTTTCGCCCAGGGCGGCAAGCTGGCGGATGGCCGCCAGATTGGCCTCCTGGGGCGGCGTCGGGTAGCTGGAGACGCAATGCAGCAGAGCCAGCTCGCCGGTTCGATGGTGGGCTGCCCAGCGCCGGCGCAGGTAACCGCGGGCCGCATCGATCACGGCCAGGTCCGCCAGGCCGGTACTCAACAGCACGGGTTTGCCGGTGGCGGCCACGGCATCGAGCAAGGGAAAGAAGTTGTTGTCGGCCGAAGCCACTTTGAAAGCCGGTACCAGGGGGTCGAGCAGCGCCACGCCCTGGGGATCGAAAGGGGTGGAGAGAAAGAGAAGTCCGGCTTGGTCCGCCCGTTTTTTTAATTGCGGAAAAGCCGTCAAGGGCAGGCAAATGCGCCCCAGTTGGGCGATACGTTCCACCTGGGAGGGCTCGACCAGCAGTTCGGGAATGATGGTCTGAAATTTGACCGCATCCGCGCCGGCTTCGGCGGCCCGACCGATCAGCTCCTCGGCCAGGGCATAGTTGCCCTCGTGGTTGTTGCCGATTTCGGCCACGATCAATACTTTGGTCTGGGTGTCGAAGTTTCCGATGCGCATACTGCCCGTCCTTACCCGGCGACCTGCTCCGGGCCATGATAGTGAAATACGTGGTGCGCCGCGATCAGGCGGAATCCTAGTCGCTCATACATGCGCATGGCGGGGATATTCGCAGCCTGGGTGCCGACCCGGATAGCAGCCAGGTTCGAAAACTGCCGCTGGGCCCAGGCGATCATGGCGGCGGCATATCCTTGCCTGCGATGGCGCGGGTGGACGGCGATCAGATCGATGACCAGCGTTTCCGTGGAGCTGAGCAATTGTAGAAAACCGACGATGCGATCTCGCGCTTCGGCCACGATCATGGCATCGCCCCGTTGTCCTGAAAAGAAGTTGCCGGCCCAATCGGCCTTGATGTTGTCGGCGACTTCGAGGTCGATACCGGGATCGGCATGAAAGCGGGAAAACGAAAAACTCTCCCGGGCTACCTGAACCACCGCCGACCGCTCTTCGGGTTCGGCCAGCCGCGCGCCGCCGTTGCCTGGAACCAGCGGTGACATGGGCCGTTCCAGCGTCAATAATGTGTCCACCAGTCGGAACCCATTCCGTTCCAGGGCATGAACCGTTCGCATCTGGGCCGCCGGTACTTTGCAGTAGACAAAGCAAGGCGCATCCAACCTCCCCAGGGACAGACGCAGATCCGCTGCCAGGATGCCGTCCGTCGGCACGTCGAGGCGAAAGGCCTGTTTTCTAAGCCGCTCGGTAAGCCAGTTGTCTTCGTTAAGGCTCAACTCCATCAATCATTAACCATAAGTGACCGGCAGCACATCGGCCTGGGTCAGATTTTCGGGAAGGCTCTTGTACCACTCGATGTATGCGGGCAATCCTTTTTCCAGGGGCCATTTGGGTTCGTATCCGATCAGCTTGCGCGCCTTGGCCACCGATAAGGTGCCGCGGTCCGGCATCAGTTTGTCTTTGGGTAAATAGTTGATCGATACCCCCGGAAAGTACGCCTGGACGATGGTGGCCATTTGAGCCAGATGGCGGGCTTCGCCGTAGGTCATATTCAGAATCTGGTTGATGGAGGCCGGGTTCTCGATCACCTTGATCAAACCATCCACCATGTCGTGAATGCAAGTGAAATCCAGGGCGTCGGTGCCGTCGCCGGCAATATTGATGTCCGCGCCTTTGATTGCATTTTCGATGAACACCTGTCCCACGCGGCGGCTCACGCACCGTTCGCCATACAGGGCCGAGGGGCGGATGATCGTGTAGGGCAGGTTGAAGGCCTGGTTATAGGCGATGACCAGTTTTTCGCCGCCGAACTTCAGGGCGCCGTAGATGCCCAGGGGCTCGCAGGCCGTGGTCTCATCCACCGCGTGGCCATTGAAATGGCCGTATACCATGCTGGAAGAGAAGTAGATAAAATGTTCGACCTTGTCGCGTGAAGAATCCAAGGCGTTTTCCAGGGTCCGAAAGCTGTGATCGAAGGTGCTGTAAGGGTCCTTGTTGGATTTATTGGAGTGCGCCACCGCGGCCAATTGCACCACCACCTGGGGCTTGATGTCGGTGAACAGATAGGAGAGCGCATAGTAGTCGCGAGCATCCTGGGCGTACATGGGAATACCTGCGCTGCGCAATAGTTCCAGGCGTTGGTTGAGGATGTGCAAATACAACTGGCGATTGGCCGTCTTTTCCTTGGACGATTGGAACGTCAAAATGTTGTTGACCTGCAAGCCGTCCACCACGCACACATCGGCGCCTAGTTCCTTTAATTTCAGCGCCAGGTTGTGGCCGATAAAGCCCGCGCCGCCGATCAGCATGATTCTTCGATTTTTAATGGGTATCATCAATGCACCTCTCTGAGGGCTTTTTTTACGGCCCCAACGATATACAGCATATCCTCTTCATTCAGATGCGGCCCGACAGGCAGGGCGATGGAGCCGTAGCTGATCGACGCGGCATTGGGAAAAGAGTTTAGGGCATATCCGAATTTTTCACGGTACCAGGTGAAATGGGGCACCGGCCGGGGATAGTACACGCTGGTGCCGACACCCTGCTGCTTGAGCTTTTCCACGATATCGACACGCCGGGGTCGAAGATCTTCCCTGAGCAACACCGACAAGCAGTAGTAACTGCTGACGGCATCCTCCGGCGGATTGCTGAAAAGGCGCAGTTCCTCAAGCTCGGACAATCCGGTGTGCAGCGTCTGGTAGTTGCGCCGGCGCTGGTCCATGAAGCTTTTCATGCGCTTGAGTTGCACCGAGCCCAGCGCGGCTTCGATCTCGTTCATGCGGTAATTGAAACCCAGCAGGGTGACATCGTAGACGCCGGGGATCGAGCGCTCCTGGGGCGTGCGGTCCACGCCGAAGGCCCGCTTGCGTTCGATGCGGTCGGCCAGATCCGCGTGCCGGGTAATGAACATACCCCCTTCGGCCGTGGTCATATGCTTGACGGGGTAGAATGAAAAACAGCCGGCATCGCCCCAAAGCCCGGCATGGCGGCCCTTGTAATAGGTCCCCAGGGCCAGGGCGCAATCCTCGAC
>JAKAFO010000039.1 GCA_021819735.1 Deltaproteobacteria bacterium
AAAACCTTCGTGCAGAAGAGAAACGGCGGGTCATCGGTACAAAGAGTGCCGCCTCGAATACTGCGGATCAATTCACGGCAAAGGTACACCATGCAGAAACATGAAATTGTCGTTAAGAGACTGGTCACCGATATATTCAACAACAAGCTCCAAGCCGGCGAAAAACTACCCACCGAACGCCGGCTCTCCGTCCTCATGGGGGTGGACCGCACCTCTCTCCGGGTCGCCCTCAAGCAATTGGAATCCATGCAACTGCTCGACATACGGCAGGGCGACGGCATTTATGTGCGGGATTACAAAAAATTCGCGGGCATCGATTTTTTGCGCATGATGCTCTCCCTTGAAGAGGAAGACATCGATAGTTTTGTGGGCGAATATCTCATCGAAGAGATCTGGAACTTCTGGATGGAATTCATGCCCCTGATGATCCGCATGGCCATGGCGCGCGCGACGCCCATGGCGATGAAGCAATTTGTCGATGTATTCGATGCGGAACTGGAAAACCTGGACAATCGCGAAAAGATCGTCGAACTGGAGGTCTTGAGCCAGGAGATGATCGCCGAGAACGCCGGCAATCTGCTGGTCTTGTTGCTTTCCAACTCCACGCGCCAAATGCGGCTGCAAATCGTCCGACGCTTCATCGGCGCCATGCAGCGCGACGACATCAAGGCCCACGTGGAGTATAAGCGCGCCTTGATCCGCGGGTTTATGACCGGCACCATCCAGGACCCGAACCTGCTGGCCGAAGGTCAGCGCAACTTGCTCAAAAAACACTGGGAAGCGATCAGGGGCACTTGGCAATTTTCGAAAGAAGAAGGGGCGATCGTCCAACAGGTGCCTTCGACGCCTGGGGACGAAAAAAAAGTGCGCCGCAAGAGAGGAGAGAAGAGATGAAACGGTTTCCAAAAAAGAGAGTGGTTATCACAGGCGCCGGCTCGGGGCTGGGCCGCGCCATGTCCATCGAATTCGCCAAGCTAGGCTGGAGCGTGTGCGTGTCGGATATCGATATGGAGCGGGCCAAAGCCACCGAGGCGATGGTCTCGCAGAAGGGCGGCAAGCCCCTGGTGATCCGTTGCGATGTCACCCAGCCCGAGCAACTGGAGTCCCTGGCGGATGCGCTGAAGAAGCAGTGGGGCGGCGTGGATATCGTAATCAACAATGCCGGCGTGGCCGCGGCCGGCTACATGGAGAAAATCCCTTTGAAGACCTGGGACTGGATCATCACGCTCAATCTGAAAAGCGTGATCTACGGATGCCGGGCCTTCATTCCCCTGCTCGAAAAGCAGGGCGGCGGACACATCGTCAATGTTGCCTCCAATGCCGGCATCGCATCCTTGCCGGAAATGAGCTGCTACAATGTGACCAAGGCGGCCGTGATCTCCTTATCCGAGACCCTCAACGTCGAGTTGAACGCCAAAAAGATCGGGGTATCGGTGGTGGCGCCCACGTTCTTCAAGACCAACCTGATGGACCAGTTCACTTCGCCCGATCCCAGGCAACGAGAGATGGCCAACGCCTTTTTCAACAAGTCCAAGGCGACTTCGGAAGATGTGGCCAGACACGTCATCAGGGCCGTAAAAAGAAACAAGCTCTATGTCATTACCCAAACCGACGGCAAATTTACCTGGTTTTGCAAACGCATGACGCCGGAAATCTATTTCAAGGTGCTCGGCTGGATTTACAAGCATGGGTTTGGCGAACGATATCTGGGAATGCCCAAGACCGCTTGAGCCAATCCCCGTATCCGGCAAATAGAGGTGAATCAGATGAAGCCAAAGATCGTTTTGTTTGGGGCCACGGGGTATACCGGCCACTTGACGGCCGAGGCACTAGTGGACAGAGGCCTGCGTCCGGTACTGTGCGGGCGCAACGCGGAGCGAATGGAACGCCAGGCCCATAAGCTGGGTGGGCTTGAAACCGCCGTGGCCGATGTGAACGACGAGGCCGGGTTGGCGGCGTTGCTGTCCAAAGGCGATATCCTGATCTCGACGGTGGGGCCTTTCGTGAAGTACGGACGAACGGCAGTTGCCGCCGCGGTTCGAAAAGGGGCCATTTACATCGACTCCACCGGCGAACCGGCCTTTATTCAGGAAGTTTTCGAAACCTACGGCCCCCGGGCCGAGGCCACGGGCGCGACGCTGATCCCGGCCTGCGGCTACGACTACATCCCCGGTAACTGCGCGGGCGGCGTCGCCCTGAGCCAAGCCGGCAGTCGGGCGGTAAGGCTCGATGTGGGCTACTTTGCGAAAGTCAACGGCCGCGTCGCCTCCCTGGAAGTGAGCCAGGGAACCGGGGCGTCCCTTCGCCTGGCCCTGGTGGCGCCCATCAAGGTGTGGCAGGGCGGCCGCTTTCAAACCATCACCGGCGGAACCCGCGTGCGCACGTTCCGCCTTCAGGGCATGCGCGCCGATGATAAGGCCGAACCCGCGCTCTCCATCTCCTGCACCGAGCACTTTTCCCTGCCGCGGGTCTATCCGCACGTGAGCGATATCAATACTTACCTGGGATGGTTTGCCGGCAGGACTTACCTGATGAAGTACGCGGCCATCATGCAGTCGTTCCTTGCAAAGGTGCCCGGCTACCGTCGAATGGCGCAATTCATCCTTTCGCTACCGCCGGACAGCAAGGGCCAAGGACCGGATGCAGAGCGCCGCAAGGCCAATACGTCGCATATTGTGGCCGAAGCCTTCGACGCCGGCGGCCGGATGCTGGCCCGCGCCGATATGGTGGGTGTGGACGGCTACACCTTCACGGCCAGATTCCTGGCCTGGGCCGCCGACTCGGCCCACCAGGGTCTGGTGCGCAAAGCCGGCGCCGTGGGTCCCATCGAAGCCTTCGGCCTGGATGCTCTCCGGAAAGGCTGCGTGCAAAGCGGTTTGGAAATGCGGAACTGAAAAACCTCGATAATCGCGAAAAGATCGTCGACCTGGAGGTCTTGAGTCAGGAGATGTAGCCTCCAATGCCGGCATCGCCTCCTTGCCGGAAATGAGTGTTACAATGTGACCTATACAGCCGTGATCTCCTTTTCCGAAACCCTCAATGTCGAGTTGAACCCCAAAAATATCGGGGTATCGGTGGTGGCGCCCACGTTCTTCAAGACCAACCTGATGGACCAGTTCACTTCACCCGATCCCCGGCAAAGGGAGTTGGCCCAGGTTTTTTTCGATAAATCCAAGGTAACTTCGGAAGATGTGGCCAGACATGTCATCCGAGCCGTAAGAAGAAACAAGCTGTATGTCATTACCCAAACCGACGGCAAATTTTCCTGGTTTTGCAAACGCATGACGCCGGAAATCTACTTCAAGGTGCTGGGCTGGATTTACAAGCACGGATTGGGCGAACGGTATCTCGGAATGCCCAAGGCCGCTTGAACCAAATCCTTCCCCCGCGGCATCGTATTCTTCAATCTTCTTCCGGCATCCCCAGTTGGGGCGCGATATCTTAAGCAGATTGCTTATCCGGAACGGGGACCCTGCGGCTCCAGTTTTGACGGATCAAGGCCGACGAAGATGACGTCGCCCACGAAAGCGACCAAGTGGTTAAATGTGTATTTTTTGTCGAATCGGGATCTTAAGGTTACTCCCTCGATGATTCCCATCATAAGAAATGCGAGAAGCTCGGGGTCTACGTTGCGTATGAGGCCCTGTTCCTCCGCCTGTCTGATCTCCTGTATAAGGGGGCGGGTGATTCTTAAGAAAACCTCCTCAACCCGGCCTTCGGGCCAGCCCCCGTGGGTCATCTCCGCCCGGAGCTGGTGCAGGATCTCGTTGTAGCGCTCGAAGTTCTCGAAAAAGGTCCGCGCCCGGATGATCCAGCGCCGCCACAGGTTGGTCTCGCCCTTTATCGCCTGGGCCATGCCGTCCACAATCTTCCTCACCACCTGATCCACCACCTCTAAAAACAGCTCCTGCTTGTCCTGGAAATAAACGTAAAAAGTACCCGTGGAGATGCCCAGGCCCTGGGTAATATCCGCCACCTTGGTTTCGTGGAATCCCTTTTTGGAGAAGATCTCGATGGCCGCCTGGGCGATATCCTGGCGGCGCTGGTCCCGCGGCGTTTCCGGGTCCCCTGTGTCAGGCCTCACGGCTTTTTGCTTTTCCCGTCCGCGCTGGGTGCGGGAGATGGCCCGGGCCTGCTCCTGGAAAAAGGAAAGGGGCAGGCCGGTTTCCTTTTTTAATTTTTCCACTTCCAGGAGGCGCGTAAGGTGCCGCTCGTCGTAGTAGGCCATGGTCCGGCCGGTTTTAAGGGACGGCGGCAGGATGCCCTCCCGGGTGTAGTAGTGGATGGTGGTCCGGGGCACCCCCGAGAGCTTTTCCAACTCGCTGATTCGCATGAATTTACTGTTTTTTTTCATCACGTTTTCGGAAATACCCCCTTCTGATCATCTATATACCGACTATGCAGTTCTATATAGCAAAATTCGAGGCAAATCTCCTCTGATTTTTTATTCGGGCACTATTCACTTAAAAATATAGAGGTTAAAGACCATTGAAGCTGTCCGTGAAAACTGTGACAGAAAAAAGCCTTGACATGTCCGGCGATATTTCTATAGAGAAGAAACGAAGCTTCATTCATAACTATCGATTGGCGGGAGCCGGGGCTCCCCAAATCACCAATCAATCGCTCGCGCCGAAAGGCTGCGGGCGGAGGACCGAAGGGAGTTTACATGGACTCAAACAAGATCGCGATTATCGGCATTGGCGAGGTGCCCACGCGGACCATGCCCGAGCGCAGCCGCTGGGACATCATCTACGACTCTTGCATGGAAGCGGTGCGGGACTCGGGATTGTCCAAGAACGACATCCAGGCCGTCATCTCCACTAGCCCCCAGGCCCAACCCCAGCTCACGGCCGAGTTGGCCTTCGGCAAGCTGCCCGAGGAGCTGGGGCTCGAAAACTGCCGGGACACCTGCGTGGTCAACGCCGGAGGTGCGGGCACCAGCAACTGCCTGCGCCTGGCCGAGCAGTACATCCACTCGGGTGTGGCCGACGCGGTCCTGGTCCATCACGTGACCGTGCATTCCACCATCCCGGTCCCGGATCTGATCGCCTTCTTCGCCAAGGCCGGCGTGGACCTCCAGTGGGAGTACCCCTTCGGCTCCACCTACAACATCATCATGGGGCTCATGGCCAACCGCTACATGCACGAAACCGGGTGCACGCCCCTCCAGATGGCCTCGGTGGTCACCGCCCTGCGGAGCTGGGCCTCCCGGGACCCCCACTCCATCTTCCACGGCAAGGCGGTTCCCAGCCCGGAAAAGGTCCTGGAGTCCAGCCTCTTGAACACGCCTTTGCACAAGCGGGAGTCCAACATCCTGGCGGACGGAGGCTGCGCCATGGTGGTGGTTTCCACCGAGCGCGCAAAGAAGATGGGCAAGCCCGCCGCATACAAGCTGGGCGAGTCGGTCCGCTACTTCTCGGCCACACCCATGATGCGAAACTTGGAAAAGATGGCCTACGGCATGCGCGACACGGCCAATGAGGCCATGGCCCAGGCCGGCATCGCCAGGGACGACGTGGACATCTGGAACTGCTACCTGGCCTATCCCCTGGCCCATCCCCTCATGGCCGAGGCCCTCGAAGTGGCGCCCTTCGGCCAGGGCGGCCAGTACTTCCTGGAAGGCCGCATGTCCTTCGGCGGCGACATTCCCTGGTCCACCATCGGCGATGCGCCGGGCCGGGGCCACACGGGTTCGGGCGTCTCCGCGGCCGTATACGTGGAAACCGCCCGCCAGCTCATGGGAAAGGCGGGCGAGCGCCAGGTGCCGGACTGCGCCTACGTGTACCAGAATACATCGGGCGGTTCGGGATTCAACAACATCGCAACCATATGGGGGAGGGAGCCCAAATGACCACACAAAACATTCAAGCAGAACAGTTCGATATGACCCGTCCGCTGCCCGTCGTCCAACCCTGGAGCGAAGCCTTCTGGGCAGGCGCCCGGGAGGGCAAACTCCTCATGCAGCACTGCAAGGCCTGCTCCGCGGTGATTTTCTATCCCCGCAAGTTCTGCCCCGAGTGCTGGAGCGCGGACATCGAATGGCGGCAGGCTTCAGGCAAGGCGACCGTCTACACCTTCTCCACGGCCTACGACATGGTGGAACCCCGCTTCTGGGCCGACATTCCCTACACCATCGCCTACGTGGACCTTGCCGAAGGCCCGCGCCTGATGACCCGTATTGTGGAATGCGCCCCCGAGGCCATCAAGATCGGCATGGCAGTAGAGGTGGTTTTCCACAAGCTCGACGACCAGTTTTCCCTGCCCTTCTTCCGGCCGGTGGCGAAATAGGAGGTACCATGAGCGAGTATGCGACCATTTTATATGTCATCGACCCCTCCCAACCGGCGGTCTGCCGCATCACCTTGAACCGGCCGGACAAGTACAACGCCATCGACCGGACTATGGCTTCGGAGCTGATCCAGGTGTTCCGCCGGGTCCGGGAGGAAAAGGCCGTGGGCGTGGTGGTCCTGGCCGGGGCCGGGGACAAGGCCTTCTGCACCGGGGGCGACCTTACGGTGTTCCCGTCCCTGGCAGACCACCAGAACTGCCTGGACTGGATGGCCCACCAGGGGGCTGACGTGGGCCGGGCCATGGCCCAGTGCGGCAAAGTCATCGTGGGAAAGATCAACGGCCACTGCCTGGCGGGCGGGCTGGAGCTGGCGCTTTGCTGCGACCTGCTCTACGCCAAGGCGTCCGCGAAGATGGGCACCACCGAGATCAACCTGGGAATCCTTCCGGGCTGGGGCGGCACGGCCCGCATCGTGCGCAGCATGCCCCTGTTCCGGGCCCGGGAGGTCATCTACTCGGGCCGCAAGGACTACACGGCGCGGGAGATGTACGACATGGGCCTTCTGACGCGTGTTTTTCCGGACGACGAGTTCGAGGCCAGGTTCGAGGAAGTCGTGGCGCTCATCGCATCCAAGAAACCTATCGCGTTGCGCATGGCCAAGGACGTTATGGCCTGCTCAGCGGACGGGGCACCCCTGGAGACCGCGCTGGCCGTGGAGCGCAACGGCATCACCTGGCTGGTCCACGCGCCCGACATCCAGGCTTTGCTGGAGGCATACCGACAGGCCCCGGACCGGCTCACGGACGAGCAGAAGAACCGGAACAATACTTCGGACTCCCGATAGCTCCAAGAAGAGAAGGAGACAACATGGATTTTTCGCTTACCAAACAGCAGGAAATGTTCGTCCGCGAGATGGCGCATTTCTGCAAGAAGGAGCTGTCCACCGAGTACGTCCTGTGGATGGACGACAACGTGGATTTCGTGCCCGACGAGCTTTGGAAGAAGTTCGCGGACCTGGGCATGTTTTCCGGCGGCATTCCCTCGCAGTACGGCGGCGAAGGCCTGCCCATGGTGGACCTGATGCTGGGCTTCGAGCAGATCTGCAAGGCGTCCCTCTCGGTGGCCAACGCCGTGGGCGCCACCATCGGCTTCGGAACCCGCTTCATAGCGGAGCTGGGCTCCGAGGCCCAGAAAAAAGAGCTCCTGCCGAGGCTCGGCCGGGGCGAGCTCAAGATGTGCATGGCCCTCACCGAGCCGGCCGGCGGCACCGACATCCTGGGCGCCATCTCGACCACGGCCACGGAAAAGGACGGCGCCTGGGTGCTCAACGGCCAGAAGATCTTCATCACCGGTGCGCACGTGGCCGATTACATGATCGTGATCGCCAAAACCGATCCGGACCAGAAGCCCAGCCGATCGCTGTCCGTCTTCCTGGTCCCGGGAAAGGCCCCGGGCATCCGCATCGGCCGCGTGCCCAAGATCAGCTTCCACCACTGCGACTCGGTGGAGGTCTTCTTCGACAACGTGACGATTCCTAAGGAAAACATCCTGGGTACACGCGGCAACGGCTGGTACGAGATGCTGGCGGTCCTGAACCCCGAGCGCATCGGCGTGGCCATGATGGGCGTGGGCGTGATAGCGGCCTGCTACGAGTACGCCTTCCAGTACGCCCGGCAGCGCCACGCCTTCGGCGGCCCGATCAGCCGGTTCCAGATCCTTCAGAAGTATCTGGCCGACATGTTCATCAACCTGGAGAACGCCCGGAACATCACCTATAAGGCGGCGTGGCTCCACGACGCGGGCAAGCCCTACCACGTGGAGGCCACCATGGCCAAGCTCGTGGCCGCCGAAGGGGCCCTGCACGCGGCGATCCATGGCGCGGAGATCATGGGCGGCTACGGGATCTGCAAGGAGTTTCCCATGCAGATGTACCTGCGCGACGCCTTTCAGATCCAGTTCTCCCCCATTTCCAACGAGATGAGCCGCAACATGCTCATGCAGTTCCAGGGGCTTCCCAAGTCCTGGGCGTAAGCCTTAAGCAGGCGTTCCGGAAGAGTAATCATCGCAGCATCGGACAGCCCGGGCATTGGCCCGGCAAAGGAGAATTGTATGAGCATCGACGCCTTGTTCCAACCCATCGCCATCGGAGACCTGGAGCTTAAAAACCGCATCGCCATGGCGCCTATGAACCCCGGATACACCGGCCCCCTGGGATATCACAGCGACCAGAGCACGGCCTGGTATGCCATGCGGGCCCGGGGCGGGTTCGGGCTGATCATCACCGAGTGCGTGGTCATGAACCCCCACCGCTGGGGCGGCCAGGAGTCCCTGAACCCCTCGCTCCTCATCGACGAGCGCTACTACCGCTTCCACTCCGAGATGCTGGATGTGCTGCACTACTTCAAGGGCGTCAAGGTCTGCATCCAGCTTTCCCCGGGATGGGGCCGCCAGGGTCATCCCCATGCGGAAAGCCGGGACTGTCCGGCCGGAGCGCCCTCGGCCATTCCCATGGAAACCGATATGCGCAAGCTGAACAAGGGCTGGCACAAGCAGTTGAAGCGCCTTGCGCCCCCGGAAGTCGCCCCTCTTCTGCCCGACCTGGAAACCCTGAAGAAAATGGGCGAGGAGGAGTACTCCGCCTTCAGGATGCTGGTTCACGAGGTCTTAGTGAAGCACATGCCCGACATGGCCCATATCATCTTCGGAGACACCCCCAGAGCGCTGACCATAGCTGAAATCGTAGATCTGGAGAACCGTTTCGCGCACCAGGCCCGCGCGGCCTTCTTGCTCGGCTACGACGCCCTGGAGGTTCACGCCCCCCACGGGTACCTCATTCACCAGTTCCTTTCCCCCCGGAGCAACCACCGTCACGACCCGTACGGCGGGAGCCTGGAAAACCGGGCCCGGTTCCTCATCAACATCGTGGGCAAGACCCGGGAGGCCATCGGCCCGGGCCGGCCCCTGGGGGTACGCCTCTCGGGCGACGAACTCATGCCCGGCGGCATCACCCACGAGGAGGTGAAGCAGGTGGTGACCTGGTGCAAGGACGCGGGGGCCAACTTCTTCGACGTATCCCAAGGCTCCTACGAGAACCCGGGCGCGGCCTTTGCGCCCGACGGCGAGGACGACTACACGCGCTGGGCGCCCGGCTTTAAAGCGGCTTCGGGCGGCCTGCCGGTCATCACCCCCAGCTTCATCCGGCCGGCCACCGCGGCCGCGGCCGTTGCCAGCGGGAAGACCGACATCATCTCCCTGGGCCGCCAGGCCATCGCGGACCCCTTCTGGCCCGTCAAGGCCAGGCAAGACCGGGAAAAGGACATCGTCAAGTGCGCCCGCTGCGGCCGCTGCTACGCGGATCTCATGACCAGCCACTGGCTGAGTTGCACGGTCAACCCCCTGGCGGGCAAGGAAAAGCTCTACCCCGAACTCTGGCTGGACACCCCGGAGCTGAAATCCAAGGTGGACGCTTACATGAAGAAGGCGCAGGACCTTCCCCAGATATAGCCCACAGGCATTCCCACAGGCATACCCACAGGCATACATAGAGGAGATGAAAATGGAAAACAGCAAGAACCCCGCAAAGGACAACTTCTTCAAGATCGATCCCGAGGCCCATCTCATCGGCAACATGGAGGCGGTCAACCATTTCCCGGGCGTGCAGATGTGGTGGCGGGCCATCGAGAACATTTCCCGGCCCATGGTCACGGGCATGCCGGACGCGTTCCTGCTGGGATTAGAGGAATGGGAGATGATCAAGAGCGCGGACCCGGCGATCCTGCTGCGCTGCATGGACAAGCACGGGGTGGACGTGGCCTGCCTGCTGCCCGAGTCCATGATGGACACCACCGGATACTCCAGCCGCTGGTGCACCAACGGCGAGATGGCAAAGGTGGTGGAGTCCAACCCGGACCGGTTCATGTACCAGCCCAACATCAGCCCCATCAAGCAGCGGGGCGTTGCCAACGCGATCTGGGAAATGACCTACTGGGTCAAGGAAAGGGGCGCAAAGATCTTCAAGTTCTATCCGCCCGAGGACACCTACATCAACGATCCGGACCTGTGGCCCTTCTATGAGAAGGCCCAGGAGCTTAACATCGTGCTGGACATCCACACGGGCTTCTGCTGGGTGCCCCCGGGCAAGAGCAAATACGCCCTGCCCATCCACCTGGACGACGTGGCCCGGGACTTTCCGGGCTTGAAGATCGTGGCTTTTCACATGGGATATCCCTACTGCGACGATCTCAACATGGTGGCCATGGGGCATCCCAACATTTATGTGTGCCTGTCCCTCCTGGTGCCCTGGGCACTTTGCGCGCCCCGGAAGTTCGCCCGGATCATCGGCGAGGCCCTGCGCTTCGTGGGGCCGGACAAGATCGTCTGGGGCACCGACTACGCGGGCTTCGGGTTCCAGATGGCCGCGGCGGTCAAGGGCATGCGGGAGTTCCAGATCCCGAAGGACATGCAGGAGGGCTATGGGTACCCGGCCATCACCGAAGATGACCGGCGCAAAATGTTCGGCGGCAACCTGGCCCGGCTCATGGGAATCGAGCCCAAACGAAGGATCTGAGCCATGGTGAGTCGCTCATGATCGCGGCGGCGGCGCTGAAAGGTTGAGGTTGTTAAAAGACCGGGAAACACAATGATGCTCACACAGAGCGGGAGAAAGAAGGCCGTCATCACCGGTGCAACCAGCGGCATTGGCGCCGCATATGCCCATGGTCTTGCGGAACGGGGTTATGATCTGATCATCACCGGCCGGAGAAGAGATATCATCGCAAGTGTCGCTCGTGAGATAGAAGAAAAGTTTGGGATAAGAGTCGATGTTTCTATCACGGAATTATCCGATGAAAGTAAGGTCGATCTGCTCGTTGAGCAAGTAAAAGAAGTCTGTCCCATCGATATCCTCGTAAACAACGCTGGATTCACGACAAAAGGTTTATTCCATCAAGAAGATATTTCAACACAAGAAAAAATGGTTCTTGTGCATGTGGTTGCCATGATGAAGCTGACGCATGCAGTCCTTCCCGCAATGATCGAAAGAAGATCCGGCACCATTATCAATGTGGCGTCGCTTCATGCGGTCGCCCCCATGTCGTTGAGCGCCACGTACAGCTCTGCCAAGGCATTCATGAAAAATTTCTCCATGTGCCTCCATGGCGAGGCAAAAGCTCATGGCGTGAAGGTTCAGTGTGTGCTTCCCGGCTTCACGAGAACCGACCTCGGCAGAGGCATCGATGTAGATATGCATGCGATAGAGGACAAAAATATCAGGAAATGGATGCGACCCGAACAAGTGGTCAAGGTTTCGTTAAATGAACTCAACAGAAGAAATTGCGTCATATGTGTTCCCGGGGCCGGCAATAAGCTTGCCTATTTGGTTGCCAGGCTGTTGCCGGAGCGTCTTTGGTACATGATCGAGCCGGCCATTGTAAGGAATATGCCTTGAAAATGGCAAACCTTGTGGGCTCGCTTGAGATTTATTGCTTCGTTGCAAGTGCGAACAGGGAAGAAGTGCATGACAGCAAACGGATTGAACCAAGGAAAGGGGGAGCTGTTTAGCGATCCCGATCCGGACCGTGCCCGGGAGTTCTTTCATCAAAAGAGCCGCAAGATGAAAGACAAGACCATGCCGCTCGCCAAGGCGGTCGAAACATTCATGCACGATGGAGACTACCTGGCCCTGGGCGGCTTCGGTGGCAACAGGGCGCCCATTGCAGCCTGCCATGAGATTCTCAGACAGGGCAGAAATCGCATGGGGCTTGCCGGGCACACCATGACCCACGAGTTCGAGATACTCTGTGCAGGAGAGGTTTTTGACCGGGTGGATGTGGGCTATATCGTGGGCCTTGAGGCCCGGGGAATGTCGCCGTGCGCCAGGAGATACATGCAAAGAGGCGGGGTGAAGGTCACCGAATGGAGCAACTATGCCCTTTCGGCAAGGCTCAGGGCCGCGGCGATGGGGGTTCCCTTCATGCCTGCACGCAATCTCCTGGGCTCGGATACCTTTGAACACAGCGCCGGCATCCTCATGGATTGCCCCTTCACCGGCAGGAAGCTCTGCCTCCACCCGGCCCTTTATCCCGATGTAGCCGTCATCCACGTTCACGAATCGGATATCTACGGCAACTGCCGTATCCGGGGCATCCTCAAGTCGGACAACGACCTGGCGCGCGCATCCAAGCGGGTCATCATCACTTGCGAACGCCTCATCTCCACCGAGGAGATACGCAGAAGCCCCTCGGAAACCACCATTCCCTTCTTCCTGGTGGATGCGGTTTGCGAGGTGCCCTTCGGCAACTACCCTGGCAACATGCCCTACGAATACTTCTCGGACGAGGAGCATCTCAGGGAGTGGCTCAAGATAGAGGAAGACCCTGTCGCCTTCAGGAAATTTTTACAGAGAAATATTTACGATTCTAAGGACCACCATGAATATATCGAGAAAAACGGCGGCATGAAGAAGATGCTTTGGTTGAGAGGCGTGGAACACCTTCTGTATAAAGAGGCGGCGCAATGACAACTTCTTATAATCCGATAGAGCTGATGATCTGCGTCGCCTCAAGAGAGCTTGAGGAAGGCTCCACCGTGGCCGTGGGAACCGGGGCCCCGTGTGCGACGGCGATGCTGGCCCAGAAGCTAAACTCTCCCAACCTGTCCATCATATTCGAAGCCGGAAGCATCTGCCCCCAGCTTCCGGAAATGCCCGTATCCGTAGGTGATTCCCGGGCAGGGTACAAGGCGGTGATGGTCTCGACCATGGGCGCCGTCATGGAGACCTGCGCCCGGGGATTTGTCGATTATACTTTCCTGGGGGGCGCCCAGATCGACATGTACGGCAACCTCAATTCCACCTATATCGGGGGAACCCACGAAAAGCCCAAGGTGCGGTTTCCAGGGAGCGGCGGCGCCAACGACTTCGGGAGTTTCTGCTGGAAGATGATGGTTCTCACGGTCCAGGATAAGAGGCGCTTTGTGGAGAAATGCAGTTTCATCACAACGCCCGGATGGCTTCGGGGAGGTAACAGCCGCTATGAGGCCGGATTGCCAGAAGGAACCGGGCCTTACAAGGTTTTCACAAACATGGCCATAATGGATTTCGATTCCGAAACCAGGCGCATGCGGGTGATTTCCATAAATCCGGGCTACACCATGAGCGACGTTCAGGACAATTGCGGGTTCGAACTGCTCAGAGCATCGAAGATTACCGAGACCGAACCGCCGACCGAAGAAGAGCTGAGGATATTGAGGGAGAAAGTGGATACGCATCGCTATGTAATCGGTCGGTCGTGATGGGGGAAAAACAAGGAATGAAAAGCGATGGGTGCTTTTTACGGGGAAAGAAGGAGAATCTATGTACACTTTAGGCGACATTTCAACGAACGGCGCCATCCATTTTCCGGACTGGGAGGCGATCATCTTTGAAGAAACCCGTATGACCTACCGGCAACTCAACGTCCGGGTCAACCGTCTGGCCAACGCCCTGACGGGGCTGGGGTGCAAAAAAGGGGACCACCTGGCGGTCCTGGCGGAAAACTGCGGTCAGTACGTGGAAATCTATTTTGCCGCGGCCAAGATCGGGATCTGCGTCTGCCCGCAAAACCACCGCCTGGCCGATGAAGAGCTGACCTACGTCATCAATCATGGGGAGTCGACCCTGTTGCTGGTGGGGCATGGATTTGAAGACCGGGCCCGTTCCATCCAGGCTTCCCTGACGAATATCAATCACTGGATATCCATCGATAATTTCATTGACGGGTACCTGTCCTACGAAGAACTGATAAAGGCACACCCGGAGATAGAGCCGGTACCTGATGCGCCGGTCGACGAACAGGATCCGGCCATTCTCATGTACACCGGCGGCACCACCGGCCTTCCCAAGGGAGTCATGCTGACCCACCGGAATCTGATGACCACCACCGCCAATGCCGTGCTCACGGCCGCCACCGAACTGGCCAACCTGGGGCCGGGCCGGCGCTTTTCCACCTGCATGGTGCTGCCCATGTTTCATGTCTCCCTGTGGCCGGTGCTGTTGACGCTTTCCATCGGCGGGAAGGTCGTCATCAACCGCAAGATGGACCTGGGCGAAATTCTGCGGCTGATTCAGGATGAGCGCTGCGCCCATATCAACCTGGTGCCGACGATTTACGGCTGGCTGGTCGATTATCCGGCGGCGGATCAATACGATATCTCCAGTCTCATTTACATGACTTATGCCGGCAGTCCATTTCCCACGGAAGTCTTGAAAAAATGCATCAAGCGGTTCGGCAATATTTTTTCTCAAGGGTACGGCGCCACCGAAACCGCCGGCGGCGCGGCAACGGTCTTAAGTTACCGGGACCACGACATTGAGGGGCCGCGCTCCCGTCTGCTGACCAGCGCCGGAAAAGCCGCCCCCTGTTCCCGGATCAAGATCGCCGATGACGAGGGCCGGCCCCTGCCGCGCGGGCAAAGCGGCGAAATATGCGTCACCGGCAAACACATCATGGCGGGGTACTGGAAGGATCCGGAGAAAACCGCCCGGTCCTTGCGGGGCGGTTGGTACCATACCGGCGACATGGGCTACATGGATGAAGACGGCTACGTGTTCCTGACCGACCGCAAGGCGGACATGATTATTTCCGGTGGAGAAAACGTCTATCCCAAGGAGACCGAGGATGTTCTGTATCAGCATGAAGCCGTGGCGGAATGCGCCGTGGCCTCGGCGCCGGATTCCCGCTGGGGTGAAATCGTCAAAGCGGTGGTGGTCCCGCACCCCGGCCTGACAGTGACCGAAGAAGAGCTGATCGCTTTCTGCAAGGAACGGCTGGCCGGGTATAAATGCCCCAAGGCGATTGTCTTCTGGGACAAACTGCCCACCTCCATCATCGGAAAGGTTTTGAAAAAGGAGATCAAGGCGGCTTTCTGGCAGGGTCATGACCGAACGATCGGATAGATACTGAATAATACACAAAGAAGCATTATATGGCGGCTGATTTCATATAAACTGCGAAAGATCTGGGTATCGTGTTGGATAGACACACTTGGATTCTGCAGGGTGGAATGCCCAAGTACTCCCTGCCCCTGCCCATACGACTGGACGATGTGGCCAAAGACTTTCCCGGCCTTAAAGCGCCTGGGCAAAGCGGAAGAAGGTTTCTTCCCTGGTTGTTCTGGTGAATCATCGAAGAAGGAAGATTGGATGATCGTTATCGGTGAAAAAATAAACGGTACCCGCAAGGAAGTGGGGCAGGCCATTCCTGCGCGGGATGAAAAAAAGATTCAGGCCCTGGCCAGAATGCAGGTAGATGCCGGTTGTAATTTTCTGGATGTAAATGTCGGTATGCCGCCTGACCGCGAACCGGTCGATATGGTCTGGCTGGTGAAAACCATTCAGGCAGTCTGTGAAATACCCCTTTGCCTGGACAGCGCCAATCCGGAAGCGCTCCGGGCCGGCCTTGAGCAGATCCATGCGCCGGCCATGATCAACTCGGTCAGTGGAGAGCAGTCCCGTATTGACGGGATTCTTCCGTTGGCCTGCGAGTTTAAAACCGAATTGATCCTGCTGCCGCTGGATGAGGCCGGTATTCCCAAGACAAGCGACGGACGAATGGCCATTGTGGAAAAGCTGGTCCGTCTTGCAAAAGCAGGCGGGTTATCCGAAGACCAGCTTTACATCGATCCGCTGGCCACGGCGATCGGCACGGGAACCGACGCGGCCATGGTGACTTTTGATACCATTGGGAAAATCAGGAAAGTCTTTCCCGGAGCGCACGTCACGATCGGTTTGTCGAATATTTCTTTCGGAATGCCGCTGAGGTCCCTCATTAATCAGGCTTTTTTGTCTATGGCGGTTTTGTCCGGATTGGACAGTGCCATTATGAACCCCAACGATCGGCAGTTAAAAGGTACGATGCTGGCCGCGGAGATGCTGAGCAACAAAGACAGGTACTGTCAAAAATTCAGCCGAGCCTACCGCTCCGGAAAAATCGGCTCTGAAATAATAGCAAAAACCCAATGAAGGAGAGCGCCCAAATGGATTTAAATGCATTGAAAGAAGCGGTTGTGGAGATGCAGGAGGAAACGGCCCTGGCTTTGACCAAACAGTATCTCGCCGGGGGCGCTGCCCCTTTGTCTTTGTTTAAAGCATATCAGGCGGCTCTGGCGGAAATCGGCCGGCGATACGAGCAGGAAATCTATTTTATCCCTGAATTGATTATGGCCGGTGAGATGATGAACACCGCATCCAATCTGATCAAACCCCTGCTTGCGGGTAATGTCGGGATTACCGAAAGCAAGTTGGGAAAAGTGCTGATCGCCACGGTGGAAGGCGATATCCATGATATCGGCAAAGATATCGTGACCATGATGATGGATTTAAACGGCTTTGAAGTAAAGGATATCGGCGTGGATGTTCCCATAGATCGGATTATCACTGAAGCCGAAGCCTTTGGAGCGGACATCATCGGCTTGAGCGGCCTGTTAAGTCTTGTTTTTGATCCCATGAAGAAATTAGTCGAAGCGCTTACGGCGCAGGGGCTGCGGAATAAATATAAAGTCATTATCGGCGGTGGCCAGATGGATGAGAAGGCATGCGCCTATATCGGGGCTGATGCTTTTACAACCGATGCGGTTGCCGGCGTCAATATCTGCAAGGCGTGGATGGGCTGATCGATTATTTCGCCAGCGGCATTCCGCGCAGTTTAAGGCGTTGCCGTTTATTCTTGCTTTGTCTTACGAAGATAATTCGCGGAGGAATTCTTATGAGCCACCCGGTCCAGGAAGAGCAAGCGAACAAGACCCCGCTGAACGGCGAATTTGAACTTCGCAAAAAGCGTCTGGACGCTGCCATCGCGTTGAAGAAACCGGACAGGGTGCCGGTCGCCCCATTAGCGGGCATATTTTATCCGACCCGGATAAAAGGTATTTCCAACAAAGACAATATGTACAACCCGGGCATAACCTTTCAGGCTTGGATCGAAGCGGCTGTTCGGCATAATTGGGACGTAGCCCTTCCGCCCCTGCATCTGTTTCCCGTCAGGATCTGGGATCGTCTTCAAATCACCCAGATGAGGTGGCCTGGCGGCGAGTTGTCGGACGACCAGCCTTTTCAATGGGTTGAAAACGAGTACGCGAAACAGGCGGAATATGATGAAATGCTGTCTAATCCAAACGGTTTTGCCGTTAAAACCCTTTGGCCCCGTATAGCCAGAGCCCTTACCCCGGTCAGTGAGATAATGCAGTTGCCACCGTTTCCATTGCTGTATATGTCCGGCGCTTATTCCCTTCCTCCCCTCTTGGGTGAAATAACATCCCAGCCCAATATCAGAGAATTGCTCAGGACATTACTGGCCATAGGGGATGAATATGCGGTGCATCAGGAGTGCCTGAAAAACTACGCCAATGATGCCATGAAACAGGGACTGCCCATTGTGTTCGGTCCGATGACGATTGCGGCTTTCGACTGGGTATCGGATATTTTTCGGGGCATGCGCGGCAGCATGCTCGATATGTACAGGGTTCCGAATAAACTGAAGGCCCTGGTGGATATGTTCACACCCTATACAATTGCGGCGCCGATGCTGCTGAATTTGCCGTTTGAAAGCAAGCGCGTGTTTATCCCCATGCATCGGGGCTCGGCCGGATTCATGTCCGACAGCCAGTTCGCCGAATTTTATTGGCCTTCTTTTAAAGCCCTGATTTTGGGGCTGGTTGAGGCAGGCTATACTCCCGTGCCGCTTTTTGAGGGCGACTACACGCCCCGTTTAAAGTACCTGGCGGAACTGCCTCCCGGAAAAGTAGCCGGGCATTTCGATCGTATTGATCGCAAAAAGGCGAAACAAATCATCGGCGATGTCATGTGCTTCTGGGGGAATGTGCCATCAACGATTTTATGCACCGGCACCCCACAGCAGGTCATAGACGATGTCAAGGAACTGATCGATATCTTTGGAGACAACGGCGGGCTGATCGTTGACTGCAATTTGGGGATACCGGATGAGGCAAAACCGGAAAATGTCCAGGCGCTGACCGATGCCGTGATGCAGTATGGCGTATATTGACGTCCATCCCAGGGGCCACCTCACCGTGAGAAGTAAGGATCTGGCATGGACACGATTATGATCGAATTATCCGTATCTCGGCCGGAAGACATTCTGGTCGGGGCTATTTCACACCTGGGATATCCCGGCCCGGAGGCCGTATCCGATAATATCTTGGCGCAAATCGACGACGGCATCGATACCTGCCGCAAACTGGCCCGGCCCGAAGCGATCTGCCGGTCGACGGCCTATACCGGTCTGGGAAAAAACGCCATCCGGGGGGAGCGTCTCTGTCTGGAAACCGCGAACTGGACTCGTCTGGCGACCCGCATGTCGGGCATCAAGGAACTAAGCTGTTTCGCGATCACCCTGGGTAATGCCGTCGACGAGCGGATCAGCCGACTGGGCAAATCCGCCATGTTGCAGGCCCTGATGCTTGACGCCGCCGCTTCCGTGCTGGCCGATCTTTGCGCCGATCAGATTCAGCAGCAGGTCTATATTCACTATCAGCGAAAAGGGTTGAAATCCAGCGCCCGCTTCAGCCCGGGATACTGTGACTGGCCCATGCAAGAAGGGCAGCGGGCCATCATCCCCTTTCTGCGGCCGTCGTCCATCGGCATCAGCGTCGCGGATTCAGGTCTGATGACGCCGCGAAAATCCGTGAGCGGGGCCATTATCGCGGCCGAACGGATGCTGGCCGAAAGCCCCTGCTTCCTCTGCGCCCGGGATTGCCGGCACCGGCGCGCACCGTATCAAGACAGGGCACGCCCATGAAGCGCCAGGCAAACCGGAGAAATGAAAGACACCCCATCCTGCCGTTGAAGGATCGTGTTTGGCAGACAGCCTCGGATTGGGCCCGTAAGAATTTGTCCGAGACGTGGGAATACACCGAGGAAGAGATCGAGGAGATAATGAAACCGTAAGCGATTGCATGTGAACCTATTTATAAAGAAGCATAGAAAGTTGTTGAGCACCGGATTTGTCCAAAATCACAGAAGTCGGACATGATCGTTTCCGGCGAAGAAAACGTCTATGCCAAGGAGATCAAGGCGGCTTTCTGGCAGGGTCATGACAGGACGATCGGATGAGTAGGATTAAAGTCCCTCTCCTGAATGGTCAGAGGGGGGATCGAGCGTCAGTGCTCTCCAGATCGTAGGAAGATGTCGGCGGGGCAACAATACCATGAAAAGGAGAACTGAAATGTCGGAAAAGCAAGAATTCAAGCACATTTTATCAAAGATCAAGATCGGCCCGATTGAATTGAAGAACCGGATCGTATTGGCCCCGATGAACGAGGCATTGTGCCAGGCAAACGGTGAGGTCGGTGAGCCATATATTGCATATTTTGGGGCTCGGGCAAAAGGCGGCACCGGATTAATCACCACGGGTGCGATCATGGGCACCCGGCTGGCGGGAGAGTTCCCGGCCGGCAGGAATCCGCATCTCTACCATCAGGGGCACATGCATGGATTAGGTGACCTGACAGACCGGGTTCACTATTTCGGATCGAGGATTGCGGCTCAGATGACCATTGGGTTTGGCAGGCAAGGTCATTCCTATGATCATCATATACTAGCCCCGGCTGCAACTGCCGGTCTGCCCTATGAGATTGCCGCTGAAAAATCGCCCAACCATCTTTCGGACCTTTATGCTGTCATTGAATATGCAAGAGGCTATATGACAGGACAAATGACGCGCGAGATGTCCATCGAAGAGATCCGCGGCGAACAGAAGGAATTCGCCAATAGCTGCCAGCTCGCGGTCACCTGCGGGTTCGACGCCATAGAGATTCACGCGCCGCACGGATATCTCGAACATCAGTTCTTATCCCCTCTTTCCAACAAACGTTCGGATATGTACGGCGGAGAATGGCGTAACCGCAAGCGCTTCCTCATGGAGGTGTCCGAACAGATCCGTTATGCCTGCCCGGGTATTGCCGTCGGGTGCCGGATCAGCGCGGAAGAGCATATGCAGGGTGGTCTGACCGAGGAAGAGATGATCGATGTGGCCAAGGATCTGGAGGCTATCGGTCTGGATTATATCAGTTTGTCCGACGGCGCAGGCTATGAGGAAGCCGGCCACCTCCTCACGGATATGGACCGTTCCAAGCACATTCCCGAACATGGAGAAGCATTCAAAAAGGCGCTCAAGATTCCGGTCATGGTGTCCTCTCAGCACGATCCGGTCAAAATAGACAAGAATATCGCCGAAGGCAAGTACGACCTTCAGGCCATGGGAAGGCAGCATTATTGTGACCCGGAATACGTGAACAAGCTTGAAGCCGGAAAAGCAAAAGAGATCGTCCGGTGCACACGATGCAATACTTGTGTCATGCGCTTCCTGGCTGCGCTTACTCCCGCATGCCCTCAAAATCCCAACCTGGGAAGGGAATACGCCATGGATGAATACAAGATCGGCCCGTGGCAGAAACATGAGTCACTTATCCCTGAAGGAACGATGAGAGCGCCTATGCCGTCACTTGATCGTCCGTGGTGGAAGAATGAATTGAGTTATATCGAAAAGAGCTGGAGGCCTTTGCGGGGACGCACGCCAAGGTAAGGGCCGGGTCAGATATAACTTCAACTGAATCGTCATTTGAACAGCCCGCGGTGATGGACGAATCCGCAATCAAAGACGTTACCGGGAATGAGCAATACAGATCATGGCCCCCGAACTGTGGAGAAAGTAATGAATAAGAAGCAGTGGGTACTTGTTACCGGCGCGGCTTCCGGAATCGGAAAGGCTGTGGCGATGTTGCTCGCCGAAAGGGGGTTTGGCGTTTATGCCGCGGATATAGCAATGCAACAACTGAATGACATGTATCAAGAAGATACCATTCAACCCATCGAGATCGATATCACCGATGAAAAAGATATCGATCAAGCCTTTGGCGTAATCGACAAGAAGGGGACCGGGCTGTTCGCCCTGATCAACAATGCGGGTATCTTCAGCCCGGGGCCTCTGATGGCGTTGGACATCAAACAACTCGTCGAGCAGTACGATGTAAACGTATTCGGGACACACCGCGTAACAAAAGCTTTCTTCCCTCTGCTTTTATCCTCCAGGGGCAGGATCGTGAACATGTCCAGCGTCGCGGGGTACGTGGCCACCCCATTTTCCGGGCCTTACGCTTCCAGCAAACATGCGATCGAAGGATGGTCGGATGCGTTGCGTCGGGAACTTCTGCCGCTGGACGTCAAAGTCATTATCATTGAGCCGGCCCTGGTAAAGACACCGATTTGGGATAAGGATCTTGGCGGAAGAATAGAACGGTACCGCGATACTATTTTCTATGAGGCCAACCGGAGAAAGATCGAACATGAGGCGTTCGAGGCAAAGCGGAACGGCGTTCAACCCGAAGTTGTGGCTGATGCGGTTTTTCGCGCTCTGGTAGCGCCGAATCCCAAACCGAGATACCTTGTGACCAATCACCGAGTTCTGCATCGATTGGTTAAATTCCTGCCGGACACACTCGTGGATCGCCTGCTGACAAAGGCGATTCAGGAGTAGTTGCACAGAGGCAATTGATGAAAGTTTATTTTTTGACTACTGGTTTCGGAAGCGTTCCCAAGGGACTTTTCGTTCGGGGCGCGGGTTGGGGAAAAGTGCGGTTCCCCATCCTCAGTGTCCTGATCGAGCGGGATCACGATCTGGTGCTTTACGATACGGGAATCGGTTCGCGCATCAAGGAAGAGATGCATCCGCCGATTTGCCGTGGCAACCAGTTTTTCTACAGCAAAATCATGCGGACTGTTTTTGATCCACGGCACGACGCCCTGGTGCATCAGTTGCCCCGGCTCGGATTCCACCCATCGGATGTTACCACCATCATTATTTCCCATCTACACTGGGATCATGCCGGGGGCATGAGAGATTTTTCCCATGCCCGTTTTATCGTCAGCCGCAAAGAGTGGGAATTTGCCGTTCAGCTCAAGGGTATGGCACTTTTCAAAAATGCTTTTATCAAGGAGCAATTCTTAGAGGCAGGCCTCGATATTCAACTCATTGATATGGATTCATCGTCGTCCCGGAAGAACGTTCCGGCTTCCCGCGATCTTCTGGGTGACGGTTCGATGCTGCTGATGGAGCTTCCCGGCCACAGCCCGGGCCTGATGGGGCTGCTGTTGACCATGCCATCGGGGCGACGGTTCCTCTTCAGTGCCGATACTTTTTATTTTCCTGAGGGGCTTGAGCGGAAGACACCAAAACCGGCCCTCATGCGTGCGATGGTGCATGAAGGTCCAGAAGCGGAAGCGAGCATTGAAAAAGTCTATACCCTCATGAAATCCGAACCGAATTTGGAGATTGTAGGCAGTCACGATTATCGCATACCGGGACGATATGAGTTGGCGCCAACTTTTTACACATAGTGAAAGAGTTCCATATCCAACCCGGATGCAAGTGGATGAAACGATGCGCAATTTAGCGTCGTTACCATACGGCCAGGCTCATGGCCTGGGCCGCCGACTTGGCCCACCAGGGTCTGGTGCGCAAAGCCGGCGCCGTGGGCCCCATCGAAGCCTTCGGCCTGGATGCCCTCCGGGAAGGCTGCGTGCAAAGCGGTTTGGAATTATCCTAGGGCTCCGCTCCGGGAAGACTAAGGGTGTTTTGGCGGAATCCTTACGATCCTTTCGCCCTCCACCAGCGAAATGGCGTTTTCGGGGCAGAAGGCTGCGCACACACCGCATCCGATGCAGTGCTCTTCCGTTCTTTGCGCCTTGCCCTCCTCGTTTAAAAAGGCGGCGCCGGTGTGGCATTTATCCACGCAAGTCCCGCAGCCCGTGCATTTATCGACATCGATGACGGCCACAAAATTGGTGGCATTGATGATGGGCGCGATCATGTTGTCCACGGCATTCGCGCAACAGCAGCGGCAGCAATTGCAGATGCTGGTCTCCTCTTTGCGGATATCGAAATTGGGGTGATAGGCTTTGTGCACCAGGCCGGCTTCTTCCGCCTTTTTCAGCACTTCCCGGGCTTCGCGCTTGGAGATCATGCGGGCGAACCCCTGCTGGGTGGTATAGCGGGCCGATTTGCCGAAAGTAAAACAGGTCTCGCGCTGGTCGGTCTGGCGGCACGATTGCCCGATCATATCCTTGTGATGCCGGCAGAAGCAGTGACCCAGGGCGATTTCGTCGAACTTATCGATCAATGCGGTCACTTCCTGGGTGGGCACGATGCGCTCCACGGGTGCTCCCAGGGACTTGTTGACCACGATGGTCACCCCCTGGCCGGTCGGCTTGTTGACCGTGACGGGGACCGTGCGATCCACGGCCGGTCCCTTGAGCAGGAAAGGCACCAGTTGATCGTAATTTTGCTGGACCATCTTGGTCAGCTCGCCGAACAGTTGATGGAAAAGCGCGCTGATCTCGCGATTGCGCTGGTTGTCTTCCAATTTGCCCATGAACGTATATTCGAAGGTGCCTACGTTCAGCAGCGGCAGCAGGCGGTAAACCATGACGCCCGCGCTGTTGGGTTGATTGAAGATCACTCCCCGGGAGGCCAGGCGCTTGACCTTGGCCGAAATCTCTTCTTCCGATAGACCGGTGTTCTGCTGGAGCTGCTCCATGGTCTGGGATTTGCGGCCCTTGAAGGCGATGACGAAATCCAGTTCGTCCTCCTGGATATAATAGCGCAGTATCTTTACCAGGGTGTCGTTGACCGGAATGGGGGTGCCGCCGGCCATGCTGATGGCGCCGCCGGCCATTT
>JAKAFO010000331.1 GCA_021819735.1 Deltaproteobacteria bacterium
CTGCCATGGCCGCCGACACGGGCGAGGCCGTGATCGCCTGTTGCGAGGCGATGGTCGAGACGGCCATGGGCCGCTCCGGCCGGATGCCGTTTTCATGGGCCACTTGAAAGATGATGGGCAGCAGCGGGTAGAAGACATGGCCGGTGCCGGCGCCGAAGGGAAAGAGGTAGCACACCAGCGGGGCCACGATGGTGATCTGGCGCGGGTTGCGCCGGATAATGCGCTCGGCCAGGCTCACCAGGTAGTCGATGCCGCCGGCCGCTTCCATCACCGAGGCGGCCATGATCACGGCCAGGATGATCAGCATCACATCCACGGGCGGCGCGGTGGGCGCCAGGCCGAAGCCGTAGCTGAGCACCAGCACGCCGGCGCCGCCCCACAATCCCAAACCCACGCCGCCCGAGCGGCTGCCCAGGAAGATGGCGGCCAGCACGACCGCGAACTCCAGAATCAACTTTACGGCCATCGTTCTCTCTCCTTTCGCCGTTTAGGGCAGGGGCATCAGATCGGCTTCCAGCTCACTGAAATGTTTGCGCCGCAACTGCTGCAGGGTGCCGTCCTCTTTCATCTTTTCCAACTGGGCATCGATCCAGGCCAGAAACTTGGCTTCGCCCTTGCGCACGGCGATGGCATAGGGCCGCGGCAGGAAGGGTTTGCCCACGATGCTCAGATTGGCGTCCACGCGGGCCTCATTGAGCAGGGCGATATCGTCCTGGCAGAGGGCCTCCACTTTGCGGGCGCGCAGGGCATGCAGCGCCTCGGGCAGGCTGTCGAAGAATTCCAGGCGGGCCTTTGGCGCGATCATCGGCAGGTCCGTTGCCTGGACCGCGCCCTTGACCACCGCCACCCGTTGACCGGCCAGATCCTGCACCCCCCGGATGGGACTGTCCTTGAGGGTGAGCAGCAGTGAGCCGGTGACGAAATAGGGCTGGGAGAAATCCAGCACCCGCCGCCGGTCGCCGGTGATGGTCATGGAGGCGACGATCGCATCGATGAGATCGCTGTACAGCAACGGGATGCGGCTGCCGCTGGTGACCGGCACCAGTTCGACCGCCGCCTCGTCATCCAGCAGGGCCCGCGCCAGGTAGCGAGCGATATCGGCGTCGAAGCCCAGGATCTGGCCCGAGGGGGCTTCGTAGCCAAAGGGCGCAAAATCGGTCTTGACGCCGACCCGCAAGCTGCCCCGGCGGCGGGCATCCGACAGGCCATCGGCCCAGGCCGTCGTCAGCGCGCCGCCGATCAAAAGGCAGCAAGCCATAACCAGGATCGCCGATTTCTTAGGCTTCATCGAATTCTCTCCATTAAAGGGTCCGCCCCAATGCCCGGTGGATCAGATCCACCAGAGCCTGGTCGCTGAACGGTTTGCGCAAGAAACCCACCGCCCCGCCTTGCAGCGCCTCGGTTTCGATCTCCGGCGCCTCGTTGGCGGTGATGAATATGATAGGGATCTGACAGCCGGCCTGCTTCATCCGCCGCCGAACCTCGAAGCCGGTCATCTCCGGCATGCGCACATCGAGCACGGCGCAATCGATCTCCCGGCAAGCGCTCAGCTCCGCTAAAAAGGCCTTGCCGGAGCTGAAGGTACGGGCCTGCATGCCCCAGGAGCACAGCAGCCGCTTCAATGCCCGCGCCACGGACGGGTCATCATCGACGATGTGAATGCGGGCGGGCAGGTGCGACAAGTGTTCACCCCTCGAGTTAATGCTTCTCCCAGGTCCGGTCCGGATCGAAAGCCTCGATGGCCGGGGCGATTTTGGCAGTGGCCGGTCCCAGATCCTTTTCGTAGATCAGGCCCTCATGGTTCACCATAAAGCTCATGACCCCCGAGGTGCCGTAGGTCGCCGGGTAGGCCAGCACGCCGAATCCGCCGATCAGGTGGCCCTGGACGACATAGTCCAGAGGCCCGCCGGCGGCGTGCGGTCCCTGGTGCGTGAGCATGCGAAAGTAGTATCCATGATAAGGGATGGGGCCCTGGGCGCCCTTGCGGGAATAGCCCTCGGCCCAGGCCTCGGCCACCAGCTCGCCCAGGGGGCTGGGCGCTTCGCCCGGCTGGGTTTCCCAAAACAAGCCGTTCTTCTGGCCGGGATCGCTGCCGAACTTCCGGGCATATTCCCTCAGGCCGTCGCCGTCCCGGTCCTGCATGGCGTATTCCCGCTGGGCATCGACGATGGCCAGCAGGGTTTGGATCGTGCTCAATTCATGCTCGCCGATCCAGCGGTTCAGCAGCTCTTCCTTGCCGGCGGCCGTATCGAAAAACCATTGGGCGCCCGATGGCACCATGGGAATGGGAAAGGGCCACTCGTTTTGGCCGATGCTCAGGACCATTCGGCCGCCGTCTGGTGCGATTGCATTTTTGAGGTCATAGGCCCGGACAAACTTCTCCAGGCGCTGCCGGTCGACGACCGGGTCGCCGGAGAAGAAGAGCTCTTTGCCGGCCGGCCCGAAAATGGATAAAAGTTGCGGCTCGTCATAGTTCCGGGCCGCGGCCACCAGGGCCTGCACCGCCGCTTCGGGCGTCGCGAAGCCTTGTTGATCCGCTGCCGCGGTTGCGGCCGAGGCGCCGACGATGACCGTCCAGACGAGCAGGGCTTTGGCGATCGAGCGCAATGGATGCATGGTGTGCTTCTCCCTTTGGGTCATGGTTACCTCCTGCCGCCGCCGCGACCCCCGCCGCCGCGACCACCCCCGCCGCCGTAACCGCCGCGGCTGCCGGACATGCTTTGACGGCTGGCGCTGCCGCGGCTGCTGTAGTCGCGGGTGGTGCTGCCGCCGCGGTCCATGCCCGCAAAGGCGTCGCCGCGCTGGCCGGAATAATCCCGGCCGGCGGAACGGTTGTCCGCGGTGCTCGGCCGGGCGCCGTCCGTGCGTCCTTTGGTGGCATCGCCGCCGCCCCGGGCCAAGTCCTGGCGGCCCTGGTCGGCATGACCGCGATAATTCTCCCTGGATTGCACCGAATCCCGGGTGGAGGCGCGGTTGTACTTCTGTCCCGTGGCCTGGTCGCGGTAGGCGACCCCCTGGCGATGCTCGGGGTTGTGCTGCCATTTCTGGCCCTGGCCTTGCCCCTGGCGGCCGCCCTGGGGCGTCACCCGGTCGCCGCGGTTGATGTTGGTGTTCCGGTCGCCGCGGTTGATGTTGGTATTGCGGTTGATGTCGATATCGATGTCGCCGCTGTTCCAGTTGCAGCCGCCGTGGGCATAGTGCCCCCAGGCCGCGCCCCACATCACGCCCATGCCGAAAGAGAGGAACATCCCCCCGGGCGGATAGACATAGGCCGGCGGATGGTAGTAGTAGGGCGGATAGGCCGGATAGGGCCAGACGCCGTACACCACGGTGGGATTGTAGACCGGCACGTAGATGACCTGGGGGTCGGCCGGCTCGATGGCGATCTTATCCTCCTGTTTGGTCACCTTCTGCTCTTTGGTGCTCTCCAGGTTGCCCTCGGCCTCGGCCTTCTTGCGCAGCGTCTGGACCGTCTCCATGACTTCTTTTTGTTGGGCCAGGAAGGCGTCGCCCAGCTTCTGGGTCCAGTCGAGCTTTTCGCTCAGCATGGCGAGCACGTCCGGAAAGTTGACCAGGGATTTGACGCTGGCGTCCCAGGGCTGTTTGTCCAGGGCCGTTTTCAGGCCGTCGCCCTTGAGATCTTTGTTCTGCTTCTGCCAGCGTTCGGCCTGCACCACTTCCAGCGGATAGGTGCTGGCCATCAGCACCTGGGCCAGCAGCGGGTCGGGGTACAGGGCGATGGGCGCCACGATCTGCTCCAGCTCCTCAGGCTTGAACAGGCGTTTCTCCTCGGTCTGCGCATAGCCCCATGGCGCCAAGGCCGTCGTCAATACGAGGACCAGGGCCATCGCGAGGCAGCAGCGTGGAACGGATGCGATGCGGGTCATCGGCGCTCCTTTCATTTTGGAATCAGCTCTTTCTATCCATTAAATCCTGTTTGGATTTCATGGTGACATGCATGCCCACCAGCCAGGCCACCTGGATCACCAGGTAGAGCTGGCCCATGACCGCCTCCAGGTTGGCGAAAGCCCGCGCCACGGGGGTCAGCGGCGTGATGTCGCCATAGCCCACGGTGGTGATGGTCACCAGGCTGAAATACCGCAGCAGGGCCGGGGCGATCGGCCCATCCCCGGCCGGGATGCCGAATTGCCCGGGGCGGATGATTTCCAGGGCCCAGTAGATCTGCGCCCACATCAGCGCCATGAGCAGATACACGACGATGGCCCCCGCGATCACGTCGGCGCTCACGTCTTTCTGTTTGAAGATGTGCGCCAGGATGGCGACGGTGACGGTGAGGATGAAGGCCACGTCGCACAGCGCGCCCAGAATCGACAACCACCGCAGGTGGGCGAGGGGCGTCAGCCAGGTCAGGGCGATGGCCGGCAACGCCAGACAGACCGCGGCGATCAGCAAGCGTTTGTTGCGACTGAAGGCATAGGTCGCGTAGATGAACACGGCCGTGAGAAACGCATCTTCCAACAATCTAAGGTGCAGGAACGCTTCGAGCAGGGGCGCGAGCACCAGCATGCCCAGCAGCAGGAGCAGCAGTTGCGTGAAGCGGCCCCTGGGCAGGAATGAATGCATTCGTCGCGGTTCTTGGGAGTTTTCGGCCATTCTCCCTCCTATCAGAGCGGCGGGCGGTGTGAAAATAGGACCTTGGTCTTATGTCATAACCCGGTTCGGGTGCCCGAACCTAGCCGGCAACGATGTCGAGTTTCTGGGCGGCGCGCACCAGATCGGCCACGGAGTGCATCTGCATCTTCTCCATGACCCGGCCGCGGTGGATTTTGATGGTCTTTTCGCTGGCGCCCAGGACGGCGGCGATCTGCTTGTTGGCCAACCCGCCCACGACCAGGGCCATCACTTCGCGCTCGCGCGGTGTCAAGGTTTGGAAACGCCGGGCCAGCCGATCGCGTTCGGTGCGTTCGCTGCGCTGGCGGTGATCCCGCCCGAGGGCTTCGTCCACTGCCTTGAGCAGCGACGCTTCGTTCACGGGCTTGGGCAGGAAATCGACGGCGCCGGCTTTGAGGGCTTGGACGGTGGAGGGAATGTCGCCATGGCCGGTGATGAAGACAATGGGGAGGGTGTAATCGGAACCGTTCAGGTGCTGTTGCAGTTGGAGCCCGTCCAGGCCGGGCATGGAGATGTCGAGCAGCAGGCAGCCGGGGGCCGGATCTTCCGTCCAGCAGGATAGAAATGTCTCGGCCGAAGCAAAGTCGCGAACCGCGTAGCCGGTGGATTTGAGCAGGCGTGCCAGGGCCTTGCGCACCGCCTCGTCATCGTCCACCACGAACACCGTCGGCGACGGCGTATGGATATTCGCTGCCTGGGTCATATTCCTTCATATCTCAAGCCTGGGGCAAAGTGAAATAAAAGGTGGCGCCCCGGTCGGAATTGTTTTCGACCCACAGACGGCCCTGATGGCGGTGGAGGATCGAGCGGCAGATGGACAGGCCCAGGCCCATGCCGTGGGGTTTGGTGGTGTGGTAGGGGTTGAAAATGGTTTCGATGTCGTGCGCCGGGACGCCGCAGCCGGTATCGGCCACGGCCACCGTGACCGCCGATGCCCGCACGCCGGTGCGTA
>JAKAFO010000332.1 GCA_021819735.1 Deltaproteobacteria bacterium
ATCTGAAAGCCACGCTCAAGCTGGCCTATGAAATTTTCAACCGGGGGATTCTGACCTCGGCGCCCGAGCGTTCCGATTCCAAATCGAACTGATCGCCCGTCGGCCCCGATTAAAGCCGTAAAAAAAACCTGTCGCCCTGAGGCGGCAGGTTTTTGTTTGTTTCTATCCGGCAGTGTTTGGAACTCGTTCTATTCCGTCGGATGGCATTGAATGCATCCGGTCGGACCGCTGGCCGACAGTTTCTGGTCGGTAGGGATGCGCGTCGCCTGGAGTTTGCGGTTCTCTTGGTTGACCGCCTTGTGGCAGCCGATGCACATGCTGTGATAAGCGTTTTTGAAGTAGCGCGCCTGCAAGGCGGCATCCTTGGACGGTCGACCATCCTCGCCCTTGGGCAGTTCGGCAAGGTCATGGCAGCCCTGGGTGCTGCAGCCGCTGATCGTCGATTCGCGATCCCAGGTGTGGTGGCATTGCTGGCAACTGTAGCCGAAATGGACCGCATGGGGAAACTCCACGGAAACCCGTTTGGCTTCGGCCGAAAGCGGCTCCAGGGTGATGGTTCCCATGGGTACGCACATTTCGACTTCCGCGGCCCAAACCGTTCCCCATACCAGGCTCAACCCGATTAACGCTGCCGCCGCAATCCACAAATTCTTGCGCATCTTCGACCCCCCTCGTGGCGAACTCGGAAAATTTTTGCCCGCTATAGTATGTTCCGTGTCACTTTTCAATCAAAAACCAATTCGGTTGCGCGGGGTCAGGGCCGCACGGCGCGCACGCTGCCGCACTGGTCCTGGCGCCGTTGCTGGCGCTGGAAGACGGTTTCGGGTTTGGCCGTGACCACATCCACCACATCGTGATAGCCCCGGGTATAGGCTTCCGCGCTCCAGTACCATTGGGCGCCGCTGGCCGGGAAGAAGGGCTTCTGTTTATAGAGGGAGCCCAGCTCGCTGGCCTTGGGCAGCCGCCAGTCACCGAACCCGCCGACGGCCAGGGACTGGATATATTGTTGGGCGGCCGCGTAATCCAGGCACCCGCCCAGCTCCTGATGGGTGTCCAGCAGGTTCCAGGTGAGCCCCGTGGTGCTGTCGGTGAAGGTGCCGTCGCCGTTCACCTTAAAACGCTTCGACGCACTCAACTGCCGGGTGAGTTCATCGCGCGCCCGGGCCGCGACTTGCTGCTGCTGGGCTTTCTTTTCCTGCTCGCGCTGAAGCCGGGCCTCTTCTTCCTGTTGGCGCGCCTTGTCTTTCTGTTGCTTCAGGGACGACTGGCGTTGGGCCTCCAGCTCGTTCATCAGCTCCTGGGCCTTGCCCGTATAGGGGCCGGAGATGTTGTCGCGCAGATAGCGGTCCAGCCGCTGCGTGCGTTCGTATAAACTGTTGCCGGGATTGGTGGCATAGGCCTGAACCGTTTGCCACTGGCGCTGGAGGGCCAGGTTCTTGTTCAGATCGACCAGCTCGGTTTCCAGGAGCTGCCGCTGGGTGCTTTCGGGATGGGTGTCCAGATATTCCCGGTAGGCCTGGGTGATCTTTTCATAATCGGTGCCGGCCTCGTTTTTGAGCTTGTGCAGTCGGATCAGGTCGCGCTTGTCCTGCAACTCGGCCAGCATTTGGCGTCCCGCTTCGGCCAGGGGCATTCCCTGGAACTCGGCGATGAAGGCTTCGTAACGCTGCACGCACGGTTCCCAGCGCTGGGTCTGTTCGCATTTGGCATCTTCGGTCTTGAGGTACTTCAGGTGTTGCTGGGCCATTTCGTTGATCAGGGTGTCCACGTCGGCCTGGTAGCGGCCCGAGGGGAAGCGCTTGAGGTAGCTTTTGTACACTAGCAGGCGCTGGCTGAAATCCATGCGCGCGGCGCGCTTCAATTCTTCGTAGTAGTATTGATCCACCAGATTCTTGATGTCGCTCATGGAAGAGACGATGCGCTTTTGGTGGCTGCTGTTGGGATACTTTTCCAGAAAGTCGCCGTATAAGCTGACGGCTTTCTGTTCGTACTGCTCGTCCACCGGCAGGGAGCTGATCTTAAGAATGGTCTGCTCGAAATCGCGATCTTCCCTGCTTTGTTCGAGCTGTTCCAGTCGCCCTTTGACTTCGGCCGAATGGGTCGTGGCCGGGTTGTCGCGCAAATACTCCTGCAGCAGTTCGATCTTTTGCTCGATGGCCGCGGCTTCCTCCACCTGGCCGAGCACTTTGTAGTATTTGTCCGAGACGTTTTGGTTTTCCATGATGTAGAAGCCGATCACGGCCAAGGTGGCCAGGACGGTGAAGATTCCCAAGGCGATGGCGAACAGGGTCATCAAACGTAAGCCCGCCTTGCGGATCTTGGGCTCGGGGGCGCGTTCCAGGCGCACCAGGCGCTTGGGCGGCGCGCCCGCCGGCCGTTCGCGGCGCTCCATGGGCATGGGCGGTGCCGGCGGCTGCTCGCTGGGGCCGGTGATTTCATCTTTGATCTTCAGGCTCTCCATCAGCACCTGCATCAAGGGCTGCTTGATGGTGTCTGTTTTGGAGAGATCGGCGGGCACCATTTCGATGGTGGTATTGTCCCAACTGATGATGCGGTAGGCCGCGTCGCAGCCTGCAAAAGCTTCCGTTTCGGCGTGAATCAACTGGCCCTGGTGGACATGGAGCGTTCCGGCCCGGCCGGCGGAGCTCACGCGCAGCGTCAGCGAGGATTGCTCCATCTCGGCCATCTGCAGAAACGAGGGCAGGCTGATGCCATGGATCTGGCCGCCCACGCCGTTGTTCACCTGTTGCATGACCCCCTGGCTCAGGCAGCGTTTGACCAGCGTCTCCAGCTGGTGATAGTGGTCATCCACGATCCAGTCGGAGCAGTAGCCCATGTGGATTTCGATCTTGGCCTTGTTGCGCCGCCAGGGCCACAAGGCGCCGTAAAATTCGCCGGTTTTGAGCGGCAGCAAAAACAGGGACTGGTCGTTCTCCACCCCTCCCAGATATTTGATCGAAGAATTCTTGCGCAGCTTGCGGGACAGCGGTTTTCCGGCCGGTTTGACCGGCGGACCGAAGTATTTGGTCAGCAAGGCTTCCAGGTCCGCAATCTTGCGGTCGGTACAGGTGGCCTGATAGAGACTGCGGGACTCCTCGTAGAAGCGCTTGCTGATCTCCGGTAAGGCATCCAGTTCGCGGGCCAGGGCGATAAACCCTTCCAAAACAGGCAGATTGGCCTTTAATTCCGCAATCTCATCGCTGTCACCGGTCAGAATTTCCTCGATCAACCGTTGATCCATGCACCCTGCTCCTTGTGGGTTGAGCCAGACCGTACCCCGCCGCCCCTGCTGTGGCGCCTGTGACGGTTTTGCCACTAATTTTGTATTTTAATTCGGTACTATAAGTGCAAAACCGGTTTGATGTCAAAAAGAACGTTCTCCGACTGCGCCGGAGGATTAATATATCGGCTTTCAATGACGCGCGCTAAAGGAATAGGGGCATTAAAAAAGCGGCACCACTGGCCAGCATATGAAAGCCGACCGCCGGCCAGATGCTTTGGGAGCGCTCCCGGACCATTGCCAGGGAGAGGCCCATCAGCAGGGCGCCCAAGAGACACGAAACGATTTTGAGGGTGTTCAGCGTGAACGGGCCCTGGCCCCACAGCAAAAGCGAAAGGGCAAACCCCATGAAGAGCAAGGTGCTGCCCAGATTGGGCCAGGAGATGAACCAGCGGGTGTCGTAGCGTTGGATGCGCCCGTATTGGGCCAACAGTCCGTGGGTCAGCGCCCGGAAAAGAATTTCGACGGCCAGGGGCATGCCCACCAGACCCAGCGCGATCATGAAGTCCCACTCTTTGGTGGCGGTCCAGGCGGTCGGGGCCCAGGCTCCGCCGGCCACGCCGCCGGCCAGCACGGCCGGCAAAAAGACCCACCACTGGCCGCCGATGGGACGGGTCCAGCCATATTGCCACCCCCGGCCGTCGACCACCAGGGCCAGGCTCAGGCCCGAGGCGAGCAGCAAGCTCAGCACCAATCCGAAATGTGGATCGGCCAACAGCGGATGCAGGGTCGGCATCCCCAACCAGGCGGCCGGATTCCAGATCAGGTGTACGATGTGGGCGCACAGCACGATGAAGGCCGCCAGCGCGGCGGTCAGGCTGAAGCGGTAGGTCTTTTGGGCCAGATCGGGTTTGCGTACCGCTTCCTGGCAGGCCTGGACGATTTCCGACGGGGAGAGGCGCGTGCCGCTTTCCCGGGGGGAGCCGCCGATGTCGGCCGCGCCGCCCCATTTGTTGGTCAAGGTGCGGTTTTTGACGGCCCGGTCCACGAAATTGAGGCGTTCGTAAATTTCATCCAGGGTGATGGGCATGAACATGTCCATCTGGCGCACGGTGTAGTTCTTGAGGCCTTTCTTAAGGAAGACGACGCCCAAGCGGTTGCCGTACAGCTTGTTGAGATGGGGCTCGATCTCGTAGATGCCCATATCCGCCTCGACCACGGCGGCAATGCGCTGATCGGTCAGATCGATGCGCGCCAGCTCCTCCACGCCGAAGTAATCGGCGAAATCGCTGGGCTTGTAGAAGATCTGATCGATCTTGTGCAAAATGGCGGCCGTATAGGTGAGGTAGTCGGCTTTTTCCCAGCGGCCCTCTTTTTTCAAGGCGATCTCGTCGCCGCGCAGATGGTCGATGACCCGCTGGATCTTGCGCATCAGCTCTGGGGGCAGGGCGCTCAGATCCTTGAGCTCCAGGCCCAGGGCGTCGATGATGCCTTCGTAGCGCACCAGGGCGTAGAGCAGCCGCTGCTGGGTGGCGTCCTGGCGGGCGATGCGGGCGTGGTTGAGGATGATCCAGATGGCCAGGAGCGTATCCAGGTCCGGTTCGTTGGCGAAAATATTCCACTCCCGGTTCTGCAGGTCGAGCCCCTTCATGTAGAGCACCAGGGCCTGTTCGCAGGCGGACAGGGTAAACGACCGCACGCAGCCTTCGTGGTGGTCGAGGTTGTAGACCTGGCGTTCGTGATCCATGAACGGCTCGCACTGGGCCACGCCGTCCACGAAGATGGTGCCGGAGGGGGATTTCTTCGCGATGGAAGCCGAAAAGGAGAGTCCGGCCTCGATATGCACGTTGATGTTGGGTGCCTCGAGGCAGGTCAAGACCCGATCTTGGCCGTTGGCTTTGACGGTATAGCGCTCGGGCAGATTGCCGCCCTTGGACCGGCCGGACCCAAGCGCCGGCTCCTCCACTTGAACCCGGCCGTTCTGGCTGTTATCGGATGACGCACTCATGGACGAGTCCCATCGGCGTGGCCCATTTCGATCCAGCGTTGCTTATGCGCCCTACCGATGATAGTTGGGTCCTAATGTTTGCTGCCAATGATAAGTCTCTTGTCGGGGAAATACCTTCCGGTTCTTCCGCTAACCGCTCCACCAGCCGGGAGATCGCTTCGATGCAGGCCCACTATCCATAGCAGCGGTTCACGACGCGGTCAAGTCGCATTAGGTCGCGCCCCAGGGTGATTTTATTCTGACCGGTATCTAAAACATTATTAAGTAGCTACAAACAAATCTGGACAAATACCTCCAGATGAGGTACACAAGCAGTCATCAGGTACTTCATCCTCGGGGGTAGCCGGT
>JAKAFO010000333.1 GCA_021819735.1 Deltaproteobacteria bacterium
AGGAAGGGCATGTTTTTTGCTCAAGAATTTTCGGCTCAATTTATTGCGCCAAAGGACGATAAGTCGGTAAAGACCGGTTGTGCTTCCCCGGGTCCCGAAGCACGCGGCTTTCAAGGCATCAAAACCAGGACGGGCGCGCATCGATGACACCGAAGCGACAGGTGAAACACTGGCTGGGCATCCTGATCGTCCTGGGGCTGACGTTTTCCGTCGGCCGGCAGGCCCGGGCCGACATCTATGTCTACGTGGATCACCAGGGGGTCATGCACTTCACCAACACCCCCACCTCCAGCAATTACAAAGTCTACATGAAGGAGACGCCCCGGGTGGCGCCGGAGGCGCCGCGCACCTGGTACAGCATCGAGAGCTATGACGATGTCATCGGCGAAGCGGCCCGGCTGCACGGCATCTCCCCCTTCCTGCTCAAGGCGATGATTCACGTGGAGTCCTACTTCAATCCCCGGGCCGTGTCCAAAAAGGGGGCCATGGGCCTGATGCAGATCATGCCCGACAACTTCGGTCCATTGAACATCAACGACCCCTTCGATCCCTGGGAGAACATCATGGGCGGTACCCGCTATTTCCGCTCCATGCTCGAACGCTTCAACTACCAACTGCCATTGGCCCTGGCCGCCTACAACGCCGGCCCCGGCGCCGTGGAACGCTACAACGACATCCCGCCCTACAAAGAGACCGAAGATTACGTCAAGAAGGTCATGCGCTTCTTCCAGATTTATAAAAATAGCTGATCGATAAGAATATTGATCGGGGCTTTACTTCTCCGACGCCAGCACCAGGGCCGTGCGGCTGGGCAGATAAAGGCTCAGGCGATGGGGCTGGTCGGCCGCCGCGGGCGGCAGGGTCAGATGGGGCAGCTCGGGGTCCACGCGCCCATGGCCGCCGTATTGGGGTGCATCCGAATCCAGGACGATGCGGTAACGGCCCGGCGGGGCCGGGAAACGATAGTCGGCAAACGATTGGGTGGGATGAAAGTTGAAGGCCCAGATCAGTCCGGCGCGCGCGAAGATCAAAATCTTGTCGTCGTTGTGCTCCCACAGATGGTGCGCCCAGGGCGAGGCCAGCACCTTATGCGCGCGGGCCAGGGCGATCATGTCCTTGTCGAAGCGGTCCAACTGTCGATAGCGCAGGCGCGGATTGTCCACCAGCGACCACTGGCGCCGGGCATAATGGTGGGACCAGTTGTTGCCCTGGCGCGGAAAATCGATCCACTCAGGGTGCCCGAACTCGTTGCCCATGAAGTTCAGATAGCCGTGGCCGGCCGTGGCCAGGGTGATCAGACGGATCAGCTTGTGCAGCGCGATGCCGCGGACCACCGACAAATTGTCGTCGTCCACGCTCATGTGGTCGTACATGGCGGCGTCGACGAGCCGGAAGATCAAGGTCTTGTCGCCTACCAGGGCCTGGTCGTGGGATTCGGTATACGAGATGGTGCGCTCGTCGTGGCGACGGTTGTTCAGTTCCCACCACAGCGTGCCCATGGGCCAATCCTCGTCGCGGGTCTCCTTGATCAGCTTGATCCAGTAGTCGGGCACGCCCATGGCAAAGCGGTAGTCGAAGTCGATGCCGCCTTCTGTCCAGGGCCGCGCCAGCCCGGGCATGCCGCTGACATCCTCGGCGATGGTGACGGCATCGGGCCGCACCTGGTGGATGACCTGGTTGGCCAGGGCCAGGTAGCACAGCGCCTCTTCGTCCACGTTGGCATTGAAGTAATCGTCGTAGCCGGTGAACGCTTTTTCCAGGCCATGATCCAGATAGAGCATGCTGGTGATGCCGTCGAAGCGGAAGCCGTCCACCCGGAACTCGTCCAGCCAGTAGCGGCAGTTGGAGAGCAGAAAATGGAGCACCTGGGGCTTGCCGTAGTCGAAGAGCCGCGAATCCCAGGCGATGTGCCGCCCGCGATCGCCCTGGTGGAAGAATTGATACTCGCTGCCGTCGAAACGGCTGATGCCTTCCACCTCGTTGTTGGCGGCATGGGAGTGCACCAGGTCGATGAGCACCCGCACCCCGGCGGCGTGGGCCGCGTCGATGAGCGCCTTGAACTCGTCGGGCGTGCCGAAGCGGGACGAAGCGGCGAAGAAGTTGGAGACGTGGTAGCCGAAGCTGCCGTAGTACGGGTGTTCGGGAATGGCCATGATCTGCAGGGTGTTGTACCCCGCGGCCACCACGCGCGGCAGCACCTGGGCCGTGAATTCGGCATAGGTGCCGACCGACTCGGCTTCGGTGGCCATGCCCACATGCACTTCGTAGATCAAGGGGGCGCCGGCCGGGGCCTCGAAGCGCGGCAGGCGCCAGGCATAGGGCATGGGCGGCCGCCACACCTGGGCGTTGAAGATCAAGGTACGCGGGTCCTGCACCACGCGCCGGGCCCAGGCCGGAATGCGGTCGCCGCCGCCGCCGGGCCATTGCACATGCAGGCGGTACAGATCCTGGTGGCGCAGGCGGTCGGCCGGCAGCCGCAGCTCCCAGGTGCCGTTGGCGTCGATGCGCGTCAGGGCCAAATCCGCGCGCAGCCCCCAGTCGCTCAGCTCTCCGATCAGATGGATGGCCGTGGCGTTTGGCGCCCATTCCCGCAGCACCCAGCCTTGGGCATCGAAATGCAGACCGTAGTACTCATGACCGGAAGCGAAATCGGCCAGCGTCTTGCCTTTGGGGGTCAATTGGCGGGCGGCCCGGGCGATGCGGGCGATGCGCCGGGCAATGACCTCACGATAGGACGATAGATAGGCGTCGGAGGATAGAAAAAGCTCCAGGCGCTTTTTTTCGGAGGGGTTTGCCATGGCGATCACGTCAGCAAAGGCCTTTCCAGCATCCGTTCGTAAAGATCGATATATTGGCGCGCATTGACCGAGTGCGTGAATGTCTCCATGGCCTGGCGCATGATGCGGGCCACCTGGCGAGCCCTGACATCGGCCGGCAGCCGGTAGAACTCCATGGCCTGGTCGATGGCCCACATCAGACCGTTGGCATCGTAGACGTTGAAGAGAAAACCGCTGCCCCGGTCGTTGGCCGCATCCAGAGGGGTCACCGTGTCGTGAATGCCGCCGGTTTCGTGGGCCACGGGCAGGGCGCCATAGATCTGCCCGATCATCTGGGGCAGCCCGCACGGCTCGAAGAGCGACGGCATCAACACGAAATCCGCTGCGCCGTAGGTCAAATGCTCCAGGTCTTCGCTGAAATCGCATACCGCCACGCGCGAGTGGAATTCGTGTTGGTTGACGATGTTGCGGAACACCTGCTGAAAGGGACCGTCGGCCACGAACACCACTTGCAGGTTTCGCTCCCAGTAGTCGGAAATCGTCTTGTAGAAAATATCGGCCAGCAGTTGGCAGCCTTTCTGCACCGGGTCCAGGCGTGAGGGCCAGAAGAAGAGCGGCGCCTTCTCGTCTTCGATCAGCCCCAGCAACCGCTGCAGGCTGCGTTTGTTCGCTTGCTTGGCCTTGGCGTGGTCCTTGGCCTTGTAGGTGGCGGCCAGAAAGGTGTCTTTCTGCGGATTGAAGGCCGGATCGGGGGCGTTGAGAATGCCGGTGGCGCAATCGGCATTGGCCTTGTTGATCAGCTCCTGGCGCAAATGGGGCTCGATGAAAGCGTGGCGCCCCTGGACGATCTCGTCCAGAAAGTGCTGGCTGACGGTATTGACGAAGTGGGCGCCGAACACGCCGCTCACCAGAAAATCCACGGGATTGGACTCCCGGACGCCTTCATAGGATTCGGCGAAGTGCATGTAGTAGAGATGATCCCAGAAGTAGGCCGCGTCGATGCCGCGATCCTCGATGTGTGCCAGGGTGGTCTTGACCGTATGGATGTTGTGGATCGTGAACAGGCAGGGGATGTGCATCTCCCGGGCCATGGCCGGAATCAGACCGGTCATCCAGTCGTTGCAGTGGATCAGGTCCGGCCGCACCCGCGGCACGATGTTGTTGATCACCTCGCGCTGGAAAGCCAGGGCGATGTGCGTATTCTGATCGCCATAATTGGAGTAGACCCGGTTGAGGTAGAAAAAGGCCCGGTCCTGGGCCAGGTGCACGCGGTCGTTGGGCATGACGCGCCGCAGGGTGCGCCGCTCCTTGCGCAGAAACGGCGCCAGGCGGTCTTCGAAAATAGAGCGATAGTCCGGCAGGGCCACATGCACGTCGGCCCCCTGCTCGAACAGGGCGCTGACCAGGGCGGCGGAGACATCGGCCAGGCCGCCGGCTTTGGCGGTCAGAAAGTGGGCCAGGTTGCCCATGCGGTCGGGCAGATAGGTCACTTCCGGGGTGACGATGAGCACCCGTGGTATTCTTCGTTTGATGGACATGGAGTTCTTCAATCCGGCCCCAAGGCCTGGTTGGAACGTTTATTTGGGCGAACACGAAGATCGTTCGGGCAGCGACGGCGTGGCCGGTTTAGGCCCAGGTAATCAACCCCGGCGTCACGCGTATCCAATCGTCGGCATGGGGCACCACGCGCACGGTGAAACCGTAACGGCCCGAATCCCGACAGGCCAGGTTGCAACGATAGAGATAGCGGCCGCCGCCCAGGTCTTCGGCCATGGCCATCTCCTGGGTCTGGCCCTTGTTCAGCTCGGCGGTGCGCTTCATGCGGCCGTAGTAGAGTTCCACGTCCACCTCTTCGGGCTTGAGGTCGCCCAATTCGACAATGCTGCTCACGGAAAAGGAGTCTTCCACTTGGAAGGGCCCTTCGTGATCGCGCTCGGGCAAACCGACCTTGATCTGCTGCCACAGCTCCTTGAGCCGCTTGTGCAGCACGCTCAGGCGCCGGGCTTCGGCGCCGCCGTCGGCCATCAGCTCCTTGTAGCGCTGCACGGCGGGCAGATAAAAGCGCTGCTGATATTCGTGGACCATGCGGTGGCTGCAAAAATCGGCCATGGCCATCTTCATGGAGGCCTTCATCTTGGCCAGCCACTCGTTAGGCATGTTGCCCGAGGCGCGGTTGTAAAAACAGGGGATGACATCGTTTTCCAAGACATTGTAGAGGGCCTGGTTCTCGACGGCATCCTGGTAGGAGGGGTCGGAATACTCCTCGCCGCTGCCGATGCTCCACCCGGTGGCCGGCGTATAGCCTTCATCCCACCAGCCATCCAATATGCTCAGGTTGAGGGCGCCGTTGATGGCCGCCTTCATGCCCGAGGTGCCGCACGCCTCCATGGGCCGCCGGGGCGTGTTCAGCCAGACATCCACGCCCTGCACCAGGTGCCGGGCGATGCCCATGTCGTAGTCTTCCAGAAAGGCGATGTGATTGGCCACGTTGTGCTGGCGCGCGAACTGGATGATGTTGCGGATCAGCTCCTTGCCTTCGTTGTCCTGGGGATGGGCCTTGCCGGCGAAGATAATCTGCACCGGCCGTTCCTTGGAGGTCAAAATGGCCTTGAGCCGTTCCGGATCGCGCAGGATCAGGTTGGCGCGCTTGTAGGTGGCGAAGCGCCGGGCAAAACCGATGGTCAATACTTCCGGGTCCAGGGCGTTCTCGGCCGCCTTGACCACCGAGGTGGGCGCGTTGCGGCGGCTGTACTGCTTGACCAGCAGGTCGCGCACCTTGCTG
>JAKAFO010000334.1 GCA_021819735.1 Deltaproteobacteria bacterium
TTCGAAGAAGAAACGGATATCCTTGCTCAGCAGGGGATCGCCTTCCAGGGCGGCCACCGCGGCGGTCTTGATGGGAGCGATGGCGATCTTCTGCCCGGCGAATAATCCTTTCTTGGCCAGGGCGTCCAGATGGGCGCTGTCGGCGAAGCGGCCGGCATCCGTCGGGTTGCGGATAATGCTGCCGTAGGCCAGGATCGCGGATTGGAAGATGCCGCCGAACGATCCGGCCGAGTCGATGCTGCCGGAGAAGAAGGCGATATTTTCCGGCAAATTGGCCAGATGAACGCGCGTCAGTTCATCGCGGGTTTCGGCTTCGCTCCAACCGAAGGCCTGGGCGACGATGCCGATATGGGCGTCCGGTTCGTCCCGCAGGCGGCGGTTGCCTTCCAGCAGACCATGCACCAGGCCGCGTACCTTATCCGGATGGGCATTGGCCAGCCCTTTGTTCACGGCCAGGATGTCGGCGATCACCAGCAGGTTGCGGTTGGACACCAGCACCTTGGCCGCACCCTTTGATTTTTCGACCACTTCATCGGTGCGCGGGGTCCAGCCCACGCAGCCGTTCAGGCGCGGCCGGCCGCCGGCCAGTTCGTGGGCATAGGCATCGCAGGCCGCGAAGGCATCTTCGTAGAAGACCAGACCCAACTCGTTTGCCTGCGGTCGTCCGTCCAGATCGCGCAGCACTTTTACCGGCACGCCGGCCTCTTGGGCCAGGTAACGGATGAAGAATTCGCTTTCGTTGAACTGCGATGCGGCCAGCACTTTGCCCGCCAACTGGTTGACCGAGGCGATGCCGCGATCCACCACCACCATGTCGGCGCCGCGGGAGTAGCCGATCTGGGCCGGTACCACGGCTTCGAAGGAACGTCCCAATACCGCCAGGGCATCGGCGGTGGTGGCGATGGCCGCCAGCCGGCCGTTGTTCAGCGGCGACCAGGTTTCGCTTTCGCCCACGCTGATCTTCACCTTGAAGCCGTACTCCTTGGAGAAAATGGATTCGGGGTTGGGCGCCAAGCCGCCATTGGCCACGATCAGGCCGCCATACCCGGCGTATTCGCTGATATCGATTTGCCAAACCCCGTCTTTGGGCACATACGCGGCGGCCGCTTCCAAAGGGGGCGTGCCGGCCACCGGTTCGATGGGGGTGGGAGCCTCTCCCTTCGGTGCGTCGGGTTTGGCCGCCGACTCGTTGGCCTGGGGCGGCACAGGCGGCTCCGTCGCGGGTTGCCGGCCGATCCATAGATATACGCCCAGGCCGATCAGCCCCAGGCAGAGCACAATGGCGATGAGGTTGCCCGCGGCCGAGCCGCGCAGTCTTTGGGCGCGGCTCGGCCAGACGACTTGATTGCTTCTCGCGTGATGTTTCATGCTCGCATCTCTCCTAAACCCATTCTCTAAGCTTTTACTTTTGGACCGTGGCCGCCGATGGCGGCAGGACGCAGCAGATCGGCCGGCGGTGCGTCGTTCAGATCGTCCAGGCCGGCGAACAGCTCGCGCTGATCCTTGAGCCAGCGATTGGCTTCGTTCAACGAGGCGCTCAAGGCATCCAGCGACTGGGCCGCGCCATGCTCGTCCGCCGCCAGCAGCGCCTGTTCGCGCACCAGGGCCACCTGCTGACGCAGCCGCTCCAGTTCCGCATCGATCAATTCACTGCGCCGGGCGCCGTCGGCATGGGCCTCCCGTCGTGCGCGGATCACCACCTGCTGTTGTTCCAGGCTGCGGCGCAGATCCTCGTCCGCGTCGCCTTGGGCCAGGCGTTGGGCGATTCGCCGTTCCTGGTCGGCCAGGCCGGCGGTTTCGCGCACACCGGCGGAGACCAACCGTTGCAGCGACGCGCGCGCGGCCAGCAGCTTGAGATGCAGCCACGCCATCTGGCGCACGTCATCGATCTGGCCCTCGGTGGAACCGATGCCTTGCAAGAGCCCACAGATTTCACCCGCCTGCTGCTCGATGGCGGCCTGGCGCTGACGTGCTTCCTTGTCGAGGTTGGCCAGCAGGGAAGTATGGCGGGAATCCGCGCCATTCTGGGCAGCGGTGCCATCCACCACCGCGCGGAAACGGCGGTTGCGCGCGAGTGCCCACAGATAAAGCCCTTCGAGGCCGGCACCGATCAACCAGAGGCCGGGATGCAGCAGGGCGCCCAGGAGGGCGAAGGCCGCCAGGGCGAACCAGTTGGGCGGCACGGGCATGCCCAGGGGACGGGCATTGAAAGCGGCGGCGATATACGAGCGTTTGGCTCCCATGGGGTGACTGCGGATCCGTTGCGAAGGGTTGCGGCCAGGCCGTTTTGGTGCAAGCAAGTATGCCGGGAAGGTATAGGGGTGTCAACTGATTGTTGACTTGACTTCAGATGTCATGCTAAGAGCTTAATCTTAATAGAAAAAAAGAGTTTCGCGCAGAAAATCCGCCCCCGTCGCTGAAAAAAGCTGCCAGAAGCCCGTGGGGATTTTCGAGAAGAACAATCGCTAAGAAGGGGAGGGTCGCTCATGTTTACAAGGATGATGAATCTATTGAGAGGGGTTTTGGGGCTGTTCATCAGCGGCATCGAAAAGAAGAATCCCGAAGCGTTGTTGGAGTTGGAGAAAGAGAACCTGCGCGAGCAGGTGGCCAAGTACAACCAGGGATTGGCCTCCCACGCCGGCCTTTGCGAGCGGCTCATGGCCCAGGTGAAGAAGCTGGAGGCCGAGGAGCGCGACCTGCGGGCCAAGACCGGCGCCCACCTGCGCGCTGGCAACCGCGATGCGGCCGGCCAATATGCCATGCGCTTGCAGACCGTGCAGCGCGAGTTGGGGGAAAACCGCACCCAGCTCGAACAGGCCGAGTCCACCTATCAAAATCTGATCAAGGCCCGGGATGTGGCCATCAACGCCGCCCGCGCCAAGATCGAAAACCTGAAAGCCTCCATCACCGACATGAAGATGAAGCAGGCCATGGCCGAACTGCATGAGATGTCGGCCGGCATGATCTCGACCATCGGTGGTTCGGGCGACACGTTGGACCGGCTCACCGAAATGGTGACCGAAGAGCGGGATAAGGCTGCCGGACGGGCCCGGGTGGCCAAGGATTCCATCGATTTTTCGGGCATCCAGATCAAAGAGGCCGAGCAAAAAGCCCTGGCCGAGCAGGCCCTGGCCGATTTCGCGGCCCAGGAGGGCATTGCCCTGGAAGGCAATGGCGCGGCCGCGGCCAAACCGGCTGAGAAGGCCATGGGGCCGGCCCAGAAAGCAACGGAACAATAAAAATGGAAAAGCAAACCGCCCCCCCTTTGCTGCCCTGGGCCAAGGAACTGGTGGCACTCTACGAGAGCGGCGCCAACAACCAGTTTGTTCTCTATGGCAATGTCAACGACCGCATGCTCGTTCCGGCCGGCGACCAGGGGGCCATCGGCAACCTGCGGGACTATCTGCTCAAAGGGTTGCTGGCGCCCTTCGATGTTGTGCTCAGCTACGACATGGGCAACGGCATCCGGGTGGAAAAGGGGGGCGATGTCTTCGCCCAATGGCTGAAGCTGCGCAAGACGCCCGAACTGCCCAAGGCGCCCCAGGCGGCCGTCGAGACCTTGACCCATTACTTCCGCTACACCGGCAACCTCTCCCGGCTGGGCGAAAAGTCGCCCCAGGTGGCCTGCCTGCTGCCGGCAGCCGAACTGATCGCCCCGGCTCGGGAGATGGGCTTCAGCTACGAAACCAACACCATCGTGCTGCTGATGCGCGAGTGGGCCAACGATTCGCTCATCAACACCCACGCCGTGGCCACCTTCCTGTTGACCGAGAACCTCAACGACCTGCATCCGCTGCTGGCCAACAATATCCATGCCGGCAAGATCAAGATCCCCCTGCCCGATGCCGACACCATTCACCAGAGCCTGGCTTTTTTGCAGCCGCGCTATACCAAGGCTCTGGAAGCTTACAGCGGACGGCTGGAACTGCTCTCCCAGCAGTTGGTGGGCGCCGGCCTCAGTGCCATCGAACAACTGGTCAAGGCCTCGCAATACAAGCGCGAAGCGATTCAACCTGAAAATCTCGTGGCCTTGAAAAAGCGTTTGCTCGAACAGGAGTACGGCGGCCTCATCGGGTTCATCGAATCCAAGCGCACCCTGGATGCGCTGTATGGCTTGGAGATGATCAAGGCCACCCTGCGCCAGGACGTCGCCCTGTGGGCCCGCAACGACCTTAAAGCCATGCCCATGGGCTATCTGCTGTGCGGCCCGGTGGGCACCGGCAAGACCTTCTTTGTCGAGTGCCTGGCCGGCGAGGCGGGCGTGCCGGTGGTCAAGTTGAAGAACTTCCGCGACAAGTGGGTGGGCAGCACCGAAGGCAATCTGGAGAAGATCTTCCGCCTGCTGCATGCCCTGGGCCGCTGCATCGTCTTCGTGGACGAGGCCGACCAGGCCCTGGGCCGCCGGGACGCCGCCTCCGGCGATTCGGGCATCTCGGGCCGGGTCTACTCCATGATCGCCGAGGAGATGAGCAACACCAACAACCGTGGCAAGATCATCTGGATTCTGGCCTCCAGTCGTCCGGACCTCATCGAAGTGGATTTGAAGCGGCCCGGGCGGGTGGATGTGAAGATCCCGCTCTTTCCTACGCTCACGCGCAAGGAAGGATTCGCCCTGATCCAGGCCATCGCCAAACGCCTGGATCTGAATTTCAGCGATGCGTTGTTCGCCATCATCGAGACGCTTATCCCGGAAATGCTCACGCCCGGCGCCGCCGAGGCTTTGTGCGTCAAGGTGTACCGGGTGGCCAAGACCCAAGGCCTGGACCCGCCCCAGGCGCTCCAGGCGTGCCTGCAAAACTACCAACTGCCCGTGCCCCAGGATGTCATGGATTTTCAGATCGACCTGGCCGTGCGCGAGGCCACTGATCTTGCGTTCGTGCCGCCGCAGCTCGCAGCGCGCATCAAGCGGTAGCGAGGCATTATCTTACTGGCTCATGGTGGCAGCAGGCATCAAAAGCCCACAGATGAATCGAGGAGCTGACGAGGAAGGTTATGGCATTGAAAAGATGGTCATCGCCCATGCTGGGCGCAATAACGGTTCTCTTGTTCGGTTTGAACACCCTCTGGTGGGGGTCGACTTTACTGCTGTTTGCCTTCATAAAAATGATCGTCCCCCATGCGGGCGTAAAGCATCACCTCTCTCGGCTGCTGATTCTGATCGGCTTCATATGGATCGAAGGCAATAGTTTTACCATTCGGATGACCCGTCGGATTCAGTGGGATGTCCAGGGGCTCGAGCAGCTTAGCAACACGGGTTCGTACCTGGTGCTCAGCAATCACCGCTCATGGACGGACATTTTCGTGCTGCAGCATATTTTCAAACGGCGCATTCCCTTCCTCAAGTTCTTCCTGAAGCAAGAGCTGATTTGGGTACCCATTCTGGGGATGGCCTGGTGGGCGCTCGATTTTCCATTTCTAAAGCGCTATTCGCGGTCATTTCTGGAAAAACATCCCGAACTGCGGGGCAAGGATATGGAAACGACCCGCAAAAAGTGCGAAAAGTTCAAGACCCAACCCGTGTCCGTGATGAATTTTTTGGAGGGGACGCGCTTTAAC
>JAKAFO010000335.1 GCA_021819735.1 Deltaproteobacteria bacterium
CGACGCAGCGGCCTGCAACTGGCCGGCTTCGATTTTCTCTTCGACACGCGCCGCCTGGAACAGGGCCACATCGAACCGCTCATGCTCGAGATCAACTACTTCTTCGGCCGCAGCGGCCTGGGGGGGTCGGAAGGATATTATCGCATCCTGGAAGAGCAAGTGTCGGCCTGGCTGGCAACGCGCCGCTGAACAATAACCCTTTTATATTAAAAGATTGACATATCTAAAATCGGATTTTAGACATGTCAGCATCTGTATCAAAGTGCTTTGTGATTCCGCTCCTACCTTCAGCCCTATATCGAACGCGATGTGCGGCAACTTCGAAACATAAGGGATCTGCGGGCTTTCGAGCAGTTGATGGTGATGGAGGCGGTCAAGTACTTCACGAATATCGGTCTAAAACCGGTACTCTGGTACTGGCGGTCTTACGATGGGCTTGAGGTGGATCTGATCCTTCGGACCAACGCAACGTTCGTCCCCATCGAAATCAAGCTGACCGCGTCCCCGGCATCCTGGTGTGCCGGGTACCGCATCGGCAACCGTTGCCATATGGCATCACCGCTCTTCCATGGCATCATTTTTCGCGGTGGATCGCCGAGCGAATGGGCGCCCCCAACGACTGAGGTTGGACCAGAAAGTCATTATTGTTCATGGTCGTTTTGAGGCCTGAGGCTGAGGCCCGTCGATAGGGACCGTCTCTTCGCCGTCGGTGCTTTCAAACCCGGTACACGATTTGTGGTGCGCAAATATTATGAAAAATATTAAGAAGCTGCTGATATTTTTGCTGGTCTGCCTGCTGCCCTTCCCAGCATGCCTCGGGGAAGGGTTACAATGGCGTCAAGACGGCTCGATTTCCCTTGACCAACACGTCATCCAGACTCAATTGCAAAATGTTTACGAGGCACTTGCCGTTAACGACGGCATCTTTTTAGCCGGATACAAAATCGATAAAGCGGGTGCCAATTATCCTTGCATCGCCTTTGTGGACAAAAAACTGGACGAACCCCACTACTGGCCGCAATCAATCGACCCCAAACAATTCTTTGAATTCGACCACCGGGTGCATCTGCTGAATGTGGAAGGAAAGGTATTTGTCTTCGCAAAAGAAGCGTGGCAGCCGGCCGCATTCAGCCTGAAGCCGAATTCAATGGTAGTTCACAGCAGTGAATTCCTTGTCGCCTGCCGGCCCGCCCCCCTGATGATGACCGATAACGAATTGGGGTGCTGCTATTCTCCCCAGAAGCAATGGCAAGTCGAAGTCAACTGGAGAAGCGTAAAACCCGCGGTTTGCGACGGAATGTTAACGGTGGTGGATGAACGCGGCCCAAAGCGCCTTGCCCATCAAATCGATATGAAGTCCGGCAAAATCGTAAAAAGCAAGCAGCTTACCGCGCCCGTCGAAGATGCCTGCCAGGCCTTTTAGAAAACAGCGCCTCAGCCTTCCATGCGGCGGCTTTCATGACATCAATCTTTCGACTATCGCCCCGCCCGGGCTTCGTCCAATACGCTCCTCACCAGCAGCGCCAGATCCTTATGAATCAAGGGCTTCATCACGATGGCTTGGACGCCGAGCTCGGCGGCGGCTTGGCTGCCGACCTTGTCGCTGAAACCGGTGCATAGGATGATCGGCAGGTCCGGACGCACCCGAAGCATTTCGGCGGCCAGCCGGTCACCGGTCAGCTTGGGCATGGTCACATCGCTGATGACCAGATCGATGGCTTTCGGGTCCTTTTGAAAGAGGGCCAGGGCGGAAGCACTGGCGTCGCAGGCGGTCACTTTGTATCCCAGCATCTCCAGCATCATCTGGCCCACCTCGATGATCACCGGTTCGTCGTCCACCAGCAGTATGTGTTCGTTGCCCGTGGGCAGTTGGGGCTCCTCGGGTTCGGCCGGCCGCACCGGGCGCTTTACCGCCGGAATGTAGGCATTGAAAATCGTGCCACGGCCCGGCTCGCTGTAAGCGAAAATGGCGCCGCCGTAATGGCTGACGATGCCGTGCACCACCGACAGGCCCAGCCCCGTGCCTTTGCCCTTGCGTTTGGTGGTGAAGTAGGGATCGAAGATCTTCGTGAGATGCTCGGGAGCGATGCCCCGGCCCGTGTCCTGAACGCTCAGTCGGATGTAGGCCCCCGGCCGCAGCCCCGGATGCAGGCGCACATCCTGATCGCTCAAAGTGACCTGGTCGAGCGCTACGCTCAGCAGGCCGCCGCTTTCCTCCATGGCATGGGCCGCATTGGTGCACAGGTTGATGATGATCCGATGGATCTGGGTGGCATCGGCCAGCACGTTGTCCAGGTTGGCGGCGACCTGCTGGCGAATCTCGATGGTGCTGGGAAGAGAAGAGCGCAGCAGTTTGAGCGCCTCCTTGACCAGGGGCGCGACCTGCAGCGGACGAAGTTCGCGCTCTTCCTGGCGGCTGAACGCCAGAATCTGCTGAACCAGATCCCTGGCCCGCAACCCGGCCACCAGGATCTGCTCCAAATTCATGTGCAGGCGGGTTTGCTTTTCCACCTCTTTGAGCGACAAGTCGGCATAGCCGATCACGGCGGATAGAATATTGTTGAAGTCATGGGCAATGCCGCCGGCCAGGGTGCCGATGGCTTCCATCTTCTGGGCTTGCAGCAGGGCCGAGGCCAACCGCTCGCTCTCCTGCTCGGCGCGCTTGCGGCGGGTGATATCCAGGAACATGGCCCGCGTGCCGACGATCCGGCCGGCACGATCGTATTCGGGCCGGGTGTGCAGCAGGGTAGGGATCGTGCGGCCGTCGCGGGCGACCAGGCCGCGCTCTTCGGCCAGATGCTCGCCGCGCAGCGCCCTTTGATAACCGCCGTTTTCGAATACTTCGTGCCGGGAGGCCTCGGTGTAGTAATTGGCCAGGGGGGTGCCGATAACCTCTCCGCGTTGATAGCCGAGGGTGCTCAAGAAAAGGTTGTTGACGTCGCGCACATAGGGGACCGCGTTTCGATTCTCGGTGATCACGTACATGACCGGGGCTTCGTTGAAAAGGTCTTTGAACCGACGCTCGCTCTCCCGCAAGGCCCCTTCCCACTGCTTGCGCTCGGTGGTGTCCATCAAAAAGCCATAGAAGACAATCTCCGCGCCTTGCTTCCGGCAGATCGCGTCGCCCGTGAACCAGATGGTCTCATCGGCGGACTTGCGGAAGCGGCCTTCCCAATGCCAGGGGCTCACCGTGTCGATGGCCGTTCGAACGGAAGAGAGCAGCGCTTCTTTCTCTTCTTCGGGAATCCTGGCGATGAAGGCCGGTAGGATCTCTTCGGCCGCGACTTCCAGCCCCAGGATTTTGGACACCTGCGGGTTCACGACATCGAGGCTGAAAACGCGGCCGGGCGTGATGCGGATCTGATAAACCACGAGGGGCACATTGGCCGTCAGGTTTTTGAGCAGCCGTTCGCTCTCCCTGACCTGCCGCTCCTTGGCGTAGATCTCCGTGACGTCCCGAAGCACCATGACCGCGCCGACGATGCGTTCTTCCAGACCGCGGATGGGCGCGGCGCTCACGGCCACCCGGCGTTCGCCGCCGTTCCCGGTAAGCAGCAGCGTGTCGTTGCCCAACGCCACGGTTTCGCCATGGGCCAACACCGATTTCAGAGGGTCGGCCGCCTGCTGACGGCTGTGACCGTCGACGATGGAGAAGATCTCGGCCAACGGCTTGCCGGCGGCTTCCGCCAGGGGCCGGCCGGCCAGGCGCTCTGCCGATGGATTCATGCGCGTCACCCGGCCTTCAAGATCCGTGGCGACCACGGCATCGCCGATCGAGTCCAGGGTGATCTTCAAGTTGCTTTCGCTGTCCACGATGCGCTGCTCCCGCTGACGGATCATCTGGGCCATCTGCTGCATGGTTTCGGAAAGCTGGGAAAATTCCTTGGTTCGGGCCTCTGGACGCCGGACATCGTAGTGCCCCTGGGAGATGGCGCGGGCCTGATCGGAATAAGTGTTAAAAAGCCGCACCAGCTTATTGGACTGCAACCAGGCGAAGGCCAAGGCCAGCAGGACGGCGATGAGCAGACCGAGCACGAGGGTCAGGTAGGTCGACCAGATGGGCTGGTAGGCGGCCCGGGAATGCTGGGCGACCACCACCGTCCAGCCGATGGGGGCGATGGCGGTGAGGGTTCCCACCAGGGACCGGCCATGCAGGTTGAAGGCCGTGGGGACGCGAGGGGCATCATGCAGGCCGCGCGCCTCCGAAAACGGCCGCGTATCGAAAGGCTCTCCCCGCCAGATCTCCTTGGAATCGGCAATGATGATCCCCTGACGATCCAGGATCAAGGTCTGGACATCCGATCCGGCGGACAAATCGCGAATCGACTCGGAAAGCCGGTCGATGGCGATAACGCCGCCGATGGCCTGCTTGCCGAACGCAATGGTCACGGCGACAGCCATGCGGCCGCTGGCCGTGGACGAAAAGGGATCGGACCAGGCAGTCAGGCCCGGCGATTGGGTCGTTGGCGGCAAAATCCCGGCTTCGGAAAGCGCCAGGCCCATCGACTCCCGGCGTTTTGCGCGCAGGCCATGGGCCAGGCCGATGGCCTGAATCGCCTGGTCGCGGGAATCGGTAATATAAATGGCCTCGAACATATCGCCATCGCCGCATTGGGCGTCCAGCAGATCGTTCCAGTGGATATCGGGAAAATCGGGATGGGTCCCGATAAACTCGGCCAAGGCCCGCAACTGACGTTCGCCACCCAACACATGGGTGGAAACATCACCGGCCACGGCATGGGCCAGGGCATGCTGATGGAACCCGATGTCGGTTCGCATCCGCGGCAAAAGGATATGCCAGGCCAAGACGGCGACCACCGCACATTGCACCACAAGCGCCAGGCCCAGATTCAAGGATAGGAACCAGCGCAGCGAGATGGTTTTTTTCAACTTTACACTCCAGGAAACGATTTTCCGGACGGCCGTCTCGAAACCTGAACCTCATCGACAATAGTTGTCACGGCCGGGGCCATCCAGACAGCTCAGCAGAGCTAAAACCGTTGTGTAATCACGAGTTGATAGGACTATGACGCTTGCCGCGGAAAGGGGTCAAGCAAAAAGAACCGCCGATCAGAAAGCTTGATTTTTTCCCCTTTATCGATAGAATGCCCGGGTTTGGAACGAGGATGGGTCGATGTGGTGTCCTATCGCGTCCTTCCTTTTGATTTGAAATGTGGCTATGGCAAAAAACGACCGGATCACACCGTTTGCATTCGATCTGGAGAGCTCTGACATCGCGGCGCAGAAGCACAAGGCCCGCGAACTGCGCGCCTCCCAGTGGTGGAAGCGCCGTTGCGCCAAGGGCAGTTGCCATTGGTGCGGGCGGGCGGTGGCGGCCCGGGAATTGACCATGGACCACATTGTGCCCATCTCCCGAGGCGGCAAAACCGTCAAGAACAACGTCGTGCCGGCCTGCAAGGAATGCAATAACAAGAAGAAGCAGTTGCTCCCCATGGAGTGGGAACATTACGTTCAGTCGCTGCGCAGCCATGACGAAGGAGAGGGCAATGAGCCAGGCCCCTGACGCGGTCGGCGTATTGATCGTGGACGACGAA
>JAKAFO010000336.1 GCA_021819735.1 Deltaproteobacteria bacterium
AGAGGGCGGTTGCGGGGTCACCGGATTCATTGCGTCCGTTCCGGTTCGGGGGCGCCATATTTATGAACCTTCCATACAGATGCACAACCGCGGCAACGGCAAAGGCGGCGGCATCGCCGCCGTCGGTTTGTCGGCCCAGAGCCTGGGGGTCAGCCAGGACGTTCTGGATTCCCACTACATGCTTCAGGTGGCGCTGCTCGATCCCGCGGCCCGGCCGCAGGTGGAAGAAGCCTTCATCGCGCCTTTTCTGGAAGTCCACAAGGCCGGGCGGATTCCCACGGTCGATGACTACCGCGATGTGCAAGGTCTGGAGGTCAAGCCGCCCGATGTGTGGCGCTACTTTGTGCGGGTTAAACCAGATGTTCTGGGCCGATTCGTCGAAGAGAACGGATTCGGGGATATGACCCCGGCCAAGGCCGAAGACGAATTCATCTTCCAGAACTCCATTCGCATCAATCAGCGTTTTTACGCCTCGCTGGGAGAAAAGCAGGCCTTTGTGCTCTCCCATGGCCGGAATTTGATGATCTTGAAGATCGTGGGCTATGCCGAAAAAGTCGTCGAATATTATCTGCTCGACGATTTCAAGGCCCACGGCTGGATCGCCCATCAACGCTATCCCACCAAGGGGCGGGTCTGGCACCCGGGCGGCGCCCATCCGTTCATCGGCCTGGACGAGGCCTTGGTGCATAACGGCGATTTTGCCAACTATCACGCCGTCAGCGAGTACTTGAAGCAGCACAACATCCATCCGCAGTTTTTAACGGATACCGAAGTGTCCGTGCTGTTGCTGGATCTTCTGCAGCGCACCTTCGGCTATCCCATGGAGTACATCATCGAGGCCATGGCGCCGACCACCGAGCACGACTTCGATCAATTGTCGGCGGAAAAGCAGCGCATTTACCGTTGTATCCAGTCGGCCCACATCCACGCCTCGCCGGACGGCCCGTGGTTTTTTATCATCGCCCGCAACAATCCCTATGAAAAGTTCTTCCAGCTCATCGGCATCACGGATACCGCCATGTTGCGGCCCCAGGTGTTCGCCCTGCAGGAGGGCGCGGTGCAAATCGGCCTGATCTGTTCGGAAAAGCAGGCCATCGATGCAACCCTGCAAAACCTGGCCGCCGAAGACGACCGCTTTTGCCCGGTGGCCGACAGATATTGGAACGCCCGGGGGGGCAGCGCCACCGACGGCGGCGCCTTCATGTTCACGGTCAAGGACGCCGGCAAGGGCGACGGCTCCAAAGAGCTGATCTGCACCAACAAGTTCGGCGAGGTGGTCCGCACGCCCCAGGGCCAGAGCCACTTTCGGCCGGCGCAAGGGTTAGTCGTATCGGAAACGTCCGACGACATTGCCGCACTGGTGGAAGCCGGCCTGGCCGCCCCGGACATTTCTGATTTGAAACGCCGCTGCCAGGCGTTGCTGCCTGCCTGTCCGTATGCTGCTCTGGTGCAACTGTGCGCGGAGCTCCTGGCGCGGTCCGCAAAAAACGATACCGCCAAAGCCAAGGCCATCGAGCTTCTGACTTTTCTTCATGACCGCCGCATCGGCACCGGAGAGAAGAAACGCAGTTCGGTGCTCGACATCCTGGCAAAGGGCCTGACCGCGCTTTTCGCGGCCTCGCCCAGGATGAATGCGAACAGCCCAAGCCGCTATCGCCATATCGATTGGGAGACCCGAAGCACGCTGAGGCCCCCCCAGGGCGACGAGCGCATTTGCGTGCTCGATGCCAAAGGGTTTCCACCCGAGGGCGACACCTGCGACGCGCGCCTGATCTGCGACGCCTATGCCATGGGGTGGAAGCAGTTCATCTGCTATGGATACAAAGGACAGCGGTTTACCGGATGTGGGCTGTCCACGGCGTCCGACGGGGTGCGGATCGATGTCTACGGCAGCTCCGGCGACTATCTGGCATCGGGCATCGACGGGCTCGAAATTTATGTTCACGGCAATGCCCAGGACCAGTTGGCCCAGATCATCAAACGCGGCAAGCTGGTGATTTACGGCGATGTGGGTCAGACCTTCATGTACGGCGCCAAGGGTGGCGAAGTGTATGTCCTGGGCAACGCCGCCGGCCGCCCGCTGATCAATGCCGTCGGACGTCCGCGGGTGGTCATCAACGGCACCTGCCTGGACTATCTGGCCGAGTCCTTCATGGCCGGCGATCCGTTGAACGGCGGCGGCTTTGTGATTCTGAACGGTATCGAATTCGATTTGGACGGCAAGGTGGTTTCCCTGGAAAACCCCTATCCCGGCTCTAATCTTTATTCGCTCGCCTCGGGCGGTGCCATCTTTATCAGAGATCCGCACCGTCTCCTCGTCGAAGAGCAACTCAACGGCGGCGAGGTCGCCCCATTGACGCCGGCCGACTGGGAATTGATACTCCCCTACCTCAAAGAGAACGAAAACCTGTTCGGCATTTCCATCGAGAACGACCTGCTGCGGGTGGACGGGCAACAAAGGCACTATGCCTCCGTCTACCGCAAGGTGCGGGCCGTCAAGCTCGATGTTCTGGGAAAGGCTGCCGCGGCCGTGGAGGAGTGGGACGAGGATTGGCAGATGGCGGCCGATCCGCTCGTCACACCCGCACGACGTGCGGCAAAATGACCGGTCGGCACTGGGTCTGATCGTAGAAAAAGTCTTGCAGATTCTTGCGAATGCTGTCCTGGTGCCGGCAGCCGGTTTCCTTTAAGGTGCGCTTCAAGTTGCGCCGAGCCTTCTCCATCAAACCTTTGGAAGCGTCCATCTGCAAAAAGCCCTGGCTGACCAGTCGCACTTCGCCGGCCAAGCGGCGCTGCCCGTCGACGGGCACGTAGCACAAGACAAAGCCGTTTTGCGACAGGCGCTCCCGGTCGCGCACCACCAGATCGCCGATTTCACCGATCAGGGAGCCATCCACGTAGACATCTTTGACTGGCACCGGTTCTCCCAGCCAGGCGGTTTTGCCGTCGCTGACCCAGGTCGATCCGTTTTTCAGAATAAAGATGGCACCGGCACCGATCCCGTGTTGTTGCGCCAGACGGGAATGCAGGTGCAGGTGGCGGGTGTGGCCATGCACGGGGATCAAAAAGCGCGGCTGGACGGCTTCCAGCATGATGCGCATATCCTCGCGGCTGCCGTGGCCGGAAACATGCACCTGGGCGAGCTTTCCATAAATGACGTTGGCGCCGCGGCCAAACAGCAGGTTGAGCATCCGGCCCACATGCTCTTCGTTGCCCTCGATGGCGCCGCCGGAGACGATGATCGTGTCGCCCGCATGCACCTGCACGTCGCGATGTTCGCCGCGGGCCATGCGGTTGAGGGCCGAATTGGGCTCACCCTGGGAACCGGTGGACAAAATCACCAGTTCGCCTTCCGGCACCTCGGTCTTGATGTCCACCAGCATGCCCTTGGGAATCTTGAGGTAGCCCAGTTCCCGCGCCAGTTCGGTATTCTGGATGAGACTGCGCCCGGTCAGGGCGATCTTGCGGTGATGCTTTTCGGCCAGGTGGACGATCTCCTGAAAGCGGGCCAGCACCGACGAGAAGGTGGCGATGATGATGCGGCCGGTGCCCGCTTCGGCAAACAGGACATCCAGGGCCGAGGTCACCAACTGCTCGGTGGGCGTGCGGCCCGGCCGATCGGCATTGGTGCTGTCCGCCAGCAGGGCCAACACGCCATTGGGCGTCAAGGCCCGCAGCCGCTTTAGATCGGTGGTGCGCCCGCCGGCCGGCGTTTCATCCAGCTTGTAATCCCCGGTGTGCACCACAGCGCCCACGGGCGTATCGATGACCAGCCCCACCGAAGCCGGAATCGAATGGGCCACCGCAAAGGGGCTCACCCCAAAAGGCCCCAGATGGATGGTTTGGGTGTCGTCGATCCGTTCCAGGGCCACCTGCTCCAGGCCGGCCTCCTCCAACTGACGGCGCACGATGCCCAGGGTCAGATCCGTGCCATACACCGGCGCGTTCACATGCTTGAGCAGGTAGGGCAGTCCGCCGACATGGTCCATGTGACCGTGGGTCAGCACGATTCCGCGCAAAAACTTTTTATTCTTAATAATGTAATCGAAGTCGGGCAGCACCAGATCGATGCCGTGCAAGTCGTTTTCGGGGAACATGACCCCGCAATCGACGATGATCATGTTGCGGCCGTATTGCAGCACGGTCATGTTCTTGCCGATTTCGCCCAAGCCGCCGATAGGAATAATCTTCAAACGTTTAATCATGAATTTCTGTAACTTCTCCCTTTGTGGAACTGAATACTCGATAATGCGATCGTTTCAAGCTGGCTGCGCCTGTGACGGGAATGACGTTGCCGCGCTGATGGATCCCCTCGCGCGACACCAAACGCCATGCCCCTCGCCATAATCCCATGGCAGGGGCCGTCCCATCAAATGTGTTCTCGAAGTCAGGATTGAAATGCCGTGTCCTGGATTTTTTGTAGAAGGCGGATTGGAAGAGGAGGGAAACTCATGCAACGCTTTCTAAGTTAAGGGCATTAATATACGAACGAATGTTCGATGTCAAACATCCAACGGCGGTCCGGTGCTCCATGCGAACCATGTTGCGCATCTTGCGGACCCGACCGAGTCACGCTCAGTCCCGCCAGGCGCGCGTCGCCATTACGGTGCTTATCGCCGCGCATGCCCCGAAACTTTAACCCACAAGGTGGAAGATTCGGTCGGATGGAAGCGCGCCACTAAAAAGCTCGCAAAAGATTTTTAAGCCAAACTATAGTTTTTCATACTTAACTATAGTTGACTTTTAGCATAAATAGTTTATTATCGGTCATCCAATATCCGCGATGATGGAGGCCCCATATGCGTCCAATTACCTCCGAACAAAACCCCCTGCGCTATCCTCTGAATGAGATCCTGGGAACCCAGGCCCATGTACGACTGCTCAGGGTCATGGCCAATGATGTTGAAGGCCCCCTAACCGCGTCGGATGTTGCCCGACGCGCCGGGCTGACGCTGCCGGGGGCTCAAAAAGCCCTGGGAAAGCTCCTGAGGTCGGGATTTGTTTCCAGGGTGGGTGGCGGTCGAAAGCACCAATATGAAATCCGTCGCTCGGACCGGCTAATGCAAATGACCTTAGAACTGTTCCAGGCGGAAAAAACGCGGTACGAACACCTGCTCACCGCGATCAAAAATGAAATCAAAAACCTGGCGCCGCCCCCACAGGCAGCCTGGATGCAAACCGTTTCAAAGGAGATCGACGCGCCTTTGATGTTGGGATTGCTACAGGATTCCCTTCATCTGACCGATTGCGTGCGGCAATTGCGGGATGGACTCAGTGCAATTGAAAAGGATTATGATTTGACCATTGAACTCGAGGGCTATACCAAGGCGGACATTCCGGTCCTCACGCTTGGCGACGTTACCCCCTTATATGGTCCCCTACCGACAACCCCGGGCAATGCTCAGCAACAGGCACATAAACCGCTGACCCACGGGGAAAAGGATCGCCAACTGAACATACTGTCCCAAAGATTGGCCGATGCCCTTCAAAAGGATCCTGCGCTCATCCGCCGCGCGAAAGATCATATCGATCGGTTGCTGAAAGAGGACCAGGGC
>JAKAFO010000337.1 GCA_021819735.1 Deltaproteobacteria bacterium
AGGCCGCTGTCCACCACCACGCGGATGCCTTCGATGGTCAGGCTGGTCTCGGCGATGGCGGTGGCCAGGACGATTTTATGCCGTCCGGCCGGGGGCGGGGCGATGGCGGCATCCTGTTCGGCCCGGGAGAGATTGCCGAAAAGGGGCGCCACCGTCCAGCGCTCCGGCAGGCCGGCGCCCTCCAAAAGGCGGGCCACCCGGCGGATCTCGGGGGCGCCGGGCAGAAACACCAGGATATTGCCTTCGCCGGCCGACACGGACCGCACGATGATGTCGGTCACCGTGCGCTCGATGGGTTTGATCGGCGCGGCGGGCACATAGCGCGTCTCCACGGGAAAGGCGCGGCCCTCGCAGCGGATCAGCGGGGCGGCGTTGAGCAGGGCCGCCACCGGCGCGGGATCGAGGGTGGCCGACATCACCAGCAGGCGTAACTCTTCATTAAAGGCCGCCTGCACCTCCCGGCACAAGGCCAGCCCCAGATCGGCGTCCAGATTGCGTTCGTGAAACTCGTCGAAAATCACCAGGCCGATGCCGGCAAGGCCCGGATCGGATTGCAGCCGGCGCGTGAGCACCCCTTCGGTGACCACTTCGATGCGCGTGGCCGAACTCACCTTGCTCTCCAGGCGGATGCGGTAGCCCACGGTCTGGCCCACCGCCTCGCCCAGCAAGTCGGCCATGCGCCGGGCCGCGGCCCGGGCCGCCAGGCGCCGCGGGGCCAGCAGCAGCATCTTGCGGCCGGCCAGCCAGGCGGCATCCAGCAACGCCAGGGGCACCGTAGTGGTCTTGCCGGCCCCGGGCGGCGCCACCAGCACGGCGGCCTTGTGCCGCTCCAGGGCCGCCTGAAGCTCGGCCACGACCGCGGCCACCGGCAGATGCATATCGATTCGCTCGGTTTCTCGATCGATCATAATAGTTGCGGCATAGCACATCCGGCGGCGGGCTGCCTACCGCCAATGTGTGCATGCCGCGACGGCTGCCTGGCATCGTTTCGGAATCGGTATCGGAATCGAATTTGACATCCGCGCGACCGGCCGCCTAAACTGCCCGTATCAAGGCCCTTCCAATGCCTCATCCGGCGGAAAGTATTTATGCAAGCCGATTTGAAACAAAAAGCGTGGCTGAAGATCCGGCGCATCCAGGCGACGCCCCTGCGCATATTCCTGCCGGTATTGGCGGCCGTGACGCTGCTGGCGATCACCTTTTTCTGGCTGGTGCCGCCGCGCCTGGAAGCGCACCTGATGGAGCGCAAGCGCGAGATGGTCCGGGCCTTGACCGAAGTGGCCTGGAACGCGGTCCGGCACTATGCCGAGCAGGCCGATGGCGGCGCGCTCAGCCTGCCCGACGCCCAACGGCAGGCCATCGCCTTGCTGCGCGGCCTGCGTTACGGCCCGCAGGACCTGGATTACTTCTGGATCAACGACATGCATCCGCGCATGGTGATGCATCCCTACCGGCCGGATCTGGAAGGACAAGACATCACCGATTTCACCGACCCCACGGGCAAGCATCTGTTTCAGGATTTTGTCCGGACGGCACGGGCCGCGGGGGCCGGCTTCGTGGATTATCAGTGGCAGTGGCAGGACAACCCCGACAAGATCGTGACTAAGATCTCCTATGTGAAGGCGTTCGTGCCCTGGGGCTGGATCATCGGCACCGGCGTGTACGTGGAGGATGTGCGCGCCCAGATCGGCGCCTTCGTTCAACACCTGTCGCTGATTTTCGCCGCCATCCTGCTGGTGGTGATCTTGCTGGTGGGCTATGGGGTCTGGGAGGGGGCCGGCGTGGAAAGCCGCCGCAAAAAGGCCCAGGCGCTGGCCCAGCAGCAGCAGGAGCAGTTGTTCCAGGCGGCCAAGATGGCCTCGCTGGGCACGCTGGTCTCGGGCGTGGCCCATGAGATCAACAACCCCATCACCTCCGTGCTGCTCAACGTCCAGGTGTTCGAAAAGTACTTCCAGGAGAGCCTTCCCATCTTGGATGCCCACTGCGCCGAGGGCGGCACGCTGCGCATCGGCGGCATGGATTACGCGGGGCTGCGCGAGCGCATGCCGCAATTGCTGCTGCATGCCCGGGAAGGCATCGGCCGCGTCAAACAGATTGTGGGCGACTTGAAGGATTTCGCCGGCCAGCGGCCCTCGGATCTCCGTGAATCGGTGGATTTGAATCGCGTGGCCCAAAAGGCCGTGACGCTGGTGGGCCATCTGATCAAGAAGAGCACCGAGCATTTCGAAGTCATGCTGGCGCCCGATTCGCCGAGGATCTTGGGCAACAGCCAGCGCCTGGAGCAGGTGGTCATGAATTTGCTGGTCAATGCCTGCCAGGCCTTGACCGATCGGCGCCAGTCAATTGATTTAAGCACCGGTGTCGATACCGATGCAGGCCGGGTCTGGCTGGCGGTGCGCGACGCGGGCGCGGGCATGCCGGCCGAGGTGCTGGATCGCATTACCGACCCCTTCTTCACCACCCGGCGCGACAGCGGCGGCATCGGCCTGGGCCTTTCGATTTCGGACACCATCGTGCGCGACCACGGCGGGCGCCTGGCGTTCGAGTCCCGGCCGGGCCAGGGCACCACGGCCACCTTGAGCTTTCCAACCGCTTCGGCCGACGGCCCGAAAGGAGACCGCCCATGACCCGCGCGCTGCATCCACCCGAACCGATCCTGGTGATCGACGACGATGAGGCCATCCTGCTGGCCATCGACACCACCCTGCAACTGGCCGGTTTCAACCACATGGTGGTCTGCCGGGATAGCCGCGAGGCCATGCATCTGCTCCAGAGCCGCGCCCCCGGCTGCGTGCTGCTGGACCTGAACATGCCCCACCTGGACGGCCAGGCCCTGCTGCCTCTGATCCTGGCCAGCCGGCCGGAGTTGCCGGTGATCGTGATCACCGGCACGATCGACGTGGAGACCGCCGTGCAGTGCATGAAGGCCGGCGCTTTAGACTACCTGGTCAAGCCCGTGGACGAAAGCCGCCTGATCGCGGCCATCCACCAGGCCCTGCGCTTCCGGGAGCTGCACCAGGAGAACCGCGCCCTGCGCTTGCAGTTGGACGAAGAGCCGCTCGGCCATCCCGAGGCCTTTGCCGAGATCGTGACCGCCAGCCCTAAGATGATCGCCCTGTTCCGCTACATCGAATCCATCGCCCCCTCGCCCCAGCCGGTGCTGGTGCGGGGCGAGACCGGCGTGGGCAAGGAGCTGGTGGCCCGGGCCATCCACCGTCTCAGCGGCCGCCCGGGACCTTTCGTGGCCGTCAACGTGGCCGGCCTGGACGACAACGTCTTTTCCGACACGCTCTTCGGCCATGTCAAAGGGGCCTTCACCGGCGCCGAAAGCCTCCGCGCCGGGCTGGTCGAAAAGGCCGCCGACGGCACCCTCTTTCTGGACGAGATCGGCGACCTGAGCCAGGGCTCCCAGGTCAAGCTGCTGCGCCTGCTGCAAGAGCGCGAATACATGCCCCTGGGCCAGGACAGCCTGCGCCTCAGCAACGCCCGGGTGATCGCCTCGACCCATGCCGACCTGTGGGCCTTGCAGCAGCAGGGCGTCTTCCGCAAGGACCTGCACTATCGGCTGCGCACCCACCTGTTAAGAATTCCGCCCTTGCGCGACCGCAAGGAAGACTTGGCCGTGCTGGCCGACTTCTTTGCCGGCCAGGCGGCCCGCTCCCTGGGAAAAGAAAAGCCGCCGGTGCCCGCCGAGCTGTTGAACCTGCTGGCCACCCATCCCTTTCCGGGCAATGTGCGCGAGCTGCAAGCCATGATCTTCGATGCCGTGGCCCAGCAAAAAGGCAAGCACCTGCCCCTGGAGGTGCTCCGCGATCACATGGCCCGGGCCATGCAGGACCGTAGCGCCGGGCCGGCGCCGTTCGTCCCGGCCTTGCACTTCCCCGACCCCCTGCCGACCCTCAAGGAGACGGCACGCCGGCTGGTGGCCGAAGCCATGCGCCGCGCCGGCCACAATCAATCCACGGCCGCGGCCATGCTGGGCATTTCCCAGCAGGCCTTGAGCAAGCGGCTCAAGGGCCAAAGTGGCGAATGAGCGCCCGGTCTCTTCGAAGCGACAACCGAAATTGTAACCACAACCAAAGTTGTCGATACGTCCGATCCTGTCCGGACGGCCGATCTACGCTCAAACCCTGCCCCGGCTTACAACTAAAGTTGTGACCCCCGGGTCCGCGCCGAAGCCATCAAACATAAATGTTTTGGATAATCGGACAGATACCATATCTTCGATCATGGCACATGTATTGCTGTAGACATCTGCATTGATTGCGCACGCCTATAATAAAGAAATTTTAATTAGCGACTGAATCAAGTTCATCTCCACTCGACTCCACTTTCGCTCCGTCGGCGACATGCGCATGGCCCCAAAAGACCCGATGTCAGTGCAATTGTAAAAAACACCTTCAAGGAGGGACATCCCATGGCAGAAGCAAAAGCAAGCACCCCCACCGCAAATCCGGCCGTCGTCGGCCTGGCCGGTTTCGGTTTGACGACCTTCATCCTGCAACTGCACAACCTGGGCCTGTGCGACATCGGGCCGGTGCTGGCCCTGGGCCTGGTCTTCGGCGGCCTGGCCCAGATGATCGCCGGCTTTCAAGAGTTCAAATGCGGCAACAACTTCGGCTACAGCGCCTTTGTCTCGTACGGCGCCTTCTGGATCGCGCTCAGCGTGATCTTTCTGCTGAACCATTTCAACATCTATAAATCCAGCGGCACCGATGTGGGCTACTTCCTGGTGGCCTGGACGCTCTACACGCTCATCATGTGGGTGGCGGCCATGCGTATCCACGGCGCCATGGCCCTGACCTTCACCCTGCTGCTGATCGGCTTCATCCTGCTCGATCTGGCCCATTTCGGCTTCCCCGGCCTGACCCGGCCGGCCGCCTATGTCCTGATCCTGTGCGCCGGCAGCGCCTGGTACATGATGGCCCACGTGATCTACCTGCAGGTCTTCGGCACGGACCTCCTGCCGGTGGGCCGTCCCTGGATCGATCCCGCGGCCCGGCAGCGCCTTGCCCGGCTGGCCGAAAACACCGCCTCCTGATCGCGCAACCCACGCGATCCCTCCTGCGGCCGCCTTGCCCCCAAGGCGGCCGTTTAATTTGCTGGAAATAAAAGGCGATAGGTGGGCAAAGCCGTCACGGACCACATTGCAGGGACGCCGCCGGGGCCGGGTATGGATGGCCGCCGACAATGCTTTCAGCCCAGAAAAATTCATCCCTGTGCACATAGTGCTTGAGATAGCCCTTGACGCCCCCCTGGGAAGCATGCGCCGCGATGGCCTGGTATTTTGGATTGATTGTGAGATCGGTCGACTGCATGGGCAGCGGCACTTCCAGGCACTCTCTGTGGTTCCAGACCAGCCCGGTCCGATCCAAACCGGGTATTTCCGGAAATAGGGAAGTCGCATCCATGGGATGGCGCCAGGTTTGGTAAGCCCAATGGACGATGGTCTTATGGACCATGGGTGCATACTCCGGCCGGTCGGCATGCACGGCCTGGAGCGCGAGCCGAGTGAGCCAATAGGTCGCGGCATGATCCGGATGGGTATCGAATT
>JAKAFO010000040.1 GCA_021819735.1 Deltaproteobacteria bacterium
GGAACAATACGCGGGTCAGGGCCTGGTGGCTGATCGGCCGCCGTTGCAGGCGCAGGCTGGCGTCGAACAGCGGCGATCCCGCCTGGTAGTCGATCATGTGCACCCGGATCCGGTCGCCGGGCACTTGAAAGCGCCAGTCGTAATCGATATCCATGTCGATGAAAGGCGATACATGAAACGCCTTGGCGAACCGGAAGCGTCGCCACTGCGCCAGGGGATGCTCGTTGCGCGCTTCGGGCAGCACATAGCAGAAGACTTCGCCCCAGGGGGTGTTGTGGATCTCCACGATGATGGTTTCCAGCCGCTGGTCCCGGCGATCGTAACAGTAGAAAAAGGTGGCCGGGTTGAAGCAGTGGCCGAAATAGCGCAAATGGGTCAGCATGCGGATCGGCCCGGCGGGCCTTCGGCCAATGCGCTCCTCGACCAGGTCGCGCACGGCCTGGTCCATGCTCTTGCGCGGGTCCCCGAAATGGTCGCCGCGTTTGAACCAGGCCAGGTTGGGCCGGCCGCAGGACCACAGCGGGTGAGCATCGAAGAGCCGGGGCAGCTCGGCCAGGTCCAGGTACATGAAAAACAGGCGGTACTGGAAGTGGTTGGGCCGCGGCCGGTAGCGGCGGTGGCGCACAGTGCCTTCGTAGATGCAGCTTTTCATGGTGCCAGGGCCTTGCCGAAATGGTTGCAGACGGCCAGGGCGCTGTTGACGCCGTCTTCGTGGAATCCGTAGCCCCAGTAGGCGCCGCAAAAATAGGTGCGGTTGACGCCATTGAGGGCCTCCTGGCCGCGCCGGGCCGCAAGGCTCCTGGGGTCGTAGACGGGGTGGTGATAGACCAGCGAGCGGATGATCTTCCGTGGGTCGATATCTTCGGTCATATTCAGGCTGACGCAGAACTCTTCGGGGGCCGCCAACCCCTGGAGCAGGTTCATGTCATAGGTCAGCGCCACCCGCCCCCGCTCGGTCTTGGGGATGCGGTAGTTCCAACTGGCCCAGGCCGCGCGTTTGGGCGGCAGCACGCCGCTGTCGGTGTGCAGAACGGTTAGGTTCTCCTGGTAGGGGATGGTCCCCAGGATCTCCCGTTCCCGGTCGCTGGGGTCGGCCAGCATGGCCAGGGCCTGGTCGCTGTGGGCCGCGACGATCACCCGGTCGAAATGATCTTGATCGCCGCCGGCGGTGGTCACCGTCACCTGGTCCGCGGCCCGTCGGACGGCCGCCACCGGCGCGTTGAGGCGGATCCGGTCGCGGAACGGTCGGGTGAGCGGCTCGATATACTGGCGCGAACCGCCCTTGAGCACCAGCCACTGGGGTTGGTCGCGCAGGTTGAGAAAGCCATGGTTGTGGAAGAACTCCACCAGGTAGCGCGCCGGAAAATCGCTGAACCGCTCCGGGTCCGCCGACCAGATGGCCGCCCCCATGGGAATGATGAACTTTTGAATGAACAGGTCGCTGTAGCGGTTTTGGCGCAGGTAGGCCGCCAGGGTCGTGCGGTCGTCATCGGTTTGCAGCAGGGCCAGGGCCTCGCGCCGGAAACGCAGGGCATCCAGCAGCATGCGGTAAAAGCCCGGCCGCAGGATATTGGTTCGCTGGGCGAAAAGGCTGCCGAGGGTGCTCGGGCTGTAAAAGAGGCCGGTGCGCAGGCAGTGGAGGCTGAAGCTCATGTCCGACGGCTGCCAGGCCACGCCCAGGAGTTGCATCAGCTTCAAAAAGTTGGGATAGGTCTTGCGGTTGAACACGATGAAGCCGGTGTCCACGGCATAGGTGCGGCCCGCCAGGGGCACATCGATGGTGTGGGTGTGGCCGCCGATATAATCGTTGGCGTCATAGACGATCACCTCGTGCTCGTCGCTGAGCAGGTAGGCGCACAACAAACCCGAAATGCCGGCGCCGATCACCGCGATGCGCATGGGATCTCCTTATGCTATAGGGGCTATTTTGCTTTTGAAATTCCTATAACGTATGTTGCCATAAAACCATCTTTAATCAAGGAGAATATCGATGCGCGCCATGCTGCTCCATCACATCGTCGATCTGGCCCGACACTCGGCGCCCCTGGCGCCGGCGGAGGTGCCGCGACCGGAACCCGAGGCAAGCCAGATTCTGATCGAGGTGACCGCCTGCGGGGTGTGCCACACGGAACTCGACGAGATCGAAGGGCGCACGCCGCCGTCCCGGCTGCCGATGATTCCGGGCCATCAGGTGGTCGGTCGGGTGGCGGCCTTGGGACCGGCGGCCGGGCAGTTTAGGCCGGGCGAGCGCGTCGGCGTGGCGTGGATCTACTCAGCCTGCGGCCGCTGCCGCTTTTGCCGCCAAGGGCAGGAGAACCTGTGTACTGAATTCCAGGCCACGGGCCGCGATGCGGATGGCGGCTACGCCGAATTCATGGTCGTGGACGAGGCCTTCGCGCATCCTATCCCCGCGGGCCTCGGCGATGCCCAGGCCGCGCCGTTGCTCTGCGCCGGCGCCGTGGGCTATCGCGCGTTGCGGCTATGCGGCCTGACCGACGGCCAGGCCCTGGGGTTGACCGGCTTCGGCGCCTCGGCCCACCTGGTGCTGCAACTGGCGCGGCATCTCTATCCCCATTCGCCGGTCTATGTCTTTGCCCGCGGCAGCGACGAGCGGCAATTTGCCCGGGAACTGGGCGCGGCCTGGGCCGGCCACACGGATGACCCGCCGCCGCAACCCCCCCAGGCCATGATCGACACCACCCCGGCCTGGCGGCCGGTGATCGCGGCCCTGACCTGCCTGGCCCCCGGCGGCCGGCTGGTGATCAACGCCATCCGCAAGGAAAGCAAGGATCGGGAAGTAATGGCCGGCATCGACTACGCCGCCCATTTATGGCAGGAGAAGGAGATCAAGAGCGTGGCCAACGTCACCCGCCGGGACGTGCGCGAATTCCTGGACCTGGCCTCCCGCATCCCCCTCCGGCCGCAAGTGCAGACCTATCCGCTCGAACAAGCCAACCAGGCCCTGCTGGAGCTCAAGCAGCGCAAGATCCGGGGAGCCAAAGTACTTTTGATGGACTTCCGGTAGCTTTCAGAAGGGTTGTACAGCGAGCGGGCGTGGTTTGAGAGAGCCGCTATCGTAGTGCCGGTTCGGGATAGCGGCTATCGGGCAGACTCGGGTTCCAAGGGGAGCATTGCTGGAAAGCGCTCAATCGAGTGGGCTGCCCCGCAGAAGTATTGTGCGGATCTCGGCCAGTTGGCCGCCGATCAGCGACGTTACCCAGAAGAAGGCAAAACCCAGCACGCCGATGGCCAGATAGGCAAATGCCAGCAAAAGCGCCATGGGCAGGTTGCCGGCGTTCATCGGTCCTGCAGCCTGGGTGCCGGCCTGGACATCGGTGAGCGTGATCCAACTCAAGACGGCGCCACCCAGGCCGGCTATCAGGATGAGCCAAGCCACGGCCTGGAAGAAACGCATGAGGCCGGTCGTCCTTGCCTTCGGCAAGGGCTGGTCGTCCGCTTCCAGCGGCTCCGGCTGAATTTTCGCCTGATCCTCCGATTGGCTTTCGATACTATCCTCCATCGAGCGCTCTTGGGTTTGGACGGCCCTTGCGCCAATGGCGATGACATTGCTTTCTTCCATCGCCGGTTCTTCTTCTGTAGGCGTCAGTGCCGGCATTTCGGGTTCGACCGCCGGGGCCGACTGCTGTGGGGCGGCTGGCTCCATCATGAGCGGTTCTTCGGTGATCGTGTCATCCAGTTTTAGTTCCGGTTCCGGCTCTGCTAGAGATGTCACTGGGGACATGGCCGGCTGGCTGTCGGCCAGGAACAGGTTCGGATCATTGGCCTTGACCTCCGCAACCGGTGTAAATACCTGGCGATCGGCGGGATTGACCGCCTCGGCCCCGCCGCTTTCTTGGAATGCTGCATCTACTTCCGCACTCAGGGAGGTTTGGGTCGAGTCGGTTTCGACCGTTTCGGTCGCTTGGCGTTGCTGCCACTCCTGCTGGCGTTTGCGAACGCCCTCGGCGGCCAGGATGCGCGCGTGTTTCAACATCCGCTCGCGTTCCTCGTCTTGAACGGCTTGGGTGCCTGTCTTTTTGCGCAAGCGGCGCTCGACCCGCTCACGGGCTTTGCGCAGGGTGGATTCGTCCACAGCGCTGGGCTTTTTGGGGATCGGTGCCGCAGCCTGGGGATTTTCCGAGGTGTCGCTGCCGCCGGGCCCGTACTTGACGTAGACGATGCCGCAGGCCGGGCATTCGGTGGGCGGCGCGAAAGCGTCGTCCCGGGATTGGCGAAGGTATCCGCATTTGGGGCACTTCATTTTAAACCTCATCGCAAGGGTTCGCACCACAAGAACCATATAATACCCGTGGCCAATACAGCAATAAGCATGCCTTTAATAAATGGTTGAAATCAGATGTGGAATCCCGCATATTAAAAGCCTTGCGCGGCGCGGGTTTGCTTTCGGGCGGCCCGTCGCCGGCGTCGCTGCCGTCAACTGTCAAGAAACTGACAAAATGCGGCAAAGAGAAAAAAGTTTAAGGCTTGCGAGGAGCGATTATGGCCAAAATCCCCAGAGAGACCCGGTCCTATCGGGGCATGCTGCAATCGGACGACGGGCACCTGCTCAAGGTGTTGTCCCACGACGAGAACCGCATTACCTTTCAGAGCGCCTTCGGTCTCTCCCGGCACATGATTCAGCGGCTGGAAACCCATCCCGAACATATCGTCTTCAGCGAACGGTCGCGCATCGCGCGCCTGGGGGTACAGATCACCAGCGAACCCATTTCCATGGAGCAATTGCAGGGCGATCTGCTGATTCTGACCCAGACCGCGTCGGCGGCCATTCCGGGCTATCCGGGATTGGATCAGTTGCGGGCCTTTTTCGATCAGGGATTGCCCGTGGGCCGCATGGTCTTTTGCGATCCCGAAGCCCTGCTCGGCTCCGAGGAGGTGATGGCGGCCATCGAGCGCTCGGAGTTGAAGCTGCCGGCCTCCACCGCCATCTCCAGCGACGGCAGCATCGTCATCGCGCCCCACCGGGTGGTGTGCGACTTGCGGGAGAATATCTCCACCGAAACCTTCGGGCGCATTCTGCTCAGCGAAGACGGCCGGGAGATGCTCAACCGCTACCAGATCCCGCGCAGCGTGCCCCACCTGATCGTCCCGCCGGGCGAAGGCGTCATCACCACCTGCTCCATGTACCTTAACGAGCATTACGTGGTGCTGCAAAGCGGCTTCTCCCTGGGACGCAACCTGCCGGCCACGGTGCTCGACCCCATCAAAACGCGCGGCATCCGCATCTACCTCGAAATCATCAACGGCACCCGCCACACCATCGTCAATCCCCTGATCAGCGCCCGGGTGTACGGCGCGCCCAAGGATCGCACTTCCGAGCGGCGCAAGAGCACGGCCCGCAACCACGGCCGCTATGCCCTGACGGAACTCAAGGCGTTGCAGCGCCGGTTGGGGGCCAAGCGCAAACGCACCTGCCATTTCATCGACCGCTCCATGGCCTGGGTCAACCAAGACCAGGGATTGGCCAAGGCCCGCATCCACACCAACGGGCCCATCGATCTGTGCCAAGTCTCCAAGGCCCAGTGCTCCAGCGCACGCGAAGACTTCTCGCCGCGCAGTTGCTGCCCGCATCATTACGCCACCGCGCATATTCATCCCCCGGCCGGACAAGCACCCGGCGTGCTGGCCTTGAAGTACTTTCCAAACCTTGTGGAGCACCGCGACATCATCAACCTGGTGGCCCAGGGCAACGTCAAGGCCCTTTACTTCTATGAAGCCTCGTGCGAGTACGGACCGTTCCTCTCCCAGGAAGACCACTCGCGCTTGCAGGAGTACCATGCCTTCGGCGTGGACGTGTACTGGGTGTGCGGCCTGAACCAGCGGCTCATGGTGCACACCATGCGTGACGGCAAGGGATACTTCGTGGATATCGACCGGCTGGCCGACTTTCACAAATCCATGCTCTTCGCCTTCTACGGCTCCACCCTGCGGCTCTCCGAGGCCGGCGTGGAGCGCCTCGGCCGCCTAATGGACGCCCTGGTCTCGTTCTGGGGCCGCAACATCGGCATCGTCACCGGCGGCGGCAGCGGCGTCATGGAAATGGCCAACACCCTGGCCCGCCAAAGAGGAATACTCTCCGGCGCCAACTACCTGGACATCACCGACCAGGCCATGACCACCGACGTGGATTTTTGCCAGGTGTTCCAGGCCACCTGCCGCCACAGCCGCCAAAAGTGGTTCGAGATCGCCTCGTTCCCCATCTTCAACGTGGGCGGGCTGGGTTCGTTGGAAGAGTTGGGCATCACCCTGTGCAACATGAAGCTCTCGATCATGGAGCGCGTGCCCGTCATTCTCTTCGACACCGAAGGACTGCGGGAGTTCTGGACCGGCATGCGTGACCAGATTGCCACCATGGTGCGCTACCAGCGCGCGCCCCAATGGATCGAAGAGTATGTGGTGATCACCGACGATCCCAAGGTGGTGACGGATGTGTACCGCAAACAATTGCATCTGTTTTAGACGGCTGTTAAGGCTTGTTTTCCCGCTGCCGGCCGTTTTAAGATGAAGCTGCCTTCGAAACAGAAATGCGCGTATCCGGGGTGAAAAAGATGGGCGCGACGCTAAGACTCTTTTTCATCTGTTGCACGCTCTGCTGGGCGAACGCCGCCGCGGCCGTCGATGTGCGCCCGGCCGCGTGGGCCGGCAAATTCTACCCCAGCGATCCTGATGAACTGAAGCAGGCCATCGCCGCGCTGACCACCCGGGCCGCCCAGACGCCTTGGACGGCCCCTCCCGGCCGTCTGCGCGCCCTGATCCTGCCCCACGCCGGCTATGTCTATTCCGGCCTCACCGCAGCCCACGCCCACCGGGTGCTGGCCGGCAGCGGCCTGAGCAAAGTGATCCTCATGGGCCCCGATCATCAGGTGGGCTTCACGAATGTTGCCGTGAGCGGCGTGGAGGGGTACGCCACCCCCCTGGGAACCGTACCGCTGCATGGCGATGCCCGGCGGTTGAGGGCCGACACGGCGCTCTTCCGTTCAATCCCGGAATCGGACCGCAGCGAGCACAGCCTGGAAGTGGTACTGCCCTTTTTGCAGACCGATCTTCCGGGCATGACCCTGGTGCCGCTGGTGGTGGGCCGCTGCGACCCCGAAAGGGTGGGGCGGGCCGTGGCCTCTTTATTGGATGAGAGCACGCTGGTGGCGGTCAGCAGCGACCTTTCGCACTATTTGTCCTACGATCGCGCCCTGGCCAGGGACCGCGAAACCATCGCAGCCCTGTTGCGCCTGGATGCCGCGCTGCTGGAGAAAGAAGAGAATCGCGCCTGCGGCCGCTACCCCCTGGCCGTGCTGCTCTACCTGGCGCGCAGTCGCCACTGGCATCCGGTGCTGCTGCACTATGCCAACAGCGGCGATACCGCCGGCGACCGCTCGGCCGTGGTGGGTTACGCGGCCATTGCCTTTTTTGGAGAAAACGCCATGCCGCCCAAACCATCTTCCCTGACCCCGGAGCAAGGCCGCGTGCTGTTGTCCGTGGCCCGCAACACCCTCAACGAGCACTTCGGACATCCGGCCGAAGGAATCCCCAACGCCGGGTCGCCCGCCGATCCGGCCCTGCAGGCGCCTTGCGGGACCTTCGTGACCCTAAAAATCCGCGGCGACCTGCGCGGCTGCATCGGCACGCTGACCGGCCGCGAACCGCTGGTGGAGGGGGTGCGCACCCATGCGCTCAATGCCGCCTTTCACGACCCGCGTTTTGGGCCGCTGACGGCCGAGGAGCTGAGCCGGGTGACCATCGAGGTGAGCGTGCTCACCGAGCCGCAGCCCTTGCGCTATGACGGCGCGGACGACCTGATCGCCAAGCTGCGGCCCAACGTGGATGGCGTCATCCTGCGCAAAGGGTACGCCAGCGCCACCTTCCTGCCCCAGGTGTGGGAACAGTTGCCCAAGCCCGAGGCCTTCCTCTCGCACTTGTGTTTGAAGGCCGGCTTGTCCGCGGATGCCTGGCGCAAGGGCCAATTGGAGGTGCAGACCTATCAAGTGCAATACTTTGAAGAACCCCACTGAACGCCGCATCGTGCATCTGGTGGTGGCCACCGGCATCGCCTCGGTGGTGACCCAACTGCTTCTGATTCGCGAATACATGGCCCAGTTCCAGGGCAATGAAGTCACCATCGCCCTGGTGCTGTTCAACTGGCTGGTGCTGGGCGGCGTGGGCACCCGCCTGGCCCTTGGGGCCAAACGGGCCACCCCGGGCCGACTGGTTTGGCTCTCTTTGCTCCTGGCCGCCCTCGGCCCTCTTCAACTGGCCGCCATTCGGCTGCTGCGGCCGCTCGTGTTCGGCCTCGGCCTTTCGGTGGGCTTCTACCCGATTTTCGCCTTCACCCTGCTGACCATGGCGCCCTATGGCCTGCTGGTGGGCTATGTGCTGGCCTACAGCCTCTTTGTGCTGCGGCGGCAAGTGCCGATTTACGGCGGCACCCGTATCTACCTGGCGGACAACCTAGGGGACATCGCCGGCGGTGCGCTGTTCACCTTCGTGCTGGTGCACTGGCTGACCCCCATGCAAGCCTTGCTGGCCGGCGCTCTGGCGCTCCTGGGGGCCACGGCGCGTCTGGCCGGCCGGCGGGGATGGATAGGGGCCGCGGCCGTGCTTGCGCTGTTGCTGCTGGGCATGAGCGGCGAGCGCGCCTTGCTGCGACCTGCGGTGGGCCGCCTGTTGCATTACGAAGAGTCGCGCTACGCCCGGCTCACGGTCCACCAGGACCAGGAGCAGGTGACCTTGTTTGCCGACGGTCGGCCCTGGTCCGGTACCCAGGACCCCTCCCTGGCCGAACAGATCGTGCACTACCCGCTCAGCCAGTTGGCGCAGATCGGGCAGGTCCTGCTGATCTCGGCCCAGGGCGGGGTCCTGGAGGAGATCGCCAAATACCGGCCGGCCGGCATCACCTATGTGGAACTGGACCCGGCCGTGGCGCGCCTGATGAGCGCGTATGGCTTGAGCCGCCAGGTGGCGGGGCTCCAGCCCGTCATCGCCGACGGCCGGGAGTGGCTGCGGCGCGATGCCCAAAAGTATGACGCCATCCTGCTCAACCTGCCCGAGCCCGACACCTTCCAGCTCAACCGCTTTTACACCGAGCGCTTCTTCCAACTGGCGGCCGAACACCTGACGCCCGGGGGCATCTTCGGCTTCCATGTGGAGGGGGCCGCCAATTATCTTACGACGCCCCAGCAACGCAAGCTCTCCTGCCTGCACGCCACGGCCCGGCGCCACTTCCGCCATGTGCAACTGCTGCCCGGCGAGCGCATCTTCTTCTTGTGCCGCCAGACGCCTTTATCCCTGGACATCCCCCAGCGGCTGGCGCGCCTGGGCATCGCCACCCAGGTGGTGGAGCCTTATTTCCAGGGCGACGTGACCCCCGAGCGCATCCAGGCCCTGGAGCGGAATATCGAGGCCTCGGCGCCGGTCAACCGCGACACGCGACCGTACCTGATGCGGGTGGCCTGGGAGCAGTGGTTCACCAAGTTCGATGCCTCGCCTTACGGCCTTATGCTGCTCTTGTCCGTAGCCTTGATCCTATACGGCTTGCGCCTGCGGCGCGAGGAGTATACGCTGTTCTCCACCGGCCTGGTGGCCATGGGCGGCCAGATCGCGCTGATTTTCGCCTTCCAGATCTTCCTGGGCTATATCTACGGCCGGATCGGCATGCTGGTGACCGCTACCCTGGCCGGATTGCTGCCCGGCGCCTGGCTGGGCAGCCGCTACCGGGCCGCGGCCGCCGGGCTGATGGCTGCCGACGCCGCCATCGTGCTTGTGCTGGCGGCGCTGATGGCCTGCCTGCACTGGGGCGGCGAACGGCTGCCGTCCGGATTTTACTACGCCTCCGGTTTTGTACTGGCCATGGCTTGCGGGTTTCAGATCCCCCTGGCCCTGGCCCGGCTGGGAGACGACAACCGGGCCGCGGCGCGCATCTTTTCCGTGGATCTGATCGGCGGCGCCTGCGGCGCGCTGCTGACCAGCACGCTGCTGATTCCCTATCTCGGGCTGAGCGGCACGATCGCGGTGTTGATTGCCGCCAAAACCGTGAGCATATTGCTGATGCGCCGGTCGCTGACGACCGGAGGAGGATGAGATGGCGGCCATGGATCGACGCACCTTCATCGCCGGCAGTGCCGCGTGGCTGGGCTGTACCGCCTCGGCCCAGGCGTTCTGGCCCTTTGGCCGGCGCTCGGAAGTAAAGGCGCCCGAGGAGATCCGGGGCCGCGTTTTCAAAGGAGATGCCCCCAAACAGCTCTGGCCCTGGTCCCACGAGGCCTACCGCTACGAAAAGATGGGCGACGGCCGCGTGGTGTGCGGCGTCTGCCCCCACCGCTGCCTGCTCTCGCCCGGAGACCGCAGCGTCTGCCGCTCCAAGGTCAACCTGGACGGCACGCTCTACACCCTGGCCTTCGGCAATCCCAGCGCCGTGCACATCGATCCGGTGGAGAAAAAGCCGCTCTACCATTTCATGCCCGGCATCCGGGTGTACTCCCTGGCGGCGGCCGGCTGCAATTTCCGTTGCCTCAACTGCCAGAACTGGGAGATCTCCCAATTTACTCCCGAACAGGTGCGGCATGAACCCCTGGCCCCCGAAACGGCCGTGGCCGCAGCGGGCAAGGATGGTTGTCGGGCCATCGCCTACACCTACTCCGAGCCGATTACCTTTATCGAGTACATGACCGCCATTGCCCGGCCGGCCAAGGCCGCCGGCATCAAGAACCTGTGGATCTCCAACGGCTACATCAACCCCGAGCCCCTGGGCGACCTGTGCGACCTGGTGGATGGCGCCAACGTCAACCTCAAGGCCTTCAGCGACGAGATCTACCGCACGCTCAACGGCGGCCGGCTCGAACCGGTGCTCGCGACGCTCAAAACCCTGCACGCCCGCAACGTACACCTGGAGATCACCAACCTGGTCGTGCCCGGTTACACCGACGATCTACAGATGGTCCAGGCCATGTGTCGCTGGATCGTCGAGAACGTGGGGCCGGACCATCCGCTGCATTTTTTGCGCTTTTTCCCCCAGTACAAACTGGACCGCCTGGCGGCCACGCCGGTCTCGACCCTGGAGCGCTGCCGCGACATCGCCCGAACCCAGGGCGTGCGCCATGTCTACCTGGGCAACGTGCCCGGTCATGCGGGCAATCACACCTTCTGCCACGCCTGCGGCCGGCTCCTTATCGAGCGCCACGGCTACCAGTTGCCCCAGTATCATCTGAAGGGCGACGCCTGTCTGTTCTGCGGTGCCAAGATCGCCGGGGTTTGGGGCGAACGAGCGGCAAGTTGAAGGTTGAAGAGTTCTGCATTGAAAAAGGAAGTTCCGGCGCACGACCAACGGGGGGTTGGTGTGCGCCGGGCGTCACGAAGGGCTGGAAGCTGTCTGGACGGGAAGAGCCTCCAAGAACGGAGCTTGCTCACCGCCCACGGCGGGGTTGGGGAAACGTCGGACCGCGCGTGCTTTCCGGAAAATTGGGGTGAACCGGAAACGAAGATCCGACGGGGGTGATGCTAAGTTAACCGCCGGCCGGCCTCCCTTCCCCCCCCTTATGAAGTTCCGAGATCCTGCCGGCGATTTATTTATTATAAAAGCAAGGCATGTGCCAAAAACAATATACCTGAAATTATGATAAATATCAGCTCAAGCGGTTTTGGGAGTGCAATTGCCGATGCCCAATAGATCGCACTGGGGGTACGAAAATTGCGCACCCATGGCCGCTTCATTTCGGCAAGTAATCTTCGCGCAGGGGAGTGAAGAGTTCCACGGCCACGCAGTCGGACAGGGCTTCGGCCGCGTGGGGCACATCCCCGGGGATGGACCAACTGGCGCCGGCACCGGCCTCCACGGTATCGTCACCGATGGTCAGGCGCAGCCGGCCCGACACCAGCATACCGGTCTGCTCATGGGGATGGTGATGGGAGGGGATGGCGCTGCCCTGCTGAAGATCGAAACGCACCAGAATGCTCTGCGCTCCCCAGGCCAAAGGGGTCATATCGATGCCGTCCAATACTCTGCGCCGGGGACCGGCGCCGCTGGATGAAAACATAACGTCTCCTAATCGTGGATAAAAATTGAAAATCAAGTCGCCCCCGGGAGGCTTGACACGTTCCATGGGGCCAACTATTGTCCTTACAATATTTTGAATCAAAGCCCAACCCACCCACGAAAGAAAGCCTGTATGCACCGTTTCGATGAAGATATCGCCAACCATGCCCTGGATGACGCTTTGACCCTTGGGGTGCGCGTCACCCCCAACTGGTCGATCAACGGCCTGCCCAACGGCGGCTATCTGATGGCCCTCATGGCCAACGCCATGTTGCGGGCCAGCGAGAAGAAAGCCATTGCCATCGTCACCACGACCTTTATCTCCCGGTGCGACCCGGCCGAGGGTCGGGTGCAGTTGGAGCGGATCGCGGCCTCGTCGCAGTTCGAGCGCCTGGAAGCGCATCTCTACCAGGGCGGGCGCGAGCGTTTGCGATCCTGGGGCACCTTTATCCCCGAGGAGATGGCCTGCGTGCTCCATCGCCAGGAAGGGCAAGCACCATCCGTGGCGCCGCTCGATGCATGCGTGCCGATCCCCCAGATGCCCGGCTTTACCCTGTTCGATCATATGGATGTGCGCCTGGACCCGGCCTGTGCCGGCTGGATGAGCGGCCGGCTGGTGGAGAAGTCGGAGCATAAGGGCTGGGCGCGCTTCAAGGCCGATCGGCCGTACGATGCCGTGGCGTTGCTGCTCATCGCCGATTGCTTCCCGCCGCCGGTGTATGCCAGCCAGGGCCTGGCCGCCTGGGTGCCCACCATCGAGATGTCGGTCAATATCCGCAAAAAGCCGGCCGGCCAGTGGCTCAAGTGCATCTTCCGCACACGCTTCATCACCTGCGGGTTGATGGAAGAAGATGGGCAGATCTGGGATGAAAGCGGAGAGCTGATCGCCATTTCGAGACAGATTGCGCAGTATCGGGCGGCGAAGTAGAGGAAGTATTTTTGACTGGAAGCCATTTCAAAACCTTCAATCAGGGTCAAGGCCAAGGCGGGACAAGGTGGACAACCGCAGGAATACACATAGTATTTCGAGGATTGGACACCTTGTCCCAACGCCGGATTTGGGCCTGAGGGGAGGTTTTGAAATGGCTTCTACTTCAGGATCGCCCGGTAGCTCACCGTGCCCGTGGCTCCCGGTGCCAGAGGGGTTTCGAACTTCCAGCGGATGTGGGAATAGTCGCTGGGTTGGGCCGGGAACTGGCGTCCGGATGCGTCCTTGATGAGGAGCTGCGCGGGCGGATGGTAGGTCCGGCCGCCGTCGATGGAGAAGGTGATGCTGGTGCCCGCACCCTGGGCCGAACCTTCCTGATAAATAACCTTGGCGGGCAAGGGCGTGGTGATCACCGCGTTTACCGCTTGTTCCGATCCGGCATTTTTATAATGAATGCTGTAAATCAGGCGCGTGCCGGGTTCGGCCGTCTCCACCGGAATGCGGTAGGTTTCCTTTTGCCCGGCTCCATTGACACTCTCCACCTCCATCTCGATGACGTTGCGGAGCTGAATCTGGCCTTGGGCCTGGGTCTGACCCGCAAGCAGCGCGCCGGCCAGCAGCGGGAGAAGCAAAAGCAGTATCGTTTTTGGAAATTGCATGGCGTCTTACCTTCAGCGGGCCGCACGCAGGGCCACCACCTTCTGGGCCAGCAGCATTTTTTCCATGACCGCGCCGGCCTGCTCCAACCCATCGTCGGCATAGGCGATAAAGCGGGGGCTCAACTTGTGTGCCCAGGCGATGATGTCGGCATTGCGGTCGGGCAGCACCAGCACCAGCTTCATATCCGCCAGCAGCGGCCGCATGGCGGAAAGCTGACGGATCTCGATGGCATTGGCGATATAGAGCAGCAGGATCTCCACGTTGTGGCTCGGCCGGCGCAGGCGCTTGTCCAACTGCGCCAGTGAGCGGCAATGCACCAGGTGGCGTTGGGGCATGCGTTGGGCCACGACACCTTCCAGGGTGGTGGCGATGCGATCTTTTTCGGCGGCGTAGAAAAGGATCATTTGCGGGCTTTCCAAATATTCATCTACTTCAAATTGTATTTGGCGATCATCTCGCCCAGGCGCGGGCGGGAGATTCCCGAAATCGCGCAGGCGCGGGAGATGTTGCGGCCCGTGAGCCCCAGCAGCTCTTCCAGATACCGGCGCTCGGCCTCCATTTGAAAGGTTTTGAAATCGGGCAACGCGGCGGCCGACTGCTTGGGGATCACATTGACCCTGGGTTCCTGCAACTGGCGGCACACGACCTGGATGCGCAAATGGGGGGGCAGGTGCTTGGCATGCAAGGTCATTTCGTCGCCGGCCATGGCCAGCATGGCATCGATGGCCTGGATCAGCTCGCGGACGTTGCCCGGCCAGGGGTAGGCGCACAAGGTGTCGAGTAGCTCGGCGGAGAACTCCTTGGGCGCGATATGGTAAATTTTGCACAAGCGGTGCGTGTGATGGCGGATCAGCTCTTGGATGTCTTCGGCGCGTTCGCGCAGGGGCGGCAGCTCCAGGATCAGGCCGTCGCGCAGCAGGTCGAGCAACTCTGCGCTGAACCCGCCTTCGGCCGCCAGTCGATCCAGATCCCGGCTGGTGGCGGCGATCATTCGAAAATTGCTCTCATAGGCGTCCCGGCTGCCCACGGGCCGGTAGCAGCGTTCCCTTAAGACCCGTGACAGCACCTTCTGGGTCGACAATGGCAACTGGCCGACTTCATCCAGGAAGAGGGTGCCGCCTTGGGCCTGGGCGATCAGGCCGTTCTGGGCGTTTTCGGCTTCGCTGAAAGCTTCGTTGGCTTGGCCGAAAAGCACGCTGTCCACCAAAATTTCGGGCAGCGCCTCGCAATCCGCCACCACGAAGTTCTTCTCGGCCCTGCGGGTGGCGGCGCGTATCGCCGGTTCCAGGGAGCGCACCCGGGCCCGGGAGCCGTTGGAGTGGATCGCCCGGGCGAAGAGTTCCTTGCCGCTGCCGTTTTCACCCACGATCAGCACGTGGATGTTGCTGGCCACCGCCTCGGCCATGAGGGCGAAGCAAGTTCTCATTTTGGGGCCGGCACCGACGATCCGTTCGCGTTGGACGCTCACCGGCGGCACGGCCGCCGTCTTTTCCCCTAAGTATTGCATGGCTTGATCGACGCTCAGGGCCACCGGCTCCACATCCTGGAAGTCTGTCAGGTAGTCCCACACCCCATTGCCCAATGCGAATTCGGCGCTCTGCACGTCGCCGGTGCGATCAAGGATCACCACCTCGGGCGGGGTGGGCAGTTGCGTCAGTTTGGGAAGCAGGGACAGGCCATCCCCATCCGGCAGACGGGAGGCCAAAACCACCGCCGCCACGCCGTGCTCCATGGCCTGGGACCACCCCTGGGCCAGATCGCCGGCCGTGTAGACCGTATGTCCGATGGAGCTGAGAAGGTTCGAAAGGGAGGAGACCAACTCCTGGTTGCCGTCGATGATCAGCGCCTTGCCCATGGGGAGTCCTGCCGTCGTGTTGGCGAGCGATTACGGATGATTTTGACAACACCATATATGGGAAAAACGATGGGTGTCAAGGAGTTCGCCGAACGCGCGGTCTAGGCCCACAGCGCATGCGTCGGGCGCGCGCATCTTAGCCATCAAGTTTTTTCCGGTAACGCCGATAGCAGAGTAGTTCCGGGCCAAGAGCCCTATTCGCTCGCCAAAGGAGTTACCGCCGACCATGTACCGCCACGTTCTCCTGGGAATGATGTTGTGCTTGTATGTGGCAGGGGCCGCCGAGGCCCAGGCGCCGGCCTACAAACCCGGTGAAGTGCTGATTCAGTTCAGGCCCGAAGCCCGCGCCGCGGCGTTGACGCGCTCGGAGCAGAACCTGGGGGCGCGTGCCGTGCGCAGCCTGGCCGGGGGCCGGGTGGTGCAACTGGCGCTGCCCGAAGACATGAGCGTCCCCGAGGCCCTGTCCATCTATGGGAGCGATCCGGATGTGGTTTTGGTCGAGCCCAACTACCTGCTTTACACCCAGAGCCTGCCCAACGACCCATACTTCGATCAACAGTGGGCATTGGCCAACAGCGGCCAGAGCGTGAGCGGTACCACCGGCACCGCGGGCGCCGATATCGATGCCGTGCAGGCCTGGGAACAGGCCACCGGCAATGAAGCCGTGGTGGTGGCGGTGGTGGATACCGGATGCCATCTGACCCATCCCGATCTGGCTGCCAACCTGTGGGTCAATTCCGGCGAGATTGCGGACAACGGGATCGACGATGACCACAACGGTTACGTGGATGATCTTCAGGGGTGGGATTTTGCCGACGAGGACAACTACCCCCAGGACGTCAGCGGTCATGGCACCCATGTGGCCGGCATCATCGCGGCCCGGGCAGACAACGCCAAGGGCATCACCGGGGTGGCCCGGCAGGTGCGCATCATGCCGTTGCGCTTCATGAACGGTTTCGATACCGGCACGGTGGCTGACGCCATCGCGGCCATCGGCTATGCCTTGACCCAAGGGGCGCGCATCGTCAACTGTTCCTGGGGCAGTGGCGGCTACAGTTCTTCCTTATACAATGTCATGGCCAGCGCCAATGCCCTCTTCGTGTGCGCCGCCGGCAATAATGCCGATGACGCCGACCGCCATGGGTTTTATCCGGCCGGTTTCGACCTGCAAAACGTCATCGCGGTGGCAGCCAGCGATCAGAATGACGAGCTGGCCTGGTTTTCCAACTACGGCCAGATCAGCGTGCATCTGGCGGCCCCAGGATCGCGCATTTACAGCCTGGGCCTGGATTGGCAAAACCTGCTGGCGGAAAATTTCAGCGCCACGCCCCTGGCCGGTTGGGCCACGGGCGGCAGCCCGGACAGTTGGGTGGTGCGTCTGGAGCCCGACGGCGGGGCCAACCCGGTACTGGCCCTGACAGCGGAGGAGAGCTACAGCAATGGCGCCAACAACTGGGCCAGGTCCCCGGCCCTGGACCTGAGCGCCGCGACGGCCTGTCAATTGACCTTTCAGATCACCGGCGCCAGCGAGGCCTTCCGGGATTACTTATATGTGGAGGTCTCCGCCGACGCCGTCTCCTGGTCCAACCTGCCGCTCCAGGTGGGCGACGCCATTAAAAATGGAGGCCTTAACGGAAACTATCCCTACTGGACCCTAGTCATGTCGGATCTGGGCCGCTGGGACCGCAGCCCCCGGCTCTACTTTCGTTTCCGCTTCACCAGCAACGACAGCAACGCCCTGGCCGGCTATCTCATCGACAACGTGACCGTCAGCGCGGTTTCGGATGAAGAGGCCTACACCTACATGAGCGGCACCTCCATGGCCACCCCCTTCGTTTCGGGCGTGGCCGCCCTGGTGCAGGCCCGCGATCCGCTAATGACGCCCGCCGCTTTGAAAAACGCGATCCTCGACAGCGTGGACCTGGTGGAGGCCCTGGCCGACACCTCCCAAACCGGCGGCCGTCTCAATGCGCTCAAGGCCCTGAACTACGAGGCGGACAACGCCCACGCCGACCTTTCCGCCACCTCGGGCGGCAGCGGTGGCGGTGGCGGCGGCTGCTTCATCGGCCTCATGGCAGAGTAATTCTTCTCGATACTCTATACAGCAGCAAGCTCACCGTGGCTGCCCAGAAAATTACTACTTCAGCCTGAGCGGCTTAAGCACGGCCGAGGAGATCGACCTGTTGATCGAGAAGCTGCCCGTCAATTGACCGGTTGCATATTCAGGATTTTGATCATGGCGCACCGACAAGGGAAGCCATTCTAAAGATCGGCTGGAATATTCCTATAACGCATATAGCCATAGCTGCTGATACGGCTAAAATTGATAACACCAGAATAGCTCTCTGTCGCATCAAACGACCTTTTACAGGTTTCGACCATCGAAGCAAAAAGGCGAACAGGCAGATTATGCCGAGCAAGATAGAAAACCATGGCCGTATTACTATTTGTGTCAGTATCGGAAGCGACCCTCCAATTTCTATAAACATAACGTTAAAAGTAGACGCGATTATAGGAAAAATTAATAGCGCTAACATATTGCCAATGAAGTAGACTATCCCAATCCTATCCAAAATGGCCAAATCCTTCATGTGTTCACCTCAGTCATTTTTCGCGAGTAAGGATTGATGGCCTTCTGCAGTTTCTTATCTCGTTGTTCCATTCGGCCCTGCCATATTTAGATCATTCATTCTACTTTCCTCAGTTTTATAATCTTATTCCAATCAGCTTTTAGCTTCTTTTCTTCCATTAAGGTTATATAATTCTTGCCTTTACCGTATTCAACGTTCTCATCGCGCTGCCAAATAGTGTCGCATTCAAAGCACATCTTGTATTGCTCATTAGGTATCTGTTCTATCGAAACATACCAAACACCATCCTCTTCACAATATGGGCAAATCTTCATAGCAAAGATCCTCTTTATTTTGGAAATGCGGTAATGAGGTTATTGGTTCCGTTACGTACTACTATTTGTATTGATTTTTGCCCAGCCGTTCCAACTTCCTTACCCATATCAACAATCCAAACGCGGTTGCCGTTTGGTTGTAAGGTCCCTGGACCGACTTTGCGTGTCCAAGCCTCATCTACTAGTCCAATAACTTTTGACTTATCTACATTGAATACTGAGTGAACTGGTTTGCTTGGGTTTGGTATAGTATGATCAATAATATGCTTAACTCGATTGCCATGCGCAGAACCTTGCTCATAAACCAATCCCCCGGATGACGTCCACGATTTTGTTGTTTTGTCGAATTTTAGTTTTCCTGCGCTCTCTGAGACGATCGTTTCACTTGATGCGTCCTTTCCAATGTCTTTTAGTTCTTTCGTATAACCGCCACCAGGCTTTTGGTCAATCGCTTTGCCCCGAGCTTCCGGCTCGTTTTGAGGGCCTGGCGAGGCTTTTCTTGTAGCGTTGCAGCCGGGTTGCGTTTCGGTCGGTGCGATGCGCTCCGGCTTCGCCCTCAATCCCAGCAGCTTGACCACGCCAATGGACAGCAACAGCTCCAGGCCCGCTTGCGCCCGGCTGACTTTAAGGCCGGTGAACATCTCCTTGCCACTGCCGATCTGCCAGCCGCGTTCCAGGGCGAAATGAATCGGATTGGAATCCCGCGCCAGCCGGTAAGTGGTCATCAATCCGTTGATGGTGGCTGGGTGCGTAAACCGGTAGTGGTTGATGATGCGCGCGCGGCTGCGCCAGTTGGCGTATTGCGCGCGGTCGTTGGGGCCGTCGCCGAATAGCTGAGATGCTTCTTTGGCCTGCTGGTCGGTGAGTTTATCCGGCGCGATGCGCGCCAGGCCGAAATGTTCTATGTAGGCTTTTTCGCCATCGGTCAATGGCTGGGCATAGTACCGGGCCTTGCGGGTAAACTCGCCCTGGCCCCAGTCGTACACGTCCCCCGGCTTGCGGCCCAGGATATGGGCAAAGATGGAATCCGGGTCCACCAGGAGCGTGGCGGTCAGGTATTTGGGCCTTTCTACGATGGCATGGCGGTTGGCGCCCAGCAGGTCGGCGACCTTATATAGGACCGTGCGGTCATCGTAGCGAAAGACCGGCGCATAACCCAGGCTGTGGTCGCTTAGAAAAGAGCGCAGGTGGAGCAAGGTGTAAAAAGCATCGTATTGCGCGCAGCACGCCAACCAGTCGACGGCTTCCTCGGGGGCGCGAAAGCGCTTGAGTTTGACATCGACGATGTCCCGGCGCAAGAGATCGGGGTGCTGCACATAATAATGACGAAAACCGTCTTGCAGCCACAAGATGTTCTTAAGGAAATAGTCCGAGTAAAGGTTCATCGCGCCGGTTACCCGTTGAGAACGATCTTGGCGCCGTTGATGGTCACCAGGCCGCTGGCGTCGATGGTGATATTGCCGTTGACCTTGAGTACGTAGTTGGCCGCCACCTTGTGGGTAAAGCCGGCGCTGTTGGCGTGGTTCTCGTCGCTCTGGACCTTGAGTATCCGGGCGCCGCCGATCTGGATGGTTTCGTCGCCGTTTTTGACCGTAACGGTGCGGTTCTCCTCCCCCGTAAGCTGCTGGTGGCGCTTGACCGTCGTGGAGAGATCGTTTTCCACCACTTCGTTCTGATCCTTGGCGGCATGGGTGGAAAAGACCTCCGCATCGGTCAGGTCCTCGAAGCAGATTTCGTTGTAGCGGCCGCGGCCTTTGGGGGAGGAGGCGGTCATGATGGCGCTTTTGGTCTCTTCGCGCGTTCCGCAATGAGGGGCTTTGTTCAGGCCGTGGTAGACCCGGCCGACGATGATGGGCCGGTCCGGGTCACCGTCGATGAAGGCCACCAGCACCTCCTGGCCTATGCGGGGAATGAAGATAGCGCCAAAACTGTTACCGGCCCACCCTTGGGATACCCGCATCCAGCAGGACATATCGCCATTGCGCTTACCTGTGTCGCGCCGGTCAAAGGCAAAGCGTGCCTTGACCATGCGGTGGCCTTTCTCGTCGGTATGGATTTCCTGGCCGGCCGGACCGGTGACGATGGCCGTCAGGTGCCCCGCCATGATCGGTTTGGGCGTGCGGCGCTGGGGCCGGTAGGCGATGGCGTGGGCCATGCAAACAAACTCGTTGACATAACTGTCCGCGTCATCGGCGCCCGAATCCAAGGCCTGCACCGCCTCGTGGGTCACGCTGGTCAGCAGGTATGCTTTGCCGTTCATGGATTCGATCAGGTAATCTTTAAGGGTGAAAAGGTGCCCTGGACAAAAGGAGCGGCAATTGCCGCTGCCATAAATCATCGAGATACGCGCATCCTGCGCCTGCATCCGCGCCAGGGCGCGCGGCGCGGCATTGGCTTCGGAGTCGTATCCCCCAGGGTATTCGTACTGCTCACCTTCGGCGTTCGAATTGGGTTGCTGGGTGGTGCGCGCCACTTGCATGTTGTTATCGGGCCATCGGAAATTGTAGTCGCGGGTCGTATAGGCGGCCACGACAAGGCGGTTCCGCGGCTGCATACCGGTGATTACCTCTTTGTCGAACAGCGCGCCCAGAGTTCTTTGGAAGCAGACGGTTTGATTCGGCCCCTGGGCATGGGGCTTGTGGTGGGAAGGCGCATCGCCGAAGACAAGCGTATGCTTTCCGTTTCGATGTTCAAAGAAGTAGAAGATGCCTTCGTCTTCGCAAAGCCGACTGATGAAATCATAGTCCGACTCATTGTACTGCATGCAGAATTCACGCTTGGGGTGGGCGCCCGCATCCATGCGGAACTCGATGACATCCTTTATCTTTTTGGAGCCGAGGCTTGCATTGCCGAGTACTTCGGCAATGATCTGAGGCACCGTCAAATCCTGGAACACACGGCAATCGTGGCATTGGGTGAGCTTCCAGAGCGCCGGTGCCATGACCGCGGCATATTCGTGGCAACCTTCGCTTGAACCCGTCACGGCCGGCGCAAAGGCGATGACGATGCCATTGAAGAAACGCTCGGAGCGGTCGCCGGAATGGATGGCCACGGTCACGTTTTTCCCGATCAGTTGCTCACTGGCGATATTGGGTTTTTGGGATGCCAGGCGCAGATCGAAGACAAAAGGTTTGCAAATGCTTTCGGTGCCGGTGAACGACAGCACCACAAAGGTCTCTTCCGCCAAAGGCATTTTGATGCGAATCAACCGGTCGTTTTGTGAAAAGGGCATTGGGCCTTCTCCATGGCCATAGCAAGGTGGCGCGCACGGACGCGCCCCAGGCGCGCCTTCGGCGTCGAACCTATGGTTCGTCGAGCGCCCTGGGCGTTCGATCACCTGGATGCATCGGCCTGGCATGAAAGACCGACGCTCGGTTTTAATAAGTCAAAAAGAAGCCTATGGAACTGGAGTTGAAAAGGCCGAAAGCCTTTTCGGGAAAAGGAATGAATAAGGCCAGCGAACCTTTAAAGAATTCTCCCTGGCCTGTCAATCTCGAAAATAGGGAAACGGCAGACGCATCCAGGCAGGCCGTAGCTATAAGTTCAGGTCATGATGGGCCGGCCGTGGTACTGCTTTGGAAGGCGCTATCGTGGTGTTGGTCAGAGGGATGGACTCGCCGGAAATATCATAAAGCATCAACTTTCAAAAAGACGCGTTTTCCTGTATCCACGCTTTGGTCGCATGAAGGGAGTAGGGCATGAAAGAAACAGGTTACAAGTCGGACGCAGCCGAGGCCAATCTTGCCCTCCGGCTGCGGGAGTTCCGGCCGTTGCAGGGCACGAACCGCTTTGGGCGGCAAGAACCATTGCGGGTATTGCACCTGCTCTCCCAGCAACCCGGCCGGACCGGCAGCGGCGTGGCGCTCATGGCCATGGTTCGATATGGGGCCCAGGCCGGATATGTTCAGCGCGCGGTCATCGGCCTGCCCGGGGAGGCGCCCCTGCCGGAGATCCCGCCGCTGAGCCCCGCGGCGATCTTCCCGGTGCGCTTCGACCGCCCGCCGGTGCCGTTCGCCATTGCCGGCATGAGCGACGTCATGCCCTATGTCTCCACCCGCTTCTCGACCTTTACTTCGGAGATGCGCGACGGCTATCTGGCGGCGTTCGCGGCGGCTTTGGCCGCGGCCACCGAAGGATTCGCGCCGGACATCATCCAGTCCAACCATCTGTGGCTGCTGACGGCCCTGGCCCGGGTGCTTTTCCCGCGCACGCCCCTGTGCGCCTACAGCCACGGCACCGAGCTGCGCCAGCTCAAGAGCGCCGCCCAGTTGGCGCCCTTCGTCAGGCCGGCCTGCGCGGCCGTGGACCGGGTGCTGGCGCTGCATGCGGAGAACAAAGCCCAAATCATGCAGGCCTATGGCATTCCGGCCGAGCGCATCCGCATCGTGGGCGCGGGGTTTCGGGACGACCTGTTCCGGCCGCCCGCCGCCTGCCCTGCACCTGCGGCGCAGGAGACGCTGACCATCGTCTATGCCGGCAAGATCAGCGCCGCCAAGGGGGTCCCCTGGCTGATCGCGGCCATGCGGCGGGTAGAGGCCCCGGCCGGCAAAAAGGTCCGCTTGCTCCTGGCGGGCGCATCGGGCGATGCCGGTGGCGAAACCATTCGGGCGGAGGCCGCCGATCTGCCCCAGGTGGTTTTCCTGGGCGCGCTCGCCCAACCCGAACTGGCCGCCGTGCTGCAAGCGGCCGACGTTTTTGTTTTGCCTTCGTTCTACGAGGGGTTGCCGTTGGTGGTGATCGAGGCCCTGGCCTGCGGGTGCCGGGTGGTGATGACCGATCTGCCGGGGCTAGACGACTGGATGCCGGCCGGATTGTGCGGCCAAGGGGTGGTGGCGCGCGTGGCCCTGCCTCGGCTCATCGGCGCGGACACCCCCGTGGCGGAAGATCTTCCCCGTTTCGAGACGGCGCTGGCCGAAGCCTTGAATCGGCAGTTGGCCTGCGCGGTGGCGGCCGGTCGGGTGGCGGCCGGCGAGGGACGCCTGGCGCCCTTATCCTGGTCCGGAGTGTTCGACCGCATGCGTGCGGTTTACCGGGAACTGCTTTAGCCGCATGGCCTTTTGGGGCTGCGTGCTCAGGCCACCGTCAACCGGTTGCGGCCCTCGGCCTTGGAGCGATAGAGGGCCGTGTCGGCCAGGCGGATGAGGGCATCCTTGTCGCGGACAGCGCTGTCCAATATGGACAGGCCGAGGCTGATGGTCACCTGCAAGGCTTCCTCGTTATGCATCACCCGGTGGGCTTCCACCGAGGAACGGATGCGTTCGCCCACGGTTTTGGCATTTTCGGCATTGGCCATGGGCAGGATCACCGCCATCTCTTCGCCGCCATAGCGCGCCACGGTGTCGCCGCCGCGGCAGGCGGTCTTGATGACCTGAGCCACTTCGCGCAGCACCTGGTCGCCCACCTGGTGGCCCCAGGTGTCGTTGAAGCGCTTGAAGTGATCGATGTCGATCAGAATCATGGAAA
>JAKAFO010000338.1 GCA_021819735.1 Deltaproteobacteria bacterium
GCCAAGCGGGCTAGGCGATGCGCTCCATGGCCCCGGGCGGCTCGGCCTGGGACCGGGCATAGTGGTGCGCCAGGAAGGTGAACAACCCTTCGCTGCCCATGTAGCGTTCCAGGGTCTTGCGCTCGGTTTGCAGCAGGTCCACCACGATCAGGCCGTCCATGACATCGCTGAAGAGCTTGTCGATGTTGAAGGAGAGAATCTGCCCGCCCAGGTTCAAGTACTGCCGCAGCAGCACGGGGGTCTCTTTCTGCTGAAGCTCGATGTCGGCCACCACCGAGCACACCTCCTTGAAATCCTGGAACTGCACATCGTGGGTGGTGTCTTCGCAGCCGCGAATGCGGATCGGCCCCAGGCGCGCGGGCTTCCTGGGTTTGACCATCAGGGCCAACGCCTTGGCCTGGCTGTGGCGCACCAAGGTGGTGGCCATCAAGCGGCGGGACAGATCGCTGTAATCGCGGTTGATGCTCACCGGCCCGAAGAGCATGCGGTAGTGCGGGTGGCGGGCCACGAAGGCGCCGATACCCTTCCAGAGCAAGAGCAGCGGCGAATAGGACTTCTGGTATTCGGGCCGCACGAACGAGCGGCCCAGCTCTAGAGCCGGACCCATCTTGTGGAAGAAGTCCATGCGGCTGTGAAACAGGGTGCTCGTGTAGAGCCCCTTGCGGCCCATGTCGGCCAAAATCTGGTCGGTGGGCCCCAGGCGATAAGCACCGACGACTTCGTCGCGCGCTTCGTTCCAGATGAACAGGTGGATGTAATATCGGTCGAAACGGTCCAGATCGAGGGGTTTGCCGGTGCCCTCGGCGGCCTGGCGAAATGAGATCTCCCGCAATCGTCCGATCTCCCGCAGCAGATGGGGGATCTGTTCGGCCCGCGCCTGCCATACGCCAAAGGCTCCGCTTTGGACCAGGCGTTGCGAAAGGGGCAGCCGCGCGATCTCCCGGCGAAGCATTTCAAGCGGTTGCGGATCGGCCAGGGGCTGCTGTCGGGGGTTCGCGCCGGGAAGCGCGGCCAGGGGGTGTTTGCGCGGCCGCCGCTGGGGGTGGCCCATGACATGGGTGCGCCAGCGCAGGTACTCGAGCAAACGGCCGTTGTCGGCATATTGGCGCAACCAGCGGTAGGCGATGGCATTGCCAATTTTAAAGTGGATTTGCGTGCCTCTTTTCTTCAGCAGCTCCCGGGCCAGCAGCACGGTGCGCAAGCGCGGGTGGAGCAGACCGGCGGCCTGGAAAAAAACGCTGTTGCGGCCCTCGAAGAAAATCGGCACCACCGTAGCTTGGGTATGGCGAACGATGCGTGCCACGCTGGGGTGCCAGGCGGGATCGCGGATCTCCCGGCGGCGCAGGTGAAGGTGCGCCACCTCGCCGGCCGGAAAGACCAGCAGCAGTCCGCCCTTTTGCACCCACCGCATGGCCTGGCGCAGGGGCGCGAAGTTGGCCCGGGGCGCATCGGCGCTGCCAAACGGGTCCACGGCCAGGGTCAGTTGGCGCAACTGCGGTATGCGATCCAGAAGCGAATTGGCCATGATCTTCACATCCGGACGCACGCCAAGCAGCCGGTGCGCCAGGACGATCCCCTCCAGGCCGCCGAAGGGATGATTGCAAACCACCACGCAGCCGCCTTTGGCGGGGATTTTCTCCATGTCATGGGGAGCGCAGACCGCTTCGATCTTCAGATCGGCGAGCACCTGTTGCATGAAAAGGCCCGGTTCGGCGATGTGCCCGACGCGCCGGTAGAGTGAGCGGCAGCCGCTCAGGCCCAGAAGATATTCCAGGGGTTTGGCCAGTAGTGGGATGATGCCGCGGTGCGCGGCGGGGGTCAATGAGAAGATATCGGATTCCGTCAAATTGCGCTCCATTATGCCTCCCTGAAAGGTGTCGTTTACCACTGTCTATGCCGCCACCTTTAGGATTCGGTTAGAAATTAACTAAATTTCGATGTGGCGCGGGCATGCGGCGGTTTTACTCCTTTGCATAAAAAAGAAGAGACGGAAGCGAGCGCGTGCTTCCGTCTCTTCAGGAGGATGGTGCATTGCGCACCTACTGAGGAAAATCGATCAGGCGCCGGTAGTTCTGCGGCGGATGCCCAGCAGACCGAGCAATCCGGAGCCGAGCAGGATCAGTGCCCCCGGAACCGGAACCGGCGTAGCATAAAATCCGATGCCGAAAAATGGAACTTCGTCGATGGTGCTGTCCGTATACACCCTGAAGTTGGCGGTATCGCCGGGGTTGACCAGATCCCCGTAGAAATAGAGATCCAGGGCGTGGCCGCCGTTATCGATAGTCCAACTTTGGAGGTTTTGGGAACTGGTGGGCGTATAATCGTCAATTCCATCCCGATCCACCGAAGTAAAGAAGACGTTATCGATGCCCCATCCGGCCTGGAAAATCATGAAGTGAAAGTCGCCCCAGGCTTCGGTGCCGGTGTTCTTGACCGTCAGGTCGATGGCCCCCTTGAATGGATTCTCATCCGCATGTTCGTCCGTGTACGGCACGAAGACGCCGTCGAGTTCGATGCCGGTGTATACCGCGCTGTGCGCAGCGACCAGGGCCGGCGCGGATAAAAAGAAGATCGCCATGAGGATCGCTGTGCGAATAGTTCGTTGCATGTGAATCATTGCTCGTATCACCTCCCTTCCGATTTCAGATGAATGCCAAAAAGAAAAGCCCGCGTATAAGAACGTGGTGTTCCTTGCGCGGGCTTTCTGGTGCCGTTCGCATCGGTCAGCAAAGGTCCCCGATGTCCGGCGGTGACCATGACGCGTGTCGCCGTATGATCCCCGTCGTTTCGCTAGGCGGATGCTATCGATGTTTTGTTTAAGGCGTGTGAGGCATTTATAAGAAGGTGATGAGCCGGGTCTTGGGGGGCACCGCCGGCAGCCCTCGGCGCCAATAGCCCCAATCGTGTTTCCTCAGGGCCTCGGGCATCAGATCGAAGAAGAGCAAGGCGCAGCGCGCCAGGCTGTGGAGGGTCTTGCGCACCAGCCCATCGTCAAGTCGGCGGTGGTCGAATTCGTGGACCTTCAGCCCGCCGCGATAGACCACTTGGTACCCGTGGCGCCGGATGCGCCACATCAATTCGCTGTCTTCGTTGCACGACAACCGGCGGTCAAAGCCGTCCACCGCCAGCAGGGCCTGGCGCCGGACCAGCATATTGGACCCCGATGCGGCTGGGATGCCCATGGCGCAAAGGAGCCGCATGCCCAGCGAGAAGATCCGATAGTAAAAACGGTGGCGATCCATGCTCAGCTTGGCGCCGGCGATGCCGCCCCAGCGCGGGTCGGCTTGCAGCGCCGCCAGGGTCCTGAAGTACTCCCCGGCGAAGATCACATCGGCGTCGGTAAAGAGCAGCCATTCGGTTTGGGCGCGCTCCGCCCCCAACTGGCGCGCCGTGGCGATGTTGCCGCCATCCCGCAAAATGCGGATTTGGTGTCGGCCATGCCGGCGGACGATGTCGTCGGTGCCGTCGGAGCTGGCATCCACGATGAGAATGGAAACCTCCGGCGGAATGGCCTCCAGGAAGCGTTGGATATTATGGGCTTCGTTTTTGGTCGGTACGATCAAGGTCAGATCTGTCAGGTCCATCTATCGATCCTTCGATCAGGGCGCGGATGCTCCAGCGGGACATCACCAGGAAATTAAAGACGGCCGTGGTCAGGGTGGTCAATACCCAGCCGACCATGGCGTCGCGTCCGCCCAGGTCGCACAGGGCGAGCATCATGAGCGTGCTCAGCGCCCACAGACCCATATAGGCACCATAGGTACGGGCCAGCGAAATGCCATAGGGCAATTGGGGCACGTGGCGGAACGTATAGTGGCGGTGCAGGGCATGGGTCCACACGGTGCCCAGCATGAAGTGCAATGCCCAGGCCACGCCCGCCCGCAGCGGCGCGTTCTCCAGGGCGGCATGAATCAACCGGTACTGGCCGTGGCCCGCCACGAAAATAAAGCCGCCGGCCAGCAGATAACGCGCAAAGCAATCCCATGGGGTCACGGATATCATGTGGATGCCTCTTTTGTCGAAGAAGTGTTAGCGTTCGATTAGGAATGCATGAGAAGTCGATGAGTCTACGCAAAAGCATTTGCTTTGGGGCCGCGGCGATATAAAGTAAGGCGTCGAATCGCGCTAAGATCGATGGGAGGAGAATTCATGAAGCGAAGTATTTTGAAACTTAGTCTGCTGTGGGCCTTTCTGATGCTGGGCTTTATCCCTTCGGTTTGGTCCGATGGCGGCGGCAATGAGGTCCGGCGCTATGTGGAACAAAAAGACGGTCAACCCAAACCGGTGCTGTGGCAGCTCGCCCGGGGCGACGGCTACCGGTTGGTCTACCAGAATCCCGAAGAGACGCATATCACCGAAACCGATACCGACATGCGAACCTTCTCCTGGCACATGTCCAACGCGCCCGAGGAGGTGTTCGTTCAAGCCACGCGGGAAGCGGACGTCATCGTGGTGCGCGGCAGTCGCAAGGGCCAAACCGTTGAAGAGCGGTTCGTGGTGGACCAGGCCCCCTGGTTCCAGGCCACCTCGCTCTCGCTCAGAAAATTCGTGCTCTCCCAAGAGGCCCGGACCACCTTCTGGACCCTGCGTCCGGACACCCTCAAGGCCATGAAGCTCACCGCCACCAAGGTCGCCCAGGAAACCATCGAGGCGGCGGGCGCCTCGCAGGCGGCGGTGAAGGTCGAGCTGCGCGCCGACGGCTGGCGCTCGGCCTTCTGGAAGAGCCACTACTGGTTCCGCGCCTCGGACGGCCTGTTGCTGCGCTTCGAAGGCCAGGCCGGACCATCGCCCGCCCACCGCGTCGTCATCGCCTACGCCGGAGACCAGCGGTCTCAGCCTTCCCCTTTCCGCGCCGCGCGATGAGCTGAATCGAATTCTCGCGCGATCCTAACGCCGGATGAACAGGCTGTTTGTATTGTTCAAAACAATGAAGACGACAGCGGCCCAAGCCGTGCCCCCAACGGCCCACATCGAGTGTCCGCGGTGCCATGCCGATGCCATCTATGGCTATGGCCACATCCGCGGCGGCCAGCAGCGCTACCTGTGCCTGCTGTGCAACCGGCAATTCGTGCTCCATCCGGCCCAACCCATCCTGCCCCGACGGCCCGCCTGTCCCTTATGCGGCGGCAAGATGCACATCTACATGCGCCATAACGGCCAGGTGCGCTTCCGCTGCGCCGCCTACCCGGCCTGCCGGGGATTCAGCAAGGAAGTGTATTAGGCGCGATCTATCAGATTAAAGACCCGGCAGATTAAAGACCAGGCAGATTACAGACCCGGCAGATTACAGACCCGGTGGGTGCCAGCGGCTGGTCAAATTGGCCCACAGCACCCGGAGCTGCAGGCCGAGGGGCATGTCGGGCCGTTCCGGCCGGTGGCCGGTGTCGATGGGATTCTCCCGGGGCGGCTGCAGCGCGGCCGTCGTGACCGGTTCGGGTCTGGGCCGCCGGAATTCCGGCCCGGAGGCGGAAACCACCCAGGGCGGATGGGCAAAGGCGAGCAGCTCGGCCTGGAGCCCGGCGGGCATC
>JAKAFO010000041.1 GCA_021819735.1 Deltaproteobacteria bacterium
TTTGGAGGGCACCAATAACAAGATTAAAACACTTCAGAAGCAAGCATATGGCTACAGGGATAAGGAATTTTTCAAATTGAGAATCTTGGGACTCCATGAGTCCAAGTACGCTTTAGTCGGATGAACCCGATATCGTTTCGCTTCACCCGCTCGATGAACTCTACATACGATTCTCCTTCGCCGCGCGTCAGATGCGCCACAGCCACCAGCGCCGCCTCCGGGATACCTTCCCGGCGAAGATCCTCGATAGTTAAACCAGAATCCTCCACCACGTCATGCAGCACCGCCACGACCATCTCCAGTTCTGTCTGCATGCGGAGCATTACCCGCAGGGGATGGAGGATATAAGGGGCGCTGGCTTTGTCCTTTTGGCCTTGGTGGGCGTGGAGGGCGATGGCGAGAGCTTTTTCGAGCAGGGCGGCAACGTTTCCCCCTGAACCATTTATTTCGTTGATCATCTCGCTTTGACCCCTTCGATACCGGTAAAAAGGCCAAGACCGGTGAACCGTCCTCCGCCAATGCAAAGCGGCCCTGAGATAGGACGGTCAAATACAACGCGGACATGCAGGCGCCGAAAGCGGCGGTGCTGGTCAGGGACGGCATAGCTGGTCGCCATATCCGTTCCTGGAAGAAAACCTGCGCCGCGCCAATGTATTTGGGCGTTTTGGATGAGTTCTTCAGGATAGCCATCCTGCCGGAGCGCCTTGCGTAGCAGATGGCTTATGCGTTTTTCCAGATTGTGGACAACACTCTGTTTTTTCTCCGGCGTAATCGTGTCGTCATCAAGGCATTGGCGTAGCTTGCAAGGGTCATCATAGCCCGGCAGGATCACCGGGGTGACAGTCGCCCAAGTAGACGATTCCGCGAAGTATCCCTCAATAGCGCCATCCCTGTCGGACTGGCGGCGTAGAAAGGCAGCAGCTTGACTAGTCTTTTCGTCAATCAGTTCACGGCCTTCGAGGCTACGGACAATGCGGGCAAACTCATCGCCCGCGATCTCGCCTTTGACTGTGATTAGGACGCGGCGGATCGCACCGACGGTTCGCCCCTTTTTCGAGCCCCGCCATTCGATTGAAGGTAAAGGTATGAAGACGAGGCGAGGGCCTTTAACGGCCGTGTGTTTTTCACCTTTGTCCTCACCGTGCCCCAGAACGAACTCGTTGATTTTTTGGTTATCCCAGCCTAGAGGCTTGGCAAAATCTTCCTGCTTGGCCGCGTGCCGCAGCATACCGCTGAGATGCAATGCGCGCCTGGTGAGTGAGAAAGCGGCAAAGCCACTGTCGTCGGGTTTGCGCAGGGCGAATACCGCATAGGGCGGACGCGATATTTCCGATTCGCGGCGATAAGTGACAATGCCGAACCGCGAAAGCGGCGGAACGGGCTTGAATACCGCATCCTTTGCAAGGCTGATACGGTCGAGAAAAGCAGCGTAGCGCTTCTTCAAATCCGTAAACGTACCGGGGGTAGGTACACGAAGCGAGACGCCGCCCAGTGCTTTGACGGGCAGCCAACGGTCACCAATAAGCGCGGCGGCTTCCGCTTCAGAAATGATGGAGGCGTCGGCGACAACCAGATCGATCCCCCAACCGAATTGTGAGATGGCGCGCACGGCGGGAAAGAGCGCAGTAGTTGGTGAATCTCGCTCAGGTTCAGTAATCGGCCACAGGTAATGCGCTACAGGAAAGCCATCATCGCTGGCGAGAAGTGTCGGACGGATAAACTTTTCCGAACGGAATTTGGAGATATCGTTGTCCTTGCCTTTTGACCATGATTTCGCCACGAGGTCGCCGACATTGTCGGGGACGTAGGTCTTGTAACCACGAGGTTGGATGTCGGCGCATTTTGGCGCGGCGATGACCGGTGCGGGTTGCTGTTCAAGCCAGCGGAGAGCGTTATCAGCCTGGCTATCAAGGCGTGCGCTGGTTGCCACAAGCGCCTGAAACATGCGCAATGGGGACGGCGGCCATTCGGGTTCGCCGTGCTCGCCGCGCCCGTGGAACTCGTCGCCAAGAAAGTGAATGCTGATATGGAGATAGTCGGACATTGATTACTCCTTGCCTTTTTTCTTTTTGGCTTCGGCGATTTTTTTCTTGGCAGAGTCTTTGTCAAAATTCACATTCCTGTTTTCACCGATTTCAAACGCCTTGGCGGCGGCTTGCGCGAATGCAAGGGCGTCTCCGTGGGTGATAGTACAAGACTTCCGATCCCCGTCCAAACCCACTTGGGAGAACTCGCGCGGCTGGTCGGGATTGAGGACAAGAATGGTTCCCTGGCGGTAATAACCGAGCGGTAGTTTGGTAAAAGCAACGAGGGCGAGTCCGAGAATGTAGCGCTGTAGTTTCTCTGTATCCTTGTCCGCTTTCAGCAGTTTCAACGCCGAAATGGCCAAAACCGCGTCGCGGCGAATACCGCCTTCGGCGATAATTCCACCGTGGGTCTCATTAGCAAGAGCGTTGACAAAGCCTGTGCTTGAGAGCGGGTTTTTTGAACTACCATCGGCTTTTGCGGCATCGTCTGCGGATAGGACGCCTTCGTTTACATAATCTACTGGCGCGAGATACGTCGCCGACCGTGTGAGCTTACGAACATTGTATGCACGGACAGTCGAAGCGATGAGACGCGGAAGTTTGGCTTGAGTGTCGCGGGAGTCCCAGGCTCCGAAGACCAGCGATGTGGGCGCGATCTTAGCGAGCGGCAGGGAGTTACCCTTGAGGATTTCTTTGAAAGCGTTTTGAAGTTCGCTTTGCAATTCGGAGCAACGGGCGATAGCGTCGCCAGCGCGGTGCCCGGCGTCAAGCAAATTGATGGATTTCTCACCCGCCTTGATAATAATTTGCGGAACAAGCTCTTTGTATGAAGACTCGGCGAACATCGGTTCAATGCGGTTGGCCTGAGAACCGACGCTGTCAATAAGAGCGATGTTGCGCCCGGTTTTATCTCTTGGGTTTTCGTAATCAATGTTATAGCCAATGTCCGCGAATGTTGAGGGGAAACAGACACCGTCGGCGCCTTCAACCGGGATAAGATGCTCGCGGATGACAAGCGCGGCGGGGCCATCCGAAGAGAGATAGCTGTCGAATTTTGTCAGTTCTGTGTTGTTCATTTGTTAGTCCTTTTTGTTAGAGTTGCTTGAAGAAACGCCTTATGCTTTTTCTGGCTTGTTCGGAACCAGCTTTCAAAACGATATGAATAATCGGTGGAGCCCTGGATCTGCCCGTTGACGGCGGCGGCAAGAAGCGAGACTGGCAAAGGGATAGTCCAGAGAGTATAAGCAAACTGGCGTGGCTGCTTTGCTGGAGAGGGGATTGCCCGTTGCAGGCCGACGAGACAAAGAAGTTCGACTGTAGGCGACGCTATCGTTTCAAGACTGAGATCGTTGGGGGCGAATCCGACATCGCGGGAGTCGGCATTGGGGCCTCGTTTGGCATCAAAATAAAATGGTTCTTTTTTCTTTGGCTTTTTAGTTTTGGAGTTTGCACTTATCGGTTCATAAACAACACGACAGGTAGATAGAATCCCCTGTGCATTCTCCTGAAAATTTGATTCAGCTATGACTAACCTGATCGCGTTTTGCATGGCCGTAGCGATCCCCAAACAGTCCATTGAGCCAGCCCAGACTTTTAATGCAGCAGTCTTGCTGTCGGCGTTTTCCCACCAATCTAAGCGGAACTCGAATGGCGGGCTGAATTGTAAGGGGGGTGCTTTCGCGTCATCTTCGGAGTTATCGTAAGAATCGCTGCTTTCGTCATTTGCGGAATCACAATTGCCTCCGATGTTCGCATTTGTAATTTTGGCGTTGATGATTTCTGTGAGAAGGTTTTGCAGGCTGAGCGCTTTGCCGTCGGGAGTGATGCTGTTGGAGATGATGAACCGCCACTGTTTGTTAGTGCGGTCTTGCTCGAAATGCGCCAATGCCTCCGGTGCAATGCGAGAAGCAAGCTCAAATAATCCGCAGCAGGCGAAGTATTGGCCGGGGTTGGCGGGATCTACGTGAAGTGTAATCGTTGTTTCGCCGGCTTCCTGGATTGTCGGTTTATCGCCCATCTTAAACATGGCGGCACGACGGTAGACGGGTAAATCGGAACCGTTAGCGACGATTCCGGCGCTGGCGGCGTAGTCGGCGGAGCGAAGCAGCGATTCGAGCCAGGCGAGCCCCCAGCGTCCGAATTTGCACTGGAGCCGGGCAAAGCGTGGCGGAACTTCGGCGGCGCGTTCGGCGGACACATCAGGCGCGGCATTGTAATCAAAAATTTCCTCAGCCGGAAAATGTGGCCGGGCGCGTCCGTGATGCGCGGCAACAAGGTGAATGACAATATCGCGCTCGACGGAAGATAGACCAGCGAAGTCGTCGGAAGCGGAAGCATCAGCGAGAGAGCCGAACTCGTGGCGGTAGTTTTCCGCGAGATTACGTGGGCGCATGGCACCACCGGATTTAGCCAAAATGGTATCCGGTCTGGCTGGATCGTATGCGGTATTTCCGATGCCAAATTGCCACTGACGGCGGTTTTTACCGGGGTCATGTAGTTCGGCTGCGACCATGAGACAGCGACGCAGATCGGGTTCTCCGACAGTGGGAGCAGGCAACAACTTTTGAGCGATAGCAACTGCATTGGCAATTGTTGCCCCTGTATGGCCTGCGAGCGTCTCCGGGTGCTGGGCGCTACGTCGTTCGGCATTCAGGGCATTTTTCGCTTCGAGCCAAAGCCAATAGCGCTTTGGCGACTCTGTTTCATCGTCCTCGTCGTCTGGCTTGGTGTCGATGACGCGGATGATGCGGTGGTCCGCGGCGTATTGTTCGGGAATGGCGGGTGTGGGAGCGTGGATGCGGCGACGCATGTTTTCGATTTTGGAAACATCGGTGGCATCACCGTTTCCGGCGCTGTCAGCCGAAAGCAGACCATTTTTTATCCCGCCGAGAGATGCTGGCAAAATAAGGGTTGAGTTCGCAAGTTCAGCTTCGAGCGCGCCAAGTTCTCTTTTTTCTTCCGGTGTTCGTTTGGCGGGAGCTTTGGAATAAATTTCGGAGACGTTTGCAAAACGTGAAACTGGAAGAACTTTGATTTCCCCTGATTCAGGAACAAGCCATACGTTCAATCTTTTATCAGATGAGGAGACAGCCAGTGAGGCGACTTTCTTTAGAACGCGACTGGTCACATCGTGCAAAAGCTCGTGCGGTTTAAGAGGAAAATCTGCTATCAATTCTTCCGGTTGATAGGCGCTGAGGAGTTCGTCCCTTATGACATCAACTTCTTCGCGCCAGGCGATATGAGTTTCCGGTGGTTCCCATTCCGCCTCCCCATGCAAGTAAGGTGCGACCGGCGGACGGGCGGCGATGCGGTCGCGGATGGAAGTAAGCGCCCAGACGTCGAATTGTACATCCGTGGCGATGCGCATTTTCGGCAGCGGGCTGAAGGCCGCGGCGCGTTTGGCGACGGGGAGTCGGTCGAGCGCGGCGGGACTGGCGTCTCCACCCAGTTTGTGCAAGAGTTCGAGCGTGTTTTCGATGGCTATGTCAAGGGCGGATGAATTTTTGGCTTTCCGCAATTTTTTTTCGGCGTCTTTTTCCCCTTCGTCCACCGCTTTCTGCGCATCGCTGATTTTTTTAGTATGCGGAAATTCGTTCGGATAGACCACAGTAATTGTGCTGTCGTTGAATTTGCCGAAACGGTTCACGCGGCCGAAGCGTTGCGCCATGCTTTCGTAGGTAGATAAATCGCACAGCAGGTCATCGGCGGAAATATTCACGCCGACCTCCCCGGCGCTGGTAGCAACAAGGAAAACCGTGCCATCGGCCGGCACGACATTATCGATGCGGGAAGACGCGGGTAAAAAACGTTGAAAAACGGATTTTTGTACCAATTCGTCGCGCTCTTTACCTCGCATGGTTCCGGTGAGGGGCACGACCTTGTCTTTCAACTCGCCTTTGTCCAGCCCGGCGGCGATTTTAGTGGCGTCCTCAACCGAACGGACAAAAATAAGAACGGTGCGACCGGAATTCTTCTTTTCCAGCGCGAGACTAAAGACCTTATCCGCTAATTTTTCTTTTTCGGCGAGCTCGACGCATGCGAGTTTCTTGACGGCGTTTAAGCGCTTTTTGACGAGTTCATTGTTCTCATCGTCCTTGGAAAGTTCCAATGATTGGATCGATGCCGTTGAGCGTGTGGTTGCCGAAAGCTCCATAACGCGGAGTTTGCGCCATTCCTTGGAGCGGTTTTGTTCGGCGACGATGCTGTTGAGCAGTTGCTGAAAGGCGGGTTCAAGGTGCGCCTCGTCATGGACAAGCAAAACATCCTGGGCGAGAAAGGCGGCGTGGTGCGGGCGGAGCTTGAAACCGACAGTGTAGCGACTGAAAAGCAAGCCACTGCCAATCATATCCACGGTGCCGATAATCACGGCCGGGCGGGCTGGGTCGGCCGCCCACTCGCGGTTGTCCGCGAATTGTCCGCGCAAGGTGCTAATTGCCAGCGGTGGAGAATCAGGCGTGGGCATCGGCAATGCACAAAGTGAGCGGAGCTTTTCCGCGATCACTTTGATTCCCGGTTTTTCTGAAAGAGCCATACGCAGCTTTTCGACTTCGTCGGTCGTCTGGTCAACAACCGTACGTCGGTTGACCACATAGACCATGCGGCGCGGCACCTTGGCCGGGTAAAGCGCAAGCGCGATAAGCCAGATAGCAACAATGGATGTCTTGCCAAGCCCCGTGGGAATGTTGGCGGGTGTCGGGAATTGGCCGTTGGCGAATTTTTCGTAAAGCGCAATCTGCCACGGAAACGGCTGGTTACCCGTGGAAGCGTGAAAGAAATCGGCAAAAGACATGGAAGTTAGTCCTCCAATATTAGAATTGAAAGGGTTTGAGGCGTCGGGGCCGGTAATGATGCCTCAGCCGGCCGGCAGGAGGTCGCGGCCAGGGGCAGCCCGGCAATGATCTTGAAAAAAGCGCGGCGGGTGGTTGGCATGGGAACCTCCTTGGGACTTGATCCGGATTGCAGGGGCATGGATTCAGGGTCTTTCATATCAGAGGTGGTGGGACAACCAGGTTCCCAGGTCCGGAATTTTTTAGATTTTTTTATGTACCTTTATAAATAGCGGCCATGCCGGCGATCTCGGCGCGCAGTTCATCCCGCAAGGCTTCGGGGGTGACCACCTCGCAGTCGGCACCGAATTGCAGGATTCGCATTTTGATTTCGCGGAAATCGGCGGCAGGCAGGGTCAGTTCCAGTGCGCCGCCGGGCAGCTCCCTGAATGCCTGGAAGGGATGCCACTGTTGCTCGCGTATCCAGCGGGCGCGGAAGGGGGTGAAGCGCAGGGTGACCGGCGTGGTTTCGTCGCCATGGAACAGGCCGAAGGCGTTTTGCAGTAAGGGACGCCAGGCGCTTTCGGGCTTGGGATCGAAGGGCTCGTCCAGAGTGGTTACCGAGTGCATGCGCGCCAGGTAGAAGTTGCGCCAGCCTTGGCGATGGCGGCACCAGGCCAACAGCACCCACGACGCGTTATAGTGCCTCAAATGGTGGGGCTCCACCTCCCGGTGGGTGGTTGTGTCGGTTTGCGGGGTGTGGTAGTCGAAACGCATCGGCCGGCGGCGGAGCAAGGCCCAGGCGGCGCGCCGGAAGGTCTCCTCCTGGGCCGGCGAATAGCCGCTCCAGACGGCCGAGAAGGCCTGCTCGGCACATTCGCAAGAAATCCCGAGGGGGCCGGCGGCGGCAAAAATCTTTTCCCGCAAATGTTCCAGTTCCCGGCTGATGTAACCGCCGGCGGCGTGGGCCAGCAAGCGGCCGGCCGCCAGCAAGCACAGCACCTCCTGCTGGCTGGCGGGCAAGGCAGTTCATAGAGATCGTTGGTATAGGCGTAGCCTTTACGCGCGGGATCGTATTCCAGGGGCGCATTGAAGCGGTCGCGCAGGCAGTCGATGTCCCGTTGGGCGGTCTTGGTGGATACCTGGAAATGCTTGGCCAGGTGCGATGCGTTGGGATAACGGCCGTTCTTGGACTGTTTGTGAAGCCATAGCAGACGCTCCAACTGGGGGAAAGTGGGCATGAGTCATCTCCGTAATGTCGGGAGCGAAATCGGATGCCGTGAAACGGGATGCGCAAGTCGAGATTTTTATATCACAAAACCGGAAACCATGTGTGTTATAAAAGACACAAAATGGAATCTTCGGCAGCGGCCTGTTTCGATAATTGCACTATCTGCCAACCGCCCGGCATTGACGATGCCTTGGCCGTGGCCGCCGGCACGTATTGAATTGGCGCGGCATTCTTTTTGCTGTTGCCTTCGTGACCATTTCCTTCCTTCCAGACAGACGTTTGAAAACAGAAAGGGGCATTTGCGATGAGTTGGACGAGGCTTCTTGTGATGGCGATCATGGCGTTGCTGATAGTGTCCTGTGGTGGTTCGTCCGGCAGCGGTAGCGCATCGGATACCGGTGGCAACTCAGCCGATGACGGCACTTCGGATAATTCGGATGATGGGGCGGATTCCGGCGACCAGGTCGACCTGTTGACCGGGGTGGACGCTTCGGCGCCGGCCGACACGGTCAAAATCTGTTTCATCCACCACAGCACCGGATCGGCCTGGATTCAAAACGACAACGGCCATCTGGGTGCGGCGCTCAATGACAACAACTACTACGTGACCGAAATCGATTACGGCTGGGATGCGGCGGCCGCACCGAACATCGGCGACCATACGGACACCACCGACTGGCCCGACTGGTTCAACGATGACATCATGCCGGATGTCTACGCCAACAGCGCGCACTACGATTATACCAACGTCATCGCCGACCCGGGCGGTGACAATCAGATCATCATGTTCAAGTCCTGCTATCCCAACAGCGAGGTGGGCAGCTCCATCGCGGATGAAAAGGCGATCTACCTCGGTCTGCTCGATTATTTCGCCGAGCACCAGGACAAGCTGTTCATCCTGGTGGTACCGCCGCCCGAGATCGTCATCGACAGCGCGGCATTGACCCGCGAGCTGGCCGGCTGGCTAGTGGACATGGAAGCGGGATGGCTGGCGCAATATCCTTATGACAATGTATTTCCCTTCGATTACTACAACGTGCTGACCGATCCCGAAAACCACCACCGAGTCGAAGACGGCAATGTGGTTCACACCGTTTCGTCCGATCCGGCAGACCCCGATCGTCCCGACGAACTCTATTACTACACCGGAACGAACGATCATCCCACCGCCGAGGGGCATCGCAAGGCCACCGACGAGTATTTGCCCTTGTTGAATGCCTATTATCATCTGTGGCAGGCATCGCGGAATTAGCGATAGGAAAGCGATAAAAGCAGCAAAAGGCCCTTCCGGATGCGGAAGGGCCTTTGTCGTGGCAGGGATCTTCCTTGGAACGCTTTACGCCGCCTTGCCGATCCGCACAGCGCACACCTTGAACTCGGGGATGCCCGAGACCGGGTCGAGGGCGGCGTTGGTCAGCTTGTTGGCGGCGCCTTCGGCGAAGTGGAAGGGGATGAAGACGGTGCCTTCCACGGCCTTGTCCTGGATCTTGACGCGCACGCGGATCTCTCCCCGGCGGGAGGCGATGGTGACTTGATCGCCCTCTTGCAGCTTGTACTTCTCGGCGTCCTTGCGGCAGATCTCCACGAAGGATTCGGGGGCGCGGTTGTTGAGGTCCGCACTCTTCATGGTCATGGTGCCGGTGTGGTACTGGTAGAGCACGCGGCCGGTGGTGAGATAGAGCGGATACTCTTCGTCCACCTGCTCGGCGGGCGGCAGCCACTCGATGGCGTGGAACAACCCCTTGCCGCGTGTAAACTGCTGGGTGTGCAGGATGGGCGTGCCTGGATGTTCTTCGGTGGGGCACGGCCAGTGCAGTCCTTCGTTTTCCAGGCGGTTGTAGGTGATGCCGGCATAGGAAGGCGTCACCCGGGCGATCTCTTCGAAGATGGCGCGGCTGTTTGGATACTGCATGGCATACCCCATGCGGGTGGCGATCTGGCTGGTGATCCACCAGTCGTCCTTGGATTCGCCGGGCGGCGTCACGGCCTGGCGCACGCGCTGCACCCGGCGTTCGGTGTTGGAAAAGGTGCCATCCTTTTCGGCGAAGCAGGCCGAGGGCAGGACGACGTCGGCCAGTTGGGCGGTTTCGGTGAGGAAGATGTCTTGCACGACCAGGAAGTCGAGATGCTTCAAACTCTTCTCGGCGTGGTTCAGGTCGGGATCGGAGACCATGGGATTTTCGCCGATGATGTAGAGCGCCTTGAGTTCGCCCGAATGGGCCTTGGGCAGCATTTTGGTGACGGTCAGGCCGGGCTGGGTAGACAAGCCGGTGACGCCCCAGGCCTCTTCCATCTTCTTGGCCATGCCCAGATCGGCCACCGGCTGATAGGCGGTGTAGACATTGGGCAAGCCGCCCATGTCGCAGGCGCCCTGGACGTTGTTCTGGCCGCGCAGCGGGTTGACGCCGGTGCCGGGTGCGCCCATGTGGCCGGTGAGCATGGCCAGGTTGGCCAGGGACTTGACGTTGTCGGTGCCGCTGATGTGCTGGGTGATGCCCATGCAGTAGAGAATGCTGCCGGCCTTGGCCTTGGCGAACATCCGGGCGGCGGCCACCAGGTTTTCGGCCGGAATGCCGGTGATGCCTTCCACGAAGTCGGGAGTGTACTTCTCCACGACCTTGCGCAGGGCGTCGAAGCCTTCGGTCCGATTCTGGATAAACTCTTTCTTGTGCAGATCTTCCTTGAGGATCACGTGCATCAGGCCGTTGATCCAGGCCACGTCGGTGCCCAGGTTGGGGCGCAGCCAGAGGTGGGCGAACTCGGTCAGCTTGATGCGGCGCGGGTCCACCACGATCAGCTTGGCGCCCCTGAACTTGGCGGCGCGCTTGACGAAGGTGGAGAGCACCGGATGGTTTTCGGTGGTATTGGAGCCGGTGACGAGAATCACATCGGCTTGTTCGATGTCGGCGATGGTGTTGGTCATTGCGCCCGAACCGAAAGCTGCGGCCAGACCGGCCACGGTGGAGCTATGTCAAAGCCGGGCACAATGGTCGATATTGTTGGTCTTGAGCACGGCCCGGGTGAACTTCTGGGCCACGTAGTTCTCTTCGTTGGTCATGCGCGCCGAAACCAGCGTGCCCATGCTGTCGCCGCCGTGGGTGTCGCGGATCTGCTTGAAGCGGTTGGCCACCAGGTCCAGGGCTTCGTCCCAGGAGGCTTTGCGGAACTTGCCGTTCTCCTTGATCAAGGGGTCGGTGAGCCGTTCGGGGGAGTTGATGAAGTGATAGCCGAAGCGACCCTTTACGCACAGGCTGCCGTTGTTGGGCGGCGCATCCGCGCCGCTCACCTTGACGACCTGGTTGTCCTTGACGTGCAGGTTGAGCTGGCAGCCCACGCCGCAGTAACTGCACGTGGTTTTAACCTGCCGGGTCTCCCACTGGCGCACGCTGTAGCGCGCATCTTTTTCCACCAGGGCACCCACCGGGCAGACCTGGACGCACTCGCCGCAAAAGACGCAATCCGAATCCTTCAGGGGCTTGTCGTCGGCGGCGATGATCTTGGCCTCCGGACCGCGGTAGCCGAATTGGATGGCGTTGTTGACCTGCACTTCGTTGCAGGCCTGCACGCAGCGGCCGCACTGGATGCAGCGCGAAAAATCGCGCACGATGAAGGGATTGACGGTCTCCATGGGATAACGGGCCGGGGTGGTGTCGAGGCGCTCGGGGCTGACCTGGTAGCGGAAGGCCAGATCCTGCAGGCGGCAGTCGCCCCACACCGGGCATAACTGATTGCTGCCGTCCTCGCCCTGGACCTTGATCTGAAAGTCGGTCCACTCCTGGCGGGCGCTGCCGGGCACGGCGCAGTTGTGGTTGCCCGCGCTGAGCATCAACCGGATGATCAGCTTGCGTGCCGCCACCACCGCGGGCGATTCGGTCTGCACCTGCATGCCGGCGTCTATCTTCGTGTTGCAGGCGGTGAGCAGGGTTTTGGCCCCGGCCACCTCCACCACGCAGATGCGGCAGGCGCCGGTGGGCATCGCGCCCTTCAGATGGCACAGGGTGGGAATATCGATGTGGTGACGCCGGGCCACCGCCAGAATCGTCTCGCCGGGTTCGAAACCGAATTCTCGGCCGTTGATCGAAAGGGTTTGGGCGCTCATACCTGCGGTCACTCCTTGAAGGTTGTTCCCGTCGGCGGATAGCGGGCGAACGGGTCGCATACCTTTAGAAAAGAACGGCTCTTTTGTCAATCGATAGGAGTGACAGGAAATGAGATTCGGTGGGTTTTCACTCTGCGCCGAATGACTTCCGGCGCGTCCGCGGGGAAATATTGAGTTTTCCAACGAGCAAGTACAACCCGCTGCCCAGCAAGCCGCCGAGCAGGTCGGCCAGCAAATCGGCCGCTTCGGCATGTCGCGCGGGAACGAAAGATTGGTGCCACTCGTCGGTGAGGCCATACAAGGCCGTCAGAACGGTGGCCGTCGCCCACAGCTTGATAGTTCGCGATTGCCAGCCGGCCAGGGTGTTCAAGGCCCGGCAGAGCAAAAGACCCAGGAGGCCATAAATCGCCGTATGGGCCGTTTTGTCGAAAAATGGCCATGGAGGCTCGATATCCGGCGTGGCAAACGCGGATTGGGTGAAGATCAGCGCGCACCAGGCGATCAGCGGCAACCAATACTTGAGAAATCGATTCTCGTTGCGCACCCGGCCGGCAATCACCACCCGAATTCCAGATTCAGCTTGCGCTGGCGCACATTATCGAGCACCCGTTGCTCGAACTCATCCATGGGCACCCCTTGTTTCACCTGGCCGTCCAGGGTGCGCACCGAGATGGTGCCGGCCTCTTTCTCCTTGGCGCCGCAGGTGAGGATCAGGGGGATCTTGTTGAGCTGGGCGTCGCGCACCTTTTTGTTCAGGCTCTCGGAACGCGAATCCACCTCGGTGCGCAGCCCGGCCTTTTCCAGCCGGGCGGCCACGCTCTGGGCAAAGGGCAGCAGGTCGTCGTTGAGCGGCAGGATGCCGGCCTGCACCGGGGCCAGCCAGAGGGGAAAGTTGCCGGCGAAATGCTCGACCAGGATGCCGAAGAAGCGCTCGATGGAGCCGTAGATCACGCGGTGGATCATGATGGGTCGGTGGCGTTCGTTGTCGGCCCCCACATAGGCCAGATCGAAGCGCTCGGGCAGATTCATGTCCAATTGAATGGTGCCGCATTGCCAGGTGCGACCCAGGGCGTCTTTAATGTGAATGTCGATCTTGGGGCCGTAAAAGGCGCCGTCGCCTTCGTTGAGTTTGTACTCGGCGCCGTAGGCGGCTAGGGCCGCCTTCAAGCCCTCGGTGGCCGTCGCCCACTGCTGATCGGTGCCGATGGATTTGACCGGCCGGGTGGAGAGCTCCAGGTGGAACCCCAGGCCGAAGGTGCTGTAGATGCGATCCACCAATTGCAGGACCCCCAGGATTTCAGTCTGGATCTGTTCGGGGGTCATGAAGATGTGGGCGTCGTCCTGGTGAAAGGCGCGCACCCGGAATAGGCCGTTGAGCACGCCGCTCAGTTCGTGGCGGTGCACCAGGCCTACCTCGGCGGCCCGGATGGGCAGGTCGCGGTAGGAGGTGTGCTTGCGGCCATAGAGCAGCATGCCGCCCGGGCAGTTCATGGGCTTAATGGCGTAGTCGGTCTCGTCGATGACCGCCGTGTACATGTTTTCGCGATAGTTTTCCCAGTGGCCGCTGCGCTCCCAGAGCTTGCGCTGGAGCAGGATGGGCGTCTTGGTTTCCACATAGCCGGCGGCGCGGTGCTCGTGGCGCCAATAGTCCATCAGGGCGTTCCACATGGCCATGCCCTTGGGGTGGAAAAAGGGCATGCCCGGCGCCTCGTCATGGAAACTGAACAGGTCCAGGGCCGTGCCGATGCGCCGGTGGTTGCGCTTGCGCGCCTCTTCGAGCAGGGTGAGGTAGGCGCTCAACTCCTTTTTGTCGAAATAGGCCGTTCCGTAGATACGCTGGAGCTGGGCCTTGGTCTGGTCGGCGCGCCAATAAGCCCCCGAGGATTTCATCAGCTTGAAGGCCTTGACGAAGCCGGTGTTGGGTACATGCGGCCCGCGGCACAGGTCGGTGAACTCCCCCTGGGAATAGAGCGAGATGGTGCCGTCCTGCAGGTCCTGAATCATCTCCAGCTTGTACGGTTCGTTCGCGTAGAGTTTGAGGGCCTCGCTCTTGGAGACCTCCCGGCGCTGGATGGGCATCTTTTCCTGGACGATCTTTTTCATCTCGGCCTCGATGCGCTCGAAGGCCTCGTCGGAGATGGGCGGCATGTCGATGTCGTAATAGAACCCATCCTCCACCACCGGACCGATGGTCAATTTGGCCTGGGGATAGAGCCGCAGGATCGCCTGGGCCATCACGTGGGCCGCGCTGTGGCGCATGATCTCCAGGGCCTGGGGCTCCTTGATGGTGATGAAGCGCACGGCGGCATCATGATCGATAGCGGCGAACAGATCTTTCTTCTGGCCGTCCAGTTCCATGACCACGCAGTTGCGTGCAAATCCTTCGGAGATGCTCTGGGCCACCTCGAATCCGGTGGGGGAATGGTCAAATTGCTTTAAGCTCCCATCAGGAAGTGTTATAGTCACCATCTTTAAAAACGCCTTTTTGGATGTTAAGGGATGTCCCTTCAAATAGTTACCCGGACTTTTGGACTGAAGTAGGAGAAATACCCCAGTGGGTCAAGAGAAAAATAGGGAATTTTCCGCCCCGCACGCCTACCAGTTGATCGAGGAGGCTTCAGAACTGGCGGCATTTGCCCTTCACGCCCGGCAGGCCCGGATGCTGGCCGTCGATCTGGAAGCCGATTCCATGTTTCACTACCGCGAAAAAGTGTGCCTGCTGCAAATGGCCGCCAACGGCACCACGGTGGTGGTCGATCCGCTCAAGGTCGCCGACTTGGACCCGCTCAAGCCATTGTTCGCCGACGAAGCCATTCTCAAAGTGTTCCACGGCGCCGACTATGACGTGCGCTCGCTCTACCGTGATTTCGGCATCAGCGTCAACCACCTGTTCGATACCCAATTGGCCAGCATGTACCTGGGCCAGAGCGAAACCAGCCTGGAGGCTGTCGTGAGCCGGCGTTACGGCGTGGTGCTGGATAAAAAGTACCAGAAAAAGGATTGGTCGCGGCGGCCCCTGCCGCCCGAGATGGTGGCCTACGCCGCCGCCGATGTGCGTTACCTGATTCCCCTGGCCCAGACGCTCATGGTCGAATTGGAAGCCAAGGGACGCCTGGCCTGGGTCCAGGAAGGGTGCCGCCTGCTCAGCCAGGTGCGGCCCCAGGAGAACAATCTGCCCATGTACCTTAAGTTCAGGGGCGCCGGACGCTTGACGCCCCGTCAATTGGCTGCCCTGGAGGAACTGCTGTTGTTGCGCGATGCCGTCGCGCGCCAAAAGGACCGCCCCTTGTTCAAGATCATGAACAATGCCGACCTGCTCAAAATCGCCATGCTCCTGCCCGCCGACCTGGCGCAGTTGAAGGCGTGCCAGGCGTTGAGCGCCAAGCAGATCGAAATGTACGGCCAGAGCGTCCTGGCCGCCGTGGCCCGCGCCATCCATCTGCCCAGCGACCAGTTGCCACGCTACCCGCGCCAGCGCTCGCCCCGGCTCTCGCCGCGCATTCCCCGCCGCGTCAAGCTCTTGCGCACCTGGCGCGATGAACTGGCCGCCGGCCTGGCCCTGGAGCCGGCCCTGCTGCTGAACAAGTCCCTGATCCGAGAGATCGCCGTGCACAAGCCCAAAACCGTGGAAGAACTGGCGCGCATCCCCCAGATGCATCAATGGCAGGTAGAGGCCTTCGGTCCCCAGATCGTGACCATCATCGGCGCCATGTCCTGAAGCGTACACCGCGATCCCCCGTCCCCCGTTCTGCTTCTTAAAGGACTGACCCAACCACCTGCGTCCGAAGAGGCATGCTTATTGCTAATTTTCTATTCAGGGACCCGGCCGCAATCAAAATTAAGGTTGCGTCCATATGCTCAGGCACTATAATTGAAATCGTCTACTAGCGGATCTATTCGGAACCCGGGCGGAATCTGGCCTCACGAAGCGATCGATCACGGATCTCGCTGTTCGACTTCTCCTAACCCGGAGGCAGGGCATATCCTTAGAATCCTCCGGCGGGGCAACCATCATCGGAAACCTTACGTTTAGCCCTCCAGGGCAAACTTTCTCAACCAACCATCGGGAGGCATCATGGCCAAAAGAGCACAGGTCAAATCACCAGCCCAGACCCAACCCCAACTGCAACTGCGACAGCATTGCCAGGCCGTGCAGGAAGGCAACCGCCGCTTCGAGAACGCCTTTGAAGGCGTGGCCCGGATGATTCTGGGAAGCAATATCGAGAAGGTGGTGGTCAATGCCCGGACCACGTACGACTTCAACATCTTCCGGCATGGGAGAAAGCACGTCATCGGCATGTATGACGAGATCAACAGCTTCGTTTCCTATGTCAAGGACGCGGCCGAAAACGGCTCTTCCAAGGAGATGGCCTTCGTGCTGGTGGGCGAACCGGGCAACGGCAAGACCTTCTTCGTGGAGTTCATGTGCTCCCAGTACCGCCTATTCCTATCCAAGCCCGAGAACCGCAAGTACACCTTCCGCTTCAAGGGCATGGAAGCCTTGGGCCACTACGGCCGCATCAACATTATCGAGTCCCAGACCTATGAAGATCCCATGATTCTGGCCATGAACCTGTTCGACGATCCCGAGGAAAACAGGACCCACTTGGGCCGGGCGTTCGGCTTCAGCGACAAAGCCATCGATCGTCTTTATGAAAACTACCGCCCCCTGGGCGCGTGCAGTGGCTACATCTGGAACGACATCCGCGCATATTGCGACGGCGATCTGGAAAAAGCGCTCTCGTTCGTGGAGATCATGCCGGTGCCGCTCACCGAAAGCCTGGGCACCATTACCGGCAAATATCCGGCCAAGGACAAGATCACCTCTTCGGCCGTGGACCTTTTGGGTGAAGAATCGATCCAGCGCCTGCTGCACATCACCGACACCAACAACCCCTACCGCTTCGACCTGCGCCGCGGGGCCCTGGCGCGCGTGGCCGGCGGCGGCATCCACTTCGCCGACGAGATCTATAAAAACAAGAAGGATCTGGTGCAGGTCTATCTGGGCGTGATCCAGAACCGCAACATCGAAATCGACGGCTACAAGTGGCCCATCGACACCCTGATCATCGCCACCAGCAACAACTCGGAGTTCAACCGTTTCCTGGCCGAAAAAGAGGAAGCACCCATCGTGGACCGCTGCCGCATCTGCTACGTCTCGCACAACACCAATTACAAGATGCAAAAGGATCTGACCGCCTACGCCATCGGCAACGAGGCACGCACCACGCTGACCCGCGAATCCCTGCACCAGGACCCCAACCTGAACTATGCCGCCTCGGTGGCCGTGGTGCTCAGCCGTCTGCCGCGCTCGGAGAAACTCACCGCCATCGAAACCATGAAGCTGGCCGCCGGCGAAGTGGCCGGCGAAAAGAGCATCAAGGCCCTGGCCGAAGTAATCGACACCCTCAACATGGACCCGGACATCACCAAGCGTTTCGGCCAGAAGGGTCTGGGCCAGCGCAACCTGGGCCGGGCCATCCAGTTGCTCACCGAAAGCTCCGAGACCAACGAAGGCGAGTGCATGTTTGCCTATGACGTCTTCAAGGCCTTGGACCGCATCATTCTGGACTATGTCACCGATGCCAACGACCGCGCCAAATATCTCGAAGACCTCAAGATCGCCAAGGGGCTCTACCGCGAACGCATCATGACCGAAATGTTCAACGCCTACATGGACGAGCCGCTGGCCATCCGCAAGGACGTGATGAACTACGTCAACATGATCATCGGCACGGATGCCGAAAACCTGGGGCCGGACAAAATGTGGAAGTACAAGGACCCCCAGAGCGGCGAACTGCGGGCGCTGAAGATCGACGAACGCTTCATCAAGAGCGTGGAGGAGCGGTTGGGACTGAAAACCGAAGAGCAGCGCGACACCTTCCGCACCTCGATCCGCAAAATCTATGGCCAGAAGATCTCCGTGGACCCCAACTACGATTTCATGGACAACCTGGAGCTGGTCAAGGCGGTCACCGATGTGCGCCTCAAATCGGACATCGCCGGCGCCGGCAGCCTCATCGGCGCCCTGGCCAACCGCACCAACGAAGAGAATCAGAAGCTCTACGACCGCATGGTGAGCACCATGCTCCACAAGCTCGGGTACTGCCGCACCTGCGCCCAGAAGACCATCGAGTACTTCTGTACGCAGGAGGATGAGAATTAATAGGCCATGCCATGAAAAACGAACTTTATGAAATCTATCTTCGTCTAAAGGCCCAGGGGATCTCCCCTGAGTTGGAGGCGAAGATCCTGTCCGAAATCGATACCGGCCCATCGGTCGGCGGCGAGCTCTTGGAACCGTTGGTGCCGTCGGCCCTGCCCGGCTTCTACGATTTGGCCGACCTGCAAGTACTGCAACCCCTTGCCATGGCCCAGAGCCACACCAGCCAGGTGCGCACCATCGACGATCTGCTGGCCAAGGACCGCCAGCGTGAGAAAGATGGCTTTCCGCGCAAGGTGCGCGTGGGTCGCATGATCAAACCGGGTCGCGGCGGCAAGGACAAGGTGGTGGTGGTTCCCACCTCCACCGAAGAGAAGTTGATGCACGACTCGTCGTTCCAGGATCAGGAAGAAGAGTCGGCCGGCGGCGGCTCGGGCGAGGGCGAGGAAGGCGAAGTGATCGGCGAAGAGCCGGTGCGCCAATCGGAAAAAGGCAGCGGCGCGGGCCCCGGCCAGGGCGAAGGCGATCAGCATGAGCTGGAGTCTTCGGCGTATGACCTGGGCCGCATCCTCACCGAGCAGTTCGAGCTGCCCAATCTCAAGGACAAGGGCAAGAAGCGCTCGTTGACGCGCTACACCTACGACCTCACCGACCGCCACCGCGGTTTCGGTCAGGTGCTGGACAAGAAGGCCACCCTGCGCAAGATCGTCGAGACCAATATCCACCTGGGCAACCTGCCCGACGTCAACAACATCGACACCTTGGGTTTTCTAATTTCGCCCAAGGACATGGTCTACCGCATTTTGAGCCGGGAAAAGGACTTCGAATCCCAGGCCATGGTCTTTTTCGTACGCGACTATTCGGGCTCCATGGTGGGCAAAACCACCGAGCTGATCGTGGCCCAGCATGTGCTGATCTACAGTTGGCTGCTTTACCAGTATGCCAACCAGGTACAGACGCGCTTTGTGCTGCACGACACCACGGCCAAAGAGGTCCCCGATTTCTATACCTACTACAACTCCAAGGTAGCGGGCGGCACCCAGGTTTCGTCGGCCTACAAGCTGGTCAACGAGATCGTTGAGAAAGAAAACCTGGCCCAGGATTACAACATTTACGTGTTTCACGGCACCGACGGCGACGACTGGGATGCCGAAGGCCGGGAGTCGATTCCCCAGCTCAAACTCATGATGCGCTATGCCAACCGCGTGGGCATCACCATTGCCCAGCACAGCGCCGGCAGCTCCACGGAAGTGGAAAAGTACATCAAGAAATCGGGACTGCTGGAGCAGGCGCCCGAATTGATTCGCATGGATGTGCTCACCGACGATGCGGACGAATCGCGTCTGATCGAAGGCATCCGAAAATTGATATCGCAGGACAAGAGATAGTCTTAGGGGTCCTATGGAACTGATCAACCAGCATACCAAAAAAATCATGGAAGGCTGCAAGGAGCGGGCGCGGGCGGCCGGGTTGCGTTTCGAAAACGAATCCCTTGAGTACGTGGTCACCAACCGCGACCTGCTGGAGCTGTCGCCCAAGATCATGATTCCCACGCTCTACGACTACTGGGTGCACGACGTGGAGGTGCTCAAGGGCAAGGGCAAGTATGAGCTCTATCCCAGCAACCCCTACGAAACGGTGATCAACACCCGGCCGGCCATCTCCTACTATAACGACAACAACCCCGATTGGCTCAACGTGATGATCTTCTATCATGTGATCGGCCACATCGACTTTTTCCAGAACAATTTGTACTTTCGCCACACCTGGGACTACGATTTTACCGGCGAGGCGCTTTCCGACAAACGGGTCATCGCCAAGCTGCGCTCCGAGCACGGCCACTGGGTGGATTACGTCATCGAGTTCGCCCGGGGCATCGACAACCTGGTGGGCTATTTTCCGGAATTGCATCGCCTCTTTCCGGTGAAGACGGCCCAACTGCCCGCGCGCCTGGATTACTATTTCGACGTGTTTTTACAAAGCGTGCGAAAGGTCAAAACCAGCGAGTACATCAAGGAGATCGAACGTTACAACCAGTGCCTGTCCGAATACGCCCACCTGTGCGACGACATGTTTTTCGCGGAAGTGGACCGCCGCCATCCTGAGTTCAAGGCGCTCTTTGTAAAATATAAGGAGCACAAGAGCGCCCCGCCCGTGGACCTGATCCAATACATCCTGGAGAACTCTCCCTTCTTGAACAAGGAAGAGAACAAATGGATGAAGATCATCATCGAGGTGATCCGCAAAACCTCCTTGTTCTTCCAGCCCCAGATCCGCACCAAGATCATGAACGAGGGCTGGGCCAGCTATTGGCACGAAACGCTTTTTCTGCAAGATGATCGCATCGAAGGCCACGAGGTGGACTTTGCCCGGGTCAACGCCGGCGTGACGGCCATGCCGCGGGTGGGGCTCAACCCCTACGCCCTGGGCATGCGCATGTTTTACGCCATCGAGGAGAACGCCAACAAGGGACGGATCACCTGGGATTTTCAGCGCCTCAAGGACGCCCGCCAACGGGAAAAGTACGACGGCACCCTGGGACGCGGCAGGGAGTATATCTTCCACGTCCGGGAAAATCTTTCCGATTTCACTTTTATCAATCAGTTCATCAACCAGGACTTCGTTACCCAACACGATCTTTTCGTGGCCGGCCGACGGCTCAACGAGTCCAAAATGGTGTGGGAGTATTATGTCAAGAGCCGCAACAGCGACGACTATCGCCAGATGCTGCTCGACGCCCTCTACCATCCACCGCGCATCAGGCTGGATCACGAGAAGGGCAAGCTCAACAACGCCCTTTACCTGATCCACCACTTCGAACACAAGCCGCTGATCAAGGATTTCATCGCCAACACCCTGATGGGTATCGAATACCTCTGGGGCGGACCGGTGGAGTTGGAAACCCACGAACCCTTACCCAAAGTGACGCGTTCGGACCGCCCCAAGAGCGCGGCCGCCAAAGGCGACGAACCGCCGATTCAGTGGCAGCGAGTGGTCTATACGATGAAAGAGCGTAAACTGAGCCGCCGCATCGCGGCATGAGGATGGAAAGCAAAGGCCGATCCATGATCAAAGAGACGACCAATATAGAAAAAGCCATGCAGCAGATCCAGCGCACGAACAACGCGCTGGAGCAGCAGGCCCCCATTGCCTTCGACGAATTTTTGACCCAGGTCACCCAACGGCCGGCCGCCCTGATCCGCAACGTCTTCCAGTTCTTCCACGACATGATCAAAGCCTACGTGGGTACCGGCGTCGACGAGTACCCGGACGATCCCGAGTCGATCAACTACGTGGACTACGACTGCACGCGATTGTTCGTCGAGGGTTCGGATCACCCCTTCTTCGCCGACCGCCTGTTCGCCAACCGCTTCATCCAGCAAGTGGAGAGCATGCGCCAGGGGTCCCAGCAGAACAAGATTTACATTTTCGATGGGCCTCACGGCTGCGGCAAAAGCACCTTTCTGAACAACCTGCTCACCCGATTCGAAGAATACACCCATACCGATGAGGGCTGCCGCTACGAAACGGTCTGGCGCATCAATATAGGCGCCCTGGGCGGCCCCCCCATGAGCGATGAAACCTTCAACATTCTGGAAAAATTGTTTCAACTGCAAAAAGAGTCCCAGCAAAGCCAGTATGACCGCATCAAATCGCGCATGCTGCAGCAAAGCGGCGATCAATTTCTGGAAATCCCCTGCCCGAGTCACGACAACCCCTTGCTATTGATCCCCAAGGCGCGCCGTCGGGCTTTCCTGGACGATCTGTTTAAAAACGATGCCTTCAAGTACACTTTGTTCACCGACAAGGAGTACGAGTGGGTCTTCAGCGACGTGCCCTGCACCATCTGCAGCTCCATGTACGATGCCCTGCTGCGGCGACTCAAAGACCCCCTCAAGGTGTTCGACATGCTGTGGGCCAAGCCCTACAGCGCCAACCGCCGCCTGGGCACGGGCGTCAGCGTCTTCAATCCCGGCGACCCGCCGCTGAAGGAATCGGTGCTGACCAACGAAATGCTTCAGAACCGCATCAACCGGCTTTTCGGCGACAGCAATCAGGTGCACTACATCTTCTCGCGTTACGCCAAGACCCACCACGGCCTCTACGCCCTGATGGACATCAAGTCCCACAACATCGAGCGCCTCATCGAGCTGCACAATATCGTTTCCGAGGGCGTCCACAAGGTCCGGGACGTGGAAGAGAACGTCAGCTCGCTGTTCGTGGCCTTGATGAACCCCGAAGACAAGAAGAACATCCAGAACATTCAGTCCTTTTCCGACCGCATCGCCTACATCAACATCTCCTATGTCCTGGATCATAACACCGAGGTGGACATCTACCGCGACATCTTCGGCCGCCACATCGACGACGCCTTCCTGCCGCGCGTGCTGCACAACTTCGCCCGCGTGATCATCTCCTCGCGCCTGAGCTTGCGCTCCGAAGCTCTTCTGGAGTGGATCGGCGACCCGGATAAATACAGCCGCTACTGCGACAAAAACTTGCAGTTGCTCAAAATGGAAATCTATACCGGCTATATCCCCACCTGGCTGAGCGAAGAAGACCGCAAAGGCCTGACGGCCAAACGGCGGCGGCGCATCATCGCCGAATCGGAAAACGAGGGCAAACACGGCATTTCGGGCCGGGACGCCATCAAAATCTTCGGCGAGTTCCACACCGCCTTCGCCAAGGCAGACCACCTGATCGATATGTCCACCCTGTGCAAGTTTTTCCGCTCCAAAAAAGATCTGCGAGCCTCGATCCCCGACGGCTTCCTCGATTCGGTGCTGCACATGTACGATTACTCGGTGCTCCAGGAGGTCAAGGAATCGTTGTACTACTTCAACGAAGACCAGATCGCCGTGGAGATCCAGAACTACATGTTCGCCGTCAACTTCGAACTGGGCTCCACGGAAACCTGCCCCTACACCGGCGACAAGATCGAGATCACCGAAGAATACCTCAAGAACTTCGAACTGCGCATATTGGGGAGCAGCGCCCAGTTGGCGGAAAGAAAGTCGCTGCGCAAGGATGTCCAGAAGGAGTATGCCACCAAAACCTTGACCCAGGAAGTTCCCCGGGGCGGCAAGAGCCTGCGCAAAACCAGCCTGTTCGCCAAGCTCAACGAACGCTACATCTATAATATCAAGGAGAAGGTGCTCGATCCCTTCCTGGAGAATGAAAACTTCCGGCGGGCCATCAAGGATTACGATGAGGACGATTTCAAGACCTACGACCGCAAGGTTCGCCAGGACGTCACCTATCTGATGAACAACCTGACCTCCAAATACCGCTACACCTCCCAGGGCGCCAAGGCGGTGTGCATCTACGTCATCGACAACGACCTGGCGCGGGTCTTCAAGGCGCCGTA
>JAKAFO010000339.1 GCA_021819735.1 Deltaproteobacteria bacterium
CGGAGGCGGTGGGCGAGCTCAGTTTGTCGATCTCGGCCTGGACCAGTTCGTACTCCGGCTCGTAACGCGCTTCCGCGCCGCAGGGAGCCTCCGGCTTGATCGGTGTTTTGGCCAGTGTGGTGAAATCCATTATGCGACACTCCATAAAGCGACGAAGTCGGCGGCCGTCAACGGCCGCAGGATCGCGGACAGATAGGCCCGCCCGGGATTGCCGCCCATGAAAACCGCCCTGGGGATCACGGGGCAACAACTTTGCAATCCGGCATGCCAGTGCAAGGCATTTTGTTGCGGGTCCAAACCCGGCTGCACGCCCAGGGCGATTAGGGCCCGGCCGGTACGCTGCAAATCGGCCTGACACGCCCGCAAGGGCTCTCCGGGTAACGGTGGCTGCGCCCCGCCGTCCGAACCGGCGTCCCTCTCCGAGGGCGCCGCCATTTGGCGCAGTTCCTCTTCCAGGGCCTTGAGATCCTCATAACCGTGGACCGCCAGACGCTCCAGGCGCGACCAGGTCTTGTCCAGTATCAAAGGCAGTTGCGGCCACTGCCGCTCCCAGCCCTTCACGATCCCCTGGCCCACCACCATCAGGGGAAAGGGCCGGCCGATGCGGTCGCTGCTGTCGCGCACCACACCGCACACCAGATGCTCCGTTTGACCACCCCGCATCCAGAATCGCCAGGAGCAAGGCTCGTGGGCGCCGGGTCGGCCGGCCTGCCACTGGTCGTAGCCTTTGCGCATCCAGTCCCCCAGGGCCTTGGTGAGGGGCGTGCCTTCCAGCAATTGGATATAGTCGGCGGCCGCGGGATGCTTGCCCACCGCCTGCCATTGCCAGGCTGCCTGGCGCGCGTTTATTCCCAGCATGCGGTGATCTTTCGCGGCGCCGCACCGGGAGCGTTCTGCACGAGCGCCATAACTTCGTTTTGCCCCTGGAACTGGTATTTGGCCTTGATGAATTCGATGTTCATGCGCCGCAGGGCGGCCTCGTCGTTGGGAAATTCCTGGCGCTTGAAAGTGCGTTGGCCGGTCTTGAAATCGCCGAGGAACTGGGCGAAGGCATTGCGGCCGGTGTAGCTCTTGTTCAGCACCAAGTTCCCCACGGAGATCTGGAAGAGCACATCCCCGCAATTTTCCGGTGACCAGTTGAAATCCTTGGCCACGGGATAGTTAAAATTCTCCAAGCGCACGTTGCCGTCGGCACATTGCAGTTCCAGCACGGTGGAGTGGGGCTGCAATTGCGCTTCCCGGTTAGTATCGGTCGGGAAGGCCTGAATCTTAACCAGATAACTGCTCTTGGTCGGCTTGGCGGCCTGGGCGCCCTTGCTCAGGTAGGCCAGAAAGCCTGGCTCGAAGGGCATTTCCATCTCCAGGGCCCGCTTGGGGTAGTATCCCTTGGCCAGCCCCCGGGTCACGAATGGTTCGGCCGGTCCCTTGAGAAACTTGGTGGCAAACCCATCGCTGCCCATCATGAGCTGGGCCATGTCGCGGTCGGCGCTGACATCCTGGAGTTCCACCAGGACCTGCCTTTCCCACAGGGATTGCAGCTCGCAGGCCGCTTCGCGGATCACATACTTTTGCAGGAAGCGCAGGTCGCCGGCCGCCAGGTTCCAGAAGAGCGCTTCATGCTCGTCCCGGCGGTCGGCCATGATCGCCGTGAGTTCTTCCAGGGCGCGCCGGCCGGCGTAGAACGGGGCATCCCCGGTGGCCGGGTCCTGCTGGAAGATCGCCGTGGCCATATCGAAGGCCACCTTGCGCGAATCGGCGGCCTTGGCCGCGGCCTCCACCGCCTGCTGATAGGCAGCCATGGCCTTGACGGCGTTCGCTTGGGCCTTGGGGTCCAAAGGGGTGCGTATTTTGACCCCGAAGGCCTTTTCGGCCTTTTTGATGTTGGCGGTCACCGCCTGGGTGGCCTTCTGCACCAGCCCCGCCTTTTGCGGATCGATGGCCTTGCCGCCCAGGGCCTCCTTGCGCACCTCCTGCCAATCCAGGGCCATACCCACCCACGACGGCACGCCGGTGTCGGGATCGAAGGACTGGAACTCCTCGGTAATGCGCCGGATCAGGGCATGATAGGGCCCGCTATCGGTGGGAATGCGCTTGGCCGCCGACTGCCACTGCTCTTTCTGGGGCAGCAGTTTGATGCCCTGGTCGAACGAGAGGCCGAACGCCTGCCAGGCCGCCAGGTAGTTCTTCTCGTACCAGGCCGAGAAGTCGGCTTTGGGCGCAGCGACGATCAAGGGATCGGCGAGCGCCGCCTCGATCTCGGCCACGGCCGCGTCGATGCGGGCTTTGCCGGCCTGTGTAAAGGCCGGCGGCACTGTGGCGGCCTCGATGCCGGCATCGCCGCCCCAGAACTCCTGGAGCGTAACCGCCGCCAGATCCGGCTCGCTGTTGACCCAATCCACCAGCCAGTTGAGCATCAGGCCGGGCCGGGTCATCAAGTGCTTGAGCCAGGTCTGCAAGTGGGTCAGCTCGGTTTGCAGAGGCTCGTTGTCGCTTTGCCAGTAGAGGGCATAGAGATATTCGTCGGCAATCTTGCTCTGCATCTCGGGGATGACTTCGCCCCTGCCCACCAGCTCGGTGCCGTAGGCCGGCTGGGGACGGGCGGTCAGTTGCGATAAATTCTCCTGGGACAAGCGCGCCTTGAGCAGGTTGATGCGCCGCACCAGGTGGGCCACATGGGCGCCGAACACCGGGCCGGGGGTTCCGGCCTCGAAAGTGGTCATGCGGTCGGCCATGCCCTTGTCGAAGCCCTGGAGAAAGCCGTTATGGAAGAGATCGACGTACTTTTGCTTCAGGGCCGTTTCCATCTCGAGGCTTTCGTTCAGACCCAGCCGCGGAATCCACCAGTTGCGGTTGCCGCGTTCCACCTGGAGCACGGCCTCGCGGAAACGGTCCATGGCCATGATATCGGCCATCAGCTCGCCTTGGAGCAGGGCCGGCTTATCGAACTCCCGGCGCACGTCGGAAAGGGCGGTCAAATTCTTGACGAACGAGTAGCTGAGCAATCCGCACGCCGCCACCACGATGGCGATCCAGGCCGTCAGCCCCAGGTTGCGGGTCAGGCGCCGCCACTCCTGCATGTGGCTGGTGGGCCGGAAGAGCTGGCGGTCGGCCGGCAGAATGCGGGCGAAGAAGTCGTGCAGGAAGAGTCCCTTGTTGGTGCCCTTGAGCACGTCCCGGGACTGGATCAGCCCCAGCGCGCTGAGGAAATGGGAGAAGGGGGTGCCTTCCTGGCGGCCGCTGCTGAAGAAGATGCCGCGCAGCAAAGGGGTCTCCTGGTAGGGATTCTCCTGGAAGATGGCCTGGGCGAAGGCGGCCAGGCCCTCCTTGAGCTTTTCCAGTTCTTCGGGAAAGAGCAACATGGCGGTGGCCGCGTTGCGGTTCTGGAGGCGGTGCAGCAGCAGCAGACGCAACTCTCGCAGCCGGTCACCCACGGTGGCGACGGCCTTGGCGATCACCGTGGCGGCGTCGGTGCTGAGCGTCTGGTTGACGTAGCCCATGGCCTGGTTCAGGGCGGCTTCGGGCAGTTGCTCGCAGAAATGGGTGGCACCCTGGATCAGATCGCACTTGGTCACCAGCACATAGACCGGCGAGCGCGCCCCCAGCACGCGGGTCAGTTCCTCGATGCGCTTGCGCAGGGTACGGCCGTCTTCGCGCAACGTTTCCGGCGCGGCCTGGGCCAGGCGATCGGCGGCGATGGTAACCACCAACCCGTTGAGCGGCTCTTTTTTGCGGAAGCGCGCCAGCAGGGTCAAAAACTTCTGCCACTCGTCCTTGTCGCGCTCCTGGTCCACGGGCAGGGCATAGCGGCCGGCCGTATCTAAAAGGATGGCCTGCTCGAAAAACCACCAGTCACAGTTGCGCGTGCCGGAGATGCCCGACGTGCGGCTGACTTCGGCAAAGGGCGACGTCAGCCGCGCGCTTTGAATGGCCGTGGTTTTGCCCGAACCGCTCTCGCCGATCACCATGTACCAGGGCAGCACGTACAGCGGGTTGCCCTGCTTGCGCAGGTGGGACTTGCGCAAGGCGTCGATGGCCTCTTTCCAGCGCGCCTGCAGCTCCCGGGCCGCGTCCTGCTCCTTGGGCGCCATGCGCTGGCGGTTGGATTCGTCCTGGGCGATGACATCCTGGACGAACATCTGCTCCTTGCGGCGCATCAACACCTTGCGGACCAGCACCGCCACCAGGGCCGCGCCCGCCACGCCGACCAGCAGGAAGAACCCCACCCACCACGGCCAGCCGATCCACAAGGCCAGGCCGAAGAGCAGCAGCAGCAGCAAGGCCAGCAGGGTGAAGACCAGTATTCCTTTAAAAATCGTTCTCAGCATCTGTCGCCTCTATTGCACCGTGCCCATGAGGCTGGCGCCGATGTTTCCCAGGATGAACTTATAGACGAAGAACAGAACCACGCCGAAAATCGGAGGCAGTACCGCGGCCAGCAGCGTGAAGGCCGAAAGGCGCCCCCTGCCCTTCAGGCCGCCGGCCGGCTGGATGTCGCCCCGGGGATAGCTTTCGGGGAAAAGCTCTTCCTTCTCGATAGACGGAATGCCCATGGAACTGCCGCTCAACAACTTGAGGTTGGAGGCGCGCAGCTGTTCGAGCATGAAGTCGTCCCCCTCGTGGCAGTATTGGCCCGTGAAGCCCAGGGCCAGGCACAGGTAGTAGACTTCGCGCACGTCGCGCTGGTGGGCACCGATGGTGTTGAGCCGTTCGAAGAACAGTTCGCCGGCGTCCGCGGTCTGGTAGTACTGCCGCTGCAACTGCTCGCGTTGCCACTGGCTTTTGCCCTCCCAGGCGGAAGCCAGGATGGTCTCGTCCACCCAGGCGAACACCGCGAAACGGGCCAGGTCGAAGTCTTCGCGGGTAAAGCGCCCCTGCTCCAGCCGGGCCTCGCTCTGGGTGATGAGCCGCCCCAGGTTGGCGCGCACCTGGTCAAAACCGGGCGCCGGGACGCCGTCCCCGCGCACGATCAGGGCGGTGTAGGCAATGATCTCCATGAAGCAATCGGACAAGCGCATGCGGTCAACTCCTTCCCACGGCCATCAGCTCGATCTTGAGGTCCGCCGGGGCCGTGTCCCAGTATAAGGCCAGGTTCTTGCCGCGTTGCACCTGGGCCCACTGGTCGCTGTGGTGGTCCACCTGGAAGTAAAGCGCCCGGGCGCGCCGGGGCAGTTCCTGGGGCGGTGCGGGCAAGTGCGTCAGGCCCACGCCCGAGAGCGAACGCGCGATGAGGATCGGCAGCGACTCGCGACTGCCCAGCTTGGCGATGCGCTCCAGGGCCGGCAGCACCTGCTGGGGATCGCTCTCGGTCTCCATCACCAGGAAGAAGCGGTTGCGACCGTCGAAGATGGCCGGCGGCAGTTCGGCGCCGAAGTAAGTACCGTCGAACAAAAGGGGCAAAATATACTCCGGTCCGGCCGTGATCTGATCGAGCAGTTGGGTGACGAGGGCCAGGGCCGAGGCAAAACAGCCGTAGAGATCCAGATGGGCGTACTCCAATAGCAGCCGCTGGCCG
>JAKAFO010000340.1 GCA_021819735.1 Deltaproteobacteria bacterium
ATATAGATGCTGACATGTCTAAAATCCGATTTTAGATATGTCAATCTTTTAATATAAAAGGGTTATTGTTCAGCGGCGCGTTACCAGCCAGGCCGACACTTGCTCTTCCAGGATGCGATAATATCCTTCCGACCCCCCCAGGCCGCTGCGGCCGAAGAAGTAGTTGATCTCGAGCATGAGCGGCTCGATGTGGCCCTGTTCCAGGCGGCGCGTGTCGAAGAGAAAATCGAAGCCGGCCAGTTGCAGGCCGCTGCGTCGGCAGAAATCGTCCACCGCGGCCAGGGCCGCCGCCTGCAAGGCAGGGTCGGCATCGGGGTCGATATGGCCGCCGGCGGCCAGGCTGGCGCCGAAACGGGAGGGGTCGGGCTGGACGCGCCAGTAGGCGATACGGCGCCGGCCGATGACCGTCACGCGCAACGAGCGCCCGCCGTCGGGAATCCACTGCTGGACCAGAAAGCCGCTCTGGCCGGTGGCTTCGCAGGCCGCCACGCGCGCCAGGGCATGGTCCATCGCTGGGGCGTCGGCCGCCTTGAATACCGTTTCGCCCTGGCCGCCCCAATCCAGCTTGATCACGACGGGCAGGGGCATGGCCGGCGGCCGGCTGCGGAAATCGGCCAGGGAGGCGTATAACTCGGTGGCCGGGTGGGCCACGCGCAGTTCGCGGAAGAGCCGGATCTGGCCGCATTTGCCCGGATAGTCGAAGCGCACGTCCAGATTGGGGAAGATGTTGCGGCAGTTGGCGCGGGCCATGCGGTAGAGCGCCTCGGAACAGCCCTGGGGCAGGATCACCGCCTCGGCGCGCCGGATGGCGGCCAGGTCATCCTCGTCCGGTTGGCGGCCGGCGCACAGGATGTTCTTGTCGGCCTCGATGATGGGGTGAAACGACAGGATCATGGCTTCAGTAGCCGAAGCGTTGCAGGGCCTTGGGATCGCGGGACCAATTCTTCTGCACGCGCACGAAGAGCTGCAAGAAGACCTGACTGCCCACCATGCGTTCGATCTCCTTGCGGGCCGCTTCGCCGATCTCTTTGAGCTTGGCGCCGCCCTTGCCGATGAGGATCGCTTTTTGCGAGTCGCGCTCCACATGGATGGTGGCGAAGATCTTGACCAGGCGCCCGCCTTTTTCCTCTTTATAGTCGTCGATGGTCACCGCGGCGGCATAGGGCACCTCTTCGCCGGTGAGGCGGAACACCTTTTCACGGATCATTTCGCCGGCGATGAAGCGTTCGCTCAAGTCGGTGAGGCTGCCCGGCGGGTAGAGCGGCGGGCTTTGGGGCAGCAGCGCCACCATGGCCGCGACGAGCCGGTCCAGTTGGATGTTTTTTTCCGCGCTGATCGGTACGATGGCCTCGAAGGCGTGGGCCTGGGACCAGTGCTCGATGAGCCCCAGCAGCTTGGGTTTGGCAATCAGGTCGATCTTGTTGAGGGCCAGCACCGCCGGCCGGGGATGGCCCTTGAGCTTTTCGATGAGATAGGTTTCGGCCTCGGTGTTGGGCACGGCCGCATCCATCATCACCAGCACCACATCGGCGTCGGCCAGGGTCCCCAGGGCCACATCCACGATGCGCACGTTGAGCGCCTTGCCGGCCCGGTGGATGCCCGGCGTGTCCAAAAAAATCAGTTGGGCCTTGGGCTGGTCCAGCACGCCCAGGATGCGGTTGCGCGTGGTCTGGGGTTTGGGGCTGGTAATCGAGATCTTCTGGCCGAGCAGTTGGTTGAGCAGGGTGGACTTGCCCGCGTTGGGCGCGCCCACGATGGCCACCAGGCCGGCTTTGAAATCTTTGGGATCGATGGTTTCCAATTTAGGGTCCATGGTCGCTTCCAATCAGGTTTTCAAGCTGCTGCCAAATCGTCTCCCGGCCCAGGCCGGTCTTGGCCGAAAACAGAATCAGGCTTTCGGTGGTGCGCTCCAGGGCCTCGGCGATGCGCTTGCGCTGCTTGATCTGCTCGGTTTTGGAGAGCTTGTCGGCCTTGGTCAGCACCGGAACCGAGGCCACACCATACTGTTGCAGCCAATCCATGAAGGCCAGCTCTTCGATTCCCGGCGTGCGGCGCAGATCCATGAGCAGCACCACGGCCTTGAGGCTGGGGCGTCCGGAGAGATAGGTCTCGATCATCGGCCCCCACTGTTTCTTGACCGCCGCCGGCACCTTGGCATAGCCGTAGCCCGGCAGGTCCACCAGCATCAGGTTGGCGTTGATGATGAAAAAATTGATGAGCTGGGTGCGGCCGGGGGTGGTCGAGGTTTTGACCAGCCGCTTGCGGTTGACCAGGGTGTTGATCAAGGAGGACTTGCCCACATTGGAGCGGCCCGCAAAGGCGATCTCCGGAAACTCGGGGGCCGGGTATTGGGCGGGTTTGACCGCACTGGTGACAAATTCGGCTGATTTGATTTTCATTGGGCTTGATTATCAAATGCCGGCGGCAATGGAAACCGCTTTTATCGGATCAGGTTTGATGTTACTTTTCGATATGACCGTAAAGACACCGTCGCCATGGCCGTCATACCTGCCGCGGACCCTGCCTGGAGCCGGCGCCTGCTGCTCCGGGAGCGCCGCCCCTGGAACAAGCCGGCCCTGGCGCAGACATACGAATCGAATTGATTAAGGAAAAGTATAACCCAATGCTCACGGCCGTTCTGCTCGACCTGGACAATACCCTGGTGCTCTTCGATGAAACCGCTTTTTACTTGCGCTACATGGAGCGCATCACCCCCTTTTTCGAGGACCTGTTGCCCACCCAAACCTTTCAGGACCGTTTGCTGCGGGGCATTCGCGCCCTGCGCAAGAACGACGGCCGGGTCAGCAATCAGGAGTTCTTCATGAATGTCTTCTGCGACGGTGTCGGCGACCAGCGGCAGGCCATCTGGGAGCGCTTCCTGCGTTTTTATGATACCGAGTACGACCTGATCCCGGTGACCTTTCAGACGCCGGCGGGCCTGGAAGCGGTGATCGATCATTTACAGCAACGACAACTCAAGCTGGTGGTGGCCACCAATCCCATCTTCCCGCGCGTCGCCCAGGAAAAGCGGTTGGCCTGGGCCGGGCTCTCCGCCGACCGCTTCGTGCTGCTGACCCACCTTGCCAACATGGGCTACGCCAAACCGCACCCGGAGTACTACCGGCAGATCTGCGCCATGATCGGGGTACCGCCCGAGCAGTGTCTGATGGTGGGCAACGACGCCATCAACGACATGATCGCCGGCAGCGTGGGGCTGAAGACCTTCCAGACCACCGAGGCCGGCGTCATCGACTACCGCGCCGTGACCAAGGGCCGCGACGTGCGCGAAGGGCTCGTGCATGCCGCCGATTTCAGCGGCTCCCTGGCCCAGGTGCCGGCGGTGGTGGCGCGGCTCATGGCGTAATTGACATTGCTCAGGCGTATGGTTGTCCTCGCCGTGGGGATTTCCCTAATTTAAGCGTCCAAAAATCCCGAAACTCGGATAGGAAAAGTTCTACTTTGCTTCCGTAAAAGTACTACCCTTCTTCGACATCATCGTTATCAGGCCGTGGCGCGTTCCCGCGAGCGCTTGGCAACCATGTAAATCTTTGCATATTTTCTAGAGCCTATTCTTCCCACTGCAACCCGGGCTTCCCAAGTCGACGGCCGTTGTCAAGGCCCTCGCAGCCCCCGGAAATAATAAGTCGAAGAAATAACAATAGAAAAAAACTTTGCCCAAGAAGACGAATTGGTATAATCATTGCTGCAAGGGCAAAGACAAAGAAAAGAAAAGAAAAGAAGAATAAATCCACCCCCTGCCTGCAATCCTTCACCGGCGGGGGGTTTCATATAAATGGGGGCAAAAGGGGCTTGTTCTACAAAATCCAAATCACAATAGGAGAGCGTTTGATGAAAAAGCTGCAATTGAATCTGAAAGGCTTCGTTGTTCTGGCGTTTTTGATTTGCGCCATGATGGTACCCGCGGCTTCCGCTGCTTCGGAGATCAGTTTCCCCGTTACGCTGCGCGGCGGGTCCGCCCAAATCACGGTCACCATTTTTGAAAATCCCAAGGGCTGGTGCGGCGGTGCCAACATCTTGGCCGTGCATGGGTTGACCGGCAATGCCAACACGTGGCAGCCTCTGGCTGAAGCGATGTTCGCCGAACCTGGCTGGGGCCGCACCATTAAACGCGTGATCGCTCTCGATCTGCCCGGTCACGGCAAGAGCCCCATTCCCTACAACCTGGCTGGAGGCCCCTGGGGCAACCTGCTCATCGACGACAACATCAGCGTGATCATGCAGACCATTCTCGCCCTGCAGGCCAAGAACCTGGGCCCCCGCGTCATCATGGGCCACAGCATGGGCGGTCTGGCCATTCAAGGCCTGCAGGAAGGATTACTGAAAACCGATCTGAGCCTGGCGCACTTGGGCATTTTCCGCGCTGTCCTTTTGGCGCCGGTTCCCGCCTACGGCGCCGAATGGACCCAGGGTCCTGAAGCCGATTTGACCCCCTTCATTTTCGGCACGCAGGGAGATCCGGTTGTCGGCCAATACCTCTTCATCCCGGCTGAATATGCCGCCCTCGGCACGGACTGGATGGATCTGAACTACATTACCGTGCCCAACCGCCCGTCGGTTGAAGCAATTGCCACCTACGTGGCCCCGGAGCCTTTGTACACCCTGCTGCAACTGGTCGGCCGCCTTGAGCCCATGGGATATGCCCGACCGGCTGCCCGCGAAGGCGCCTTCAATATTATGAACGGCACCCTGCTGAATTTGGTCTCCTTCAGCCAGGACAATCTCGTGCCCCAGGCCAATCTGGATGCGCTGTATCCATATTTGACGGGCAGCCCTCTGAACCTGTTCTATCGCCCCATCGACACGGCTGATGCCTGCCACAACATGCTGATCTCCAATCCAGCCAAAGTGGCTAAGACGCTCAAGACCCTTGGACCGTTCTAGTCAATCAAAAGAAACACACCATGCGCCGAACCATTTCACCGTAATTTCATAACGCCCTTGCCCCCATTAAACGGTTTGGCGGCCCTTGGGTCACATCCCAGATAAAACGGGATGTGGCCCAATTTTTTTCATCTGGCCCTTGACCCCGGCACTTTATTCAATATATGTACACATGAACATATGTTTAATGAAAGGTTGGCTTCCATGGATCAACACCCAACTGTCGAAAACGGCACCGAACTGTGTCTTGTCGCGCCCTGCATTCACCCCGAGACCATTCAGCGGGTGCTCACCGCGATGCCGCAAGCCGAACTGCTGGCGGAATTGTCCGAATTCTACAAACTGTTCGGCGACGGCACGCGCCTGCGGATTCTGGCGGCTTTGAGCATTGCCGAATTGTGCGTCTGCGACCTGAGCGCCCTGCTGGACATGAAGCAGCCGGCGGTGTCGCACCAACTGCGCGTGCTCAAGCAGGGGCGGGTTGTCCGGGCGCGGCGGGAGGGCAAGGTGATTTACTACGCCTTGAACGATGAGCATATCCGGCATGTATTGCGCGTGGGGTTGGAGCATCTGGGCGAACCGACTGAA
>JAKAFO010000042.1 GCA_021819735.1 Deltaproteobacteria bacterium
ACGGCCGGTCCCTGGGTCTGAACCCAACGATAGGAGACGATGCCATCTTCAGGATCCGAAGAGGCAGTAGCATTCAGCGTCACCGCATCGCCGGCGGATACGGTTTGATCCATACCGGCCTGGGCAAGGGGAATTTCATTGATCCAGGTGACGTTGACGATGCAAGTATCCACTGCCGTAGCGCCGCTGTTGTCGGTAACCGTCAGCTCGAAGGTCAGGGCCGTGCCGGCGTCGGTCACATCCGGAGCCGTAAAGGTGGCTTCGGCGGTGGCCGCATTGGTCAGGGCGATGGTCGTGCCCTGGATCTGGCGCCACTGGAAAGAGGCAATGCCGTCATCATTGTCCATGGAGTTCAGGCCGCTCAGGATCACCTGCTGCCTCTCGTTGGCGGCTTGATCCGGACCGGCATCGGCCGTAGGCGCCTGATTCACGGATTCGAACTGGGCGCTGATCGTATGGTTGGCGTTCACCGCGCTGAAGGTGTAGCTCGATACCGCACCCACCGAAGCGCCGTCCACCAGCACGCCGGCAATCTGATAGCCGGTGTTGGCCGTGATCGTATAGCTCTGGCTGCCGCCGTAGGTCACGCTGCGGCTGCCCAGCGGAGAGATCGTCCCGTTGCTGCCCGCCGAAGAGGTGATGCTATAGGTACGCGCCGTGAAGGTGGCGCTGATCGTATGGTTGGCGTTCACCGCGCTGAAGGTGTAGCTCGATACCGCACCCACCGAAGCGCCGTCCACCAGCACGCCGGCAATCTGATAGCCGGTGTTGGCCGTGATAGTGTAGCTCTGGCTGCCGCCGTAGGTCACCGTGCGGCTGCCCAGCGGAGTGATCGTCCCGTTGCTGCCGGCCGAAGCGGTGATGCTATAGGTAAGCGCCGTAAAGGTCGCGCTGATCGTATGATTGGCGTTCACCGCGCTGAAGGTGTAGCTCGATACCGCGCCCACCGAAACACCGTCCACCAGCACGCCGGCAATCTGATAGCCGGTGTTGGCCGTGATCGTATAGCTCTGGCTGCCGCCATAGGTCACGCTGCGGCTGCCCAGCGGAGAGATCGTCCCGTTGCTGCCCGTCGATGCGGTGATAGTATATGCGGGTATGGGCGTGGGCGTAGGTGTGGGGGTCGGCGTGGGGGTGGGGGTCGGCGTCGGCGTGGGGGTCGGAGCATCATAGCGGAAGGTGATCTCATTGGAGTCGCCGCTCACATCCGTTCCGACAAAAGCCCGCACCACATAATAATAGGTAGTGCTGTCCGCCAGATTGGTGAGCGTACTGGTGGTGGCCGTGCCGCTCCAAACCGGCGCGTTGTAATTGTAGGTGCCGCCCTCGGTGCGCTGGAACAGGCGGTATCCATCCGGCGCGGGATCATTGGCGTCCCAGGCCAGGGTCACCTGAGCCGCTTGGGCAGGGCTGAAAAAGCAAAGACAAAGGGCCAAGACCAGGAGCGAGAACCCCAGGTGTTTGGCGATAAAAGCGCGGTGCGAGAACATGTGCTACCTCCGAGATGCATTTTTTCGGCGATCGATGCATCCGGATCGGTGCACTGACGCCTTCGGCAACCCTGCTACCCTGTCTTCCGACTCGGAAGATTTAGGCCAGTGGCTTTGCGTCCCACCCTTTCGGAGTGGTTTGCCGTTTCGGGCCGTTCCTACTGAACTGACTCCTGCGCCCTTAAAAGCACGATCAATGCCATTCACGCCGATTTCCGCGGCATTTAATTTTATTATTTGATTTTAGATGATTAAACATAGCGCGCAGATCGGCGCTGGCCGGCATGACTGCAAGGCGCGCCTTCGAGTGCACAAAAATAGACGATTGCATTTTAAGGAAGGTCACACGGAAGGGGATCTAATTTTCGTTCCCGGTCTTGGCGAGCACCACCAGGGTGCGCTGATCCCCCAATATGGGCAGGCGATACTGCACCGATGCCTGGACCGTCATCCCCTGCCCGAAGTCTGTGCCGCCATCGGTTCGGCGCGGAGCGTCACTCGGCCCCTGATAGAGAAAGAGTCTGCCCCGGGGCGCCAACAGGGGCAACGCCAGGCGTGCCATGGCGCTCAGGTCGGACACGGCCCGGCAAACAATGATTGCAAAGCGCCCTTGGTTTTCCGGGTGCCCGCAAAGGAGTTCGGCCCGGACTTGATGCGCTTCGATGTTTTCCAGGCCAAGGTGGCGAATGACATGCTTGACGAAGTTGATCTTCTTGCGCGAACCGTCGATGAGGGTCATGGGCTGATCCGGTCTCAGGATCTTTAGGGGAATACCCGGAAATCCGCCGCCCGTGCCGATATCCAGCAATTGGCCGTTCGTTGGGATATGGGCACTGGGCAGAATCGCATCCAGAAAATGCTTAACCGCAACCTCCACCGGGTCGGTGATGGCGGTCAGATTGGTGGTGCGGTTCCATTCCAAAAGAACCTGGGCATGTCGGGCCATGCGTCCCAAGGCAATCGGGTCGAGTCGCAGACCCATCCGCAGGGCCTCCTCGGACAGCAACGTTTGCCACTCTTGAGATCCAGCCTGCATGGACAGCCCGATTATCCTTGAGCCTTATCGGCCTCGACAGGGGTGGCGTCCACCGTGTCGAAATCCATGATGATCGTATTGTCGATGCCGCCGCCGACATCCACCTTGGCGTTGGGATATCTTTTCTTGAAGACCCGCAGCATGGATTTATTCTCTTTGAGCACGGTGGCCGCGAATCCGTGAAAGCCGTTCTCCTTAGCGATGGATTCCAGCAGCGGCAGCATGTGCGAAGTGACACCCATACCCTGGAAGTCTTCACGGACCACGAAGGCTACTTCCGCGCGACCGGTGCCTTCATCGGCATAGGAGCCGATGGCCACGATCTCCTGAAAGCCGCGCCTCTGGACCAGGCCGATGATCGACATGTTTTTGCGGTAGTCGACGCTGGCCCACTGCTGCTGTGCATGTTCGTGGGAGAAAAGCTTCATCTTGTAAAAGAAGCGCAGGTAGATGGTCTCTTCCTTGAGCGAGTAAAAGAAATTACGGTAAGCGAACTCATCCGAGGGCAGCAGCGGCCGGAATTCGATGATCTTGCCGTTGCGCAGGGTAACCCGTGATTTATATCCCTCGAGGAAGATCAGATCATCCTGAGCCGGCGGCAACTGGTCGGCGAAAATATAGTGGCGTTTCTTGGCCACGTCGATCAGCTCTTCCCTGAATTTGGGATGGGCGATCTGGGCCAGTTCCATCACCCGCTGGTAGATGCTCTTGCCCTTGAGTTCGGCGATGCCATACTCGGTGACCACGAAGTTGACGTCGCCGCGCGTGGTGGCCACGCCCGCGCCTTCGCTCAGGCTGGGCACGATACGTGACACCCGGCCACCCTGGGCCGTCGAAGGCAGGGCGATGATGGTAAAGCCGCCCTTGGACATCGCGCTGCCGCGTAGAAAATCCACCTGGTCGCCGATACCGCTGTAGAACAGATAGCCCATGGAGTCGCTGCACACCTGGCCGGTAAGATCGACCTCCAGGGCCGACGATATGGAAATCATGTTGTCGTTGCGGGCGATCACCGCCGGGTCGCTCACGAAATCCGAAGCCCGGAAGTAGAACCGAGGGTTGTCGTGCACGTAATTGTAGAGTTTCTCCGAACCCATGCACAGCGAGGCCACCACCCGGCCGGTCAGCAAACTTTTCTTCTTGTTGGTGATTACGTTGTTTTGCAGCAAAGGCAGGAAAGAATCGGTGATCACCTGGGTGTGGACGCCCAAATCCTTCTTGTCCATCAAATGGGGCAAAATGGCATTGGGCAAATGGCCGAAACCCACCTGAATGGTGGCGCCGTCTTCCACCAGTTGATTGACATAATACGCGATGCGCGTGATCACCTCGTGGTTCTTGGTCACCGAGACCGATTCCACCAACGGTTCTTCGAAAGGCACGAAGAAATCGATGTCGTCCACGTGCACGATGCAATCGCCCCAGGTGCGCGGCATGCGCGGGTTCACCTGGGCGATCACCAGGCGCGCGGCTTCCAGGCCGGCCTTGGTGATATCCACGGAAACGCCCAGGCTGCAATAGCCGAAACGATCCGGCGGACTCACCTGAATCAGAGCCACGTCCAAGCCGATGCGATGGCTGGCGAACATGTTGGGGATTTGGGAGAGATAGGCCGGCAGATAATCGATTTTACCTTCGAAAGCGGCTTTGCGCATGCTGGTGCTGATAAAGAACAGCTTGAGGGCGAAACGCCTGAGGAAATTGGGATCGTCCACATACTTGGACAGAGTAATGGAGAGCATTTGATAGATCACTGCGTCCTGGAGCGTGGAATTACTCACCATGGTCCGGATCAAATGCTGGGGTTCGCCGCAGCCGGTGCCGATGAAAATCCGGCTGCCGTTCTTTATCTTCGAAAGCGCCTCGTGGGCGGTGACTACTTTATCCGGGCAATGGGCCTTGAGATCCATTCGTTTCTCCTTTAAGAACTCACCCCGTCAAATCATAAAGTGCCTATTTGCCCCAATTTTCCGGAGATAGTCAAGAATACAATTGCGCGGGAAAAGGATTGACAGCTTCGGCTGGTTGATGGTTATTTGAACCCAGTAAAATCCGAAACGCATACGAAACCGCCAGGAAGGTGACATGCAACCCATCGCCACCATTCTAGTTGTCGATGACCAACCCATGGTGCTTGGAAGTCTAAAGAAACTGCTCTCACAGGCCCCCTATTCGATTTTGACCGCCGCATCGGCCCACGAAGCCCTCGACCAACTGGAGCGCCATAAAGTGGAGGTGGTGATTTCCGACGAGCGCATGCCCGGCATGCCCGGATCGGAGTTCTTGTCCATCGTACGCCAACGCTGGCCGGAGACCGTGCGTATCATTCTCACCGGCTATGCCTCCGTGGAATCGGCCATCAAGGCCATTAACCAGGGTGAAATTTTCCGCTTTCTGACCAAGCCGTGCACCAGCCATGAATTGCATGCCGCCGTGCGGGCCGCCCTGACCCACCGGGCCAAACTTAAACCCTTGGAAAACAATCCATTGCTCGACTCCCTCGAAAAACAAGCGCCGGGCATCACCCAGGTCAAACGCGATGCCGACGGCGTCGTGATTATCGACGACGAAAGTTGAAGGCAAATTTACGGGTGTCTTTAAATTTCTATTGACATCGCTCCTTCAGAGAATTATGGTCGCGTTTTTCCACTACATATGCCCCCTCATTTGGCGGTTTCCAGATGAGGGTTTTTTCTTTTGTCAGTGCGGTTCGAATCATGAGAATGCTCATCTTACGCTCATAGTTGTCCTGTAGAAACCAACCTCACATGACGGGTAAGGAAAAGCGCCTCCCCCTTTGTGACGCCAAAGGGGAGTGGAAGTCGTATTAATAGCTCAACTATCGGCGTCCATGGGGCGATAAGAAAAGGGAAATCGATGCCCGCGGATGGCGGGTCCCGAAGAATGCATAAAAGGAAAGCGAACGATGAACACCAATACCCAAAACGTACGCAACATCGGCATCAGCGCTCATATCGATTCAGGTAAAACGACCCTGACCGAAAGGGTGCTCTTCTATACCAAACGGATCCATGCCATTCACGACGTCAAAGGCAAAGACGGCGTGGGCGCTACCATGGACTCCATGGAACTCGAAAGGGAGCGCGGCATCACCATCGCCTCGGCCGCCACTTTCTGCCAGTGGAAAGGCCACGAGATCAACATCATCGACACCCCGGGCCACGTGGACTTCACCATCGAGGTCGAACGCTCCCTGCGCGTGCTGGACGGTGCCATCCTGGTGCTCTGCTCGGTGGGCGGCGTACAATCCCAAAGTATCACCGTGGACCAGCAGATGAAGCGCTACAACGTACCCTGTATCGCTTTCATCAATAAATGCGACCGCAGCGGCGCCAACCCCATGCGCGTCATCGAGCAGCTTAAAACCAAACTGGGCCATAATGCAGTGGCCATTCAGACACCCATCGGCCTGGAAGCCGACCACGAGGGTGTTGTGGATCTGGTGCGCATGAAGGCCTTCTATTTTAAAGGCGACAACGGCGAGATCATCGAAGAAAAAGAGATTCCGGCCGACCTGATCGAAGTCGCCAAGCGTCAGCGCGATGCATTGATCGACGCTGCCACCCTATTTTCGGATGAATTGACCGACCTGGCGCTGGAAGAGAAGCCCATTCCGGCCGAGCTGCTGATCGGCGCCTTGCGTACCGGCACATTGCAGCGCAAGCTCACCCCGGTATGCATGGGTTCGGCCTATAAAAACAAAGCCGTGCAACTGCTGCTGGACGCGGTGACCGAATTGCTGCCCAGCCCTGGCGACGTGGTCAACCAAGCGCTGGATCTGAGTGCCGCCGAGGCGCCGGTGGTATTAAAGACCGATAACACGCTCCCGACCGTGGCCCTGGCCTTCAAGCTCGAAGACGGTCAGTACGGCCAGTTGACCTACATCCGTGTTTATCAGGGCAAATTGGCCAAGGGCGACACAATCATCAATGTGCGCACCGGCCGCAAGATCAAAATCGGACGCCTGGTGCGCATGCACGCCGATCAGATGGAAGACATTACCGAACTGCCCGCCGGAATGATCGGCGCCATGTTCGGCATCGACTGCGCTTCGGGCGACACCTTCGTCTCGCCGGGCGTTACTTTGACCATGACCTCCATGTTCGTTCCCGAGCCGGTGATCTCCCTGGCCATCGCGCCCAAGGATCACAAATCGGAAATCAACATGTCCAAGGCGCTCAACCGCTTTACCAAGGAAGATCCGACCTTCAAGACCTACGTCAACGATGAAACCAACGAAACTATCATCTCGGGCATGGGCGAGTTGCACCTGGAAGTCTACATCGAGCGCATGCGCCGCGAATACAACGCCGAAGTGATCACCGGCGCACCCCAGGTGGCCTACCGCGAGACCATCACCCAGAAGGCCGAGTTCGACTACATCCACAAGAAGCAAACCGGCGGCTCGGGCCAGTATGGCCGCGTGGCCGGCTGGCTCGAACCGTGCGCCGAAGAAGATTTCATCTTCGACAACCAGGTCAGCGGCGGGACCGTGCCGACGCAATATATCCCTGCTTGCGAGAAGGGTTTTAAGGCCTGCATGGCCAAAGGCCCCAAGCTGGAGTTCCCCCTGACCAACATCCGGGTGGTGCTCAACGATGGTGCCTCCCACAGCGTGGACTCTTCGGACATGGCCTTCCAGGCCGCGGCCCGCGGCGGCTTCCTGCAGGCCTTTGCCAAGGCCAAGCCGATCATCCAGGAACCGATCATGAAAGTGGTGGTGGAAACCCCCAACGAGTTCCAGGGCCCGGTCATGGGATCGCTCAACCAGCGGCGCGGCATGATCGTCGGCGCCCAGGACGAGGGCGTGATGTGCACCATCGAAGCCCAGGTGCCCCTGGCGGAGATGTTCGGCTACTCCACCGTGCTGCGTTCGTCCACCCAGGGCAAGGCGCAGTTCACCATGGAATTTGCCGCCTACAAGCAGGTACCCCAATCCATCGCCGAAGAGATCGCCAAGAAAGTAGCCGAAAAGAAGCAGAAAGTGGCTTAATTGGAGTTAAATTGAATGCTCACGATGGATTCGGAAGCGATCTCCAATGATCGCGCCGCCCGGCGCCGAGCCGCCTGCCTGCCAGCCAGCGCGCAAGCGACCCACCGCCGGGTGATTCTCCTCAAGGAAAGGAATCTGGCCATGCTCAAACAAGATCTCATCCTGCGCAATCCGCTGCGGTTGCTGGGATACGACAGCGACGACATACTCGAGCCGGGCCAGTTCGGCGCGGTTCTGGCCCGGGCCGGGGTGGGCAAAACCGCCCTGGTGATTCAAATCGCCCTCAACACCATGCTGCGCGGCAAAAACGTGCTGCACATCAGCCTGAACGAGCCGGTGGGCAAAGTCGCTATCTGGTACAAGGAAGTCCTGGGCCGCTTGGCCCATCAGTATCAGGTGCCCCACCTGGATCGCCTGTGGGACACCATCGTGGGCCACCGTTTCATCATGACCTTTCAGGTGGAAGGGTTTTCCGCGCCCAAGCTCGAAGAGCGGCTCACCGACCTCACCTCCCAGGGCATCTTTACGCCGCACCTGATCATTATCGACGGCCAACCCTTCGATCCCGAGGGGCACGGCGCGCTGGATGAACTCAAGCGCCTGGCCCAAAAACTCGGCCTGCCCATCTGGTTCACGGTCACCACCCATCGCCACGAAGCCCCGGCTCCCGATGGGCTGCCCATTCAACTTTCGCCGGTGCAAGCCCTTTTCGATGTCGCCATTGCCTTGCAACCGGTGGAGAATGCCATCCACATCAAAGCCCTGAAAGGCTGCCACCTGAGCGAAAACCAGCCGCCGCTGGTGCTCGATCCGGCCACCATGCTGATCCAGGGACACGCCTGATTTTCACTTCCGTAGGCGGGCGCGGAACTGCAAGTAATCTTCCGCGCTCTGGCGGGGTCGTTCGAGCATGGGCAGATGGCCGATGCCCGGCATGATCATCACCCGGCTGTTCGGCAGCATGCCATGCAGTATTTCGGCAGTGGCCACATGGATGGCGCGGTCTTGATCTCCCCAGACGATCAGGGTCGGGGTCCCGAGACCGGTCACGTACTTCTCGGCCGAATCGGTGCTCAAATCCTCAAAAATCCGTTGTTCCAGACGATAATTGCGAATGCGTTCCTGGGCCATGACGTTGAGCATCGGCCGGGGGATGAAGGGCGGATCGCTCATCACGAAGTCGAAGGTCCGGGCAAAGGCCTCTTCGTCCTTTGCCAGCAGCGGATTCTCCTTGGTCTCGGCGAGGATCGTGCGCAGTTCGCTGCGCGGCGCACTCCAGATACCGCCCGGATCGAGCAGCCACAGGCTTTTCACCTCGTTCGGATAAAGCGAGGCATACATCATGGCAATGTGGCCACCCATGGAGCTTCCACCCAGGTCCAGCGTATCGATGCCCAGGGCTTGGGCCAAGGCGCGCAGTCTTTGGACCTGAGCCGCGGTGCGGTAGTCGGCCTCGGCCGGACGGCCCGATTCGCCGAACCCAATGTGGTCCGGCACGATGACATGGTAATGGGGCGTTAAAAAACGGGCCACGCGGATAAAATTATCCTTGTTGGCCCCGAAGCCGTGCAGCAACATGAGCGCTTCGCCTTTTCCGCCTTCCAGATAGACATAATGCGATCCGTCCGGCAGATCGATCTCCTTGCGCTCCAATCCGGCCAACCCGCGTTCGAATCCAACGGCGGCGGCGGTGACTTTTTCCGGCGCCAGATACAGAACCGCGATCCCCGCCACCAAAACCGCCAGGACCAGAAATAGACCCGTCTTGACAGTGCGCATGTTCCCTCCCCTTGACCTTCCATCCTGTCATTTTCGCAGGGAACTTAGCCGAGCCCCGGAGGGCTGTCAACGTCACAAATCATACAGGCTCGGCGTCACCCTTGGGAATGGCCGGCGCCTTCGATGGCGGCCACCCGTTGCATGACGGGCGGATGCGAGTAATGCAGAAAGACATAGAAGGGATGCGGATCGAGATTGCTGAGGCTGTCCACGGAGAGTTTCTTTAAAGCCGTGGCCAGGGCAGCCCCCTGGGGGGCGGTGGTGACGGCGAAACGATCGGCGGCAAACTCGTGGCGCCGGGAAATGTGCTGCACGGCCATGCCTATCATCAGGTCCAATGGTGTGTAGAGCAGGCCGAAAAAGACCAGCCCGGCGTGCACCGATGGGGTTCCGATGCCAAAGGCGGCAAACAGGGCCGGATAGGAGATGAACCAGGAAAGCAGGTAGAACATCAGCCCGGCCTGGGCGATGCCGACGAGCAGCATTTTGAATATGTGCTTCTGCTGATAATGCCCCATTTCGTGGGCCAGCACCGCCACCAATTCGTCCACGCTGTGTTTATGGATCAGGGTGTCGAAGAGCGCGATGCGCCGGTGCCGGCCGAACCCGGTGAAGAAGGCGTTGGCCTTGGTGCTGCGCTTGGAGCCGTCCATGACAAAGATGTTGTCCAGACCGAAATCGATGCGTCGGGCATAGGCGGTGATGGCGGCGCGCAACTCGCCCGCGGGCAAGGGTGTAAATCGGTTGAACAACGGCATGATCCAGGTGGGTGCGATGTAGTGCATCAACAGCATGAACGCGACTGCAAGCAGCCAGCAATACCACCAGGCATTGCCGCCGGTATATTGGAAAAAGAGCAAGACCGCCGCCAGCAACGGACCGCCCAGCAACAACGCCAGGCCGATCCCCTTGATCCGGTCGAGAAGAAAAGTCCGCCAGGTGGTCTGGTTGAAACCGAAACGGGCCTCGATGACGAAAGTGGCATAAACGCTGAAGGGCTGGGATATCAGACTCTTGGCCGCCACCAGAACGCCGATGAAGATCAGGCCGCTGAATACAGGCGCCAACGACAGACCACGCACCCATTCGTCCAACCAGCGGAAGCCTCCGCAAAGCCAGAAAATGAGCAGCACGGCCAGGTCTACCAGGGCCACCAGCCAGCCAAAACGCGTATTGACGCGCAGGTATGCCTGGGATTGCCGGTAGCGCTCGGGGTCATACCATCCCGCGAAAGCGGCGGGCAGCGTTTCTCGCATGCGCCGCAGATTAAGCGCGTCGGCCAGAAAGTCCAGGGCCGCGGCAAGCACCAGGGCCGCCAGGATCATGAAACCAATGGGATTCATGGATCTTTTTACTCCTCGGGATCGGATAAGGTATACTGAGTTTTGGGGGTTGAGCCCTTTGGGGAGAACAATTGCTGCACGAATTGCCCGATGACCTTGTGGACCTTTTCCGACCCTTCGCCCAGCAAGATGCCATGGCGCTTTAGACTGAAGACCATATACTGCTTGTCGGCCGTTCCCAGCAAACGAAAGATGCGTTCGGAACCCTTGGGGTTGACCACGGGATCATCCTTGGATTGAACGACCAGCGCCGGAATGCGAATGTCGGCCAGCCGGGGCTCCAGCGCATCCATCAGCCGTTCCAGTTCGCGCACGCCGGCAATGGGATTGCGCGCGTAGTTGATATGCGGGTTCTCGGGATTGTTCTCCACAAACTCTTTCTTGGCATCGTCCCAGTTCATGCGCCCCATGAGGCGGTTCCAGGTATCCACCAGCGGCGCCAGGCGCGAGGCGGCATACTGCAGGCGCAAGGGCGCCGAGACGGCAAAGACACCGCTCAGTTCTTCGATGCGGCTGGCCAATTCCAAAGCCAGGGCCGCGCCGGTGGAAAAACCGCCCACCACCACATGGCGACAGATGTTGCGGACGACAAGGTATCCTTCTTCCAGCGAGCGAATCCATTCCGTATAAGGTTGCTGGGCCAGATCCTCGGGTGCCGTGCCGTGCCCCTTGAGCCGGGGGGTGTAAACCCAGAACCCCAACCCGGAAAGATAGTTTGCCAGCGTGCGCACTTCCGCCGGGGCAGCCATATAGCCGTGGCACAGCACGATCCCCACCTTCCGGGAGCGGCCGCGCAACAAAAGCGGTTTTCCAATAGCAGCGGGTTTGCTTTCGCCGGCGATGAAAAAGCGCCGGTAGTCTGCTTGGAACTCCTTCTCGGCCTTGTCCAGGTAAAAACGGGCCACTTTACTGCGCAGCACGAATCCCGGTGTCCAGGCCAACCGGGATATCTTGTGCTGCAGATGGGTGAGCGGCTCGACTTCATTGGCCATCACCCCAATGGGGTTGTCGATCCGGGCACGATGGAAGTCGAACATGCTGCGCAACTTGTGCACGTCCAGGAGTAAATAGGGCGGCTGGGACTGGACCACGCCGGATTCCCGCGCAATGTCGAGAAAACCGGCCACTTTATTGAAGCGGTCATCCAGCAGCAAATGGTTCTGCTCCTCTTGCAGGCTGGTGTGCAGGTGGAGCCTTTCCTGGGGCACCGCCGCTTGCTGAATGGCCAGGAAAGCGCGGCGCCGCAGGTTGTCCAGGCGGATGCGGCGCAGCGGACTCTTCTTGAGCAGCGAGGCGAAAATATGATCGTGGTTGACCGTGGTCATGCCGTAGATCGCCCCCATATAGCGCCGCATGATTTTAAGCGAGGATTTGCGCATGCGCGACAGGCTGGGCAGCGGATCGTCAAAATCGATCGGCTTGGGCCTGCGGATATCCTTAAGGATGGCACTCTCACGCAGATAAGGAGCGATCTCGATGGGTCGGCCGAAGCGGATGTCGATATCGACCCCGGCGGTGAGCATACTGCCTTCGGTCATCAACTCTTCGCTGAACTTCTCGGGCAGATCTTCAATGAAGCGCTTGGCCAGCTTATTGAGGATGTTCATCCTGGCCCGCAGGGGGTAGTAGGTCAAGTTGACCGGTACGATGTAGGTGCCTTGGTTGCTGACATCGCTTGGGGCGTTCAAATTGAAGAGTGGATAAAGGCGCTGCTCCTCCGCCGGTGCATGCAGGTTCAGCCACATGAAGCGTTGGCGGTAGAACTCGGTGCGCAACGCCAGATGGGCGGCACCGGTATGGGGCGCGTGTTTACCGCCGGCGTAGGAGACAATATACCGGCCTCGCTCGATGATTTTCTTATTCTTGACCATGCGCCCTTCGGGGAAGATCACCCAGCCGGCTTCGTTGGTGAGCAGGGTTTTTACGATCAGGCGGTCGCGATCGGGGTCTTTGGTCGAGACGGCGCCCACCGACTCGAGCAAGCGCCCCAGGGTACCGCCGTAGAACTCCGAGGAAGCCAGGGACCAAATGGGCTTTTTGAGCACCTTGTGCAGATAATATGGCACCAAGAAGGTTTCCAGGCGCGTAAAGTGGTTGACCACGAAGATTTTGGCGCCTTCGGGAATCAGCTCCGTGCCATGCAGACTGACCCGCGCCTTGGACAGGTTGGAGAGCGTTTTGATGGCCAAGCTGGTGGTTCTATAAGCGAATCGGTTCATGGTTTAATGCTGTTGACAGGTTTTGGGGTTACCATTAAAGTGCGGCTTTAATCCGCGCCAAAATTCTTTTTGGAGGTATGCGTGTACTCTAAAATTCTCATACTGCGTTTTCCCAAGACCGAAGTTCAAAAACCGCTGGTGTGCAACCTGACCCGCAACTATGACCTGACCTTCAACATCCTCAACGCCGGAATCTTGCCCCGCAAGGAAGGATACATGGTGTTGGAGCTCTCTGGCCAGCGTAAAAATTTCAAGGAAGGCATTCAATACCTCAAATCCCAAGGCGTTGATGTACAAAACGCCTCCCAGGAAGTCAAACGCGAAGATGCCGTTTGTACCCAGTGCGGGGCCTGCACGGCCGTCTGTCCCACCGGTGCCCTTTCCATCCGCAGACCGGAGATGGTGGTTGTCTTCGACCAGCAGAAATGCAGCGTGTGCGAACTGTGCGTCCCGGCCTGCCCGCCGCGGGCCATGCGGGTAAGACCCATTCGCCAGGCTTTTTTCTAAATGCTCTCGCATACGGCCATCGCCATGAGCGGCGGCATCGACTCTCTGGTGGCCGCCGCCATTCTCAAGGAGCAAGGCCAATCGCTCCTCGCCCTTCATTTTCTAAACGGCTACGAGTCCGGTATATCCCCCCTCACCCTGGGCGGCGCCGAAGCGAACGGGGAGGAGCAGGCCCGCCGAGCCCTGCAACCCCTGGCCGATCGACTCGGCATTCCTTTATTCATTATCGACCTGCGGACTGAATTCCAAAAGCAGGTGGTAGATTACTTCGTAACGACCTACGGCTCGGGCAAGACCCCCAATCCTTGTCTTGTATGTAATCCTACGATTAAATTCGATATTTTGATGATAAAAGCCAGGGAGCTGGGAGCCGATCGGATGGCCACCGGCCACTACGCGCGCATTGAGATGGCCGAGGATGGTCGCAGGCGCTTGTTGCGGGGCGTGGACCCGCAAAAGGAGCAGTCCTATTTTCTCTCCCGGCTGACCCAGCGTCAATTGGCAGTGGCCCTGCTGCCGTTGGGGGGCATGACCAAAGAGCAAACCCGCCACTTTGCCCGCCGGCGCGGGCTCGTGCCGGCCACGGCCCAGGAGAGCCAGGACGTTTGTTTCATCAAAAGCGGCAACTACGGAGACTTTTTGGCCCAGCAACCTCGATTTGTACCCCAGGCGGGCACGATTGAAGATCTCAGGGGCCGTATCATCGGACATCATCAGGGGTTGCACGGTTTTACCATCGGTCAGCGCCGCGGCATCAACTGCCCGGCCGCCGAACCATACTATGTCGTGCGCTTGGAGCCGCAGCGCAACTGTCTGATCGTAGGGACCAAAAAAGATCTGCTCACATCCAAGTGCCGCGTTGACCAGATCAACTGGATCGCGCCGCCGCCTCAGGGCCCCCTGCAGGTCATGACCCGTGTGCGCTATCGCCATCAAGCCGTGCCTTCGCGCTTGATCCCCTTGGGCGCCGACCGTGCCGAGCTCCTGTTTGAAAACCCGGAGGCGGCGGTTACCCCCGGCCAGGGGGCCGTCTTCTATGCGGGCGAGGAAGTATTGGGCGGAGGCTGGATCGAATGAAACGCTTCCAGATCATTACGCTTGGCTGCAAAGTCAATCAATGCGAATCGGCGGCCATGGGCCACCTGTTAGAAGGGGGCGGCTTTGCGCCATTGCAGGATGGCGCTCCGGATGTGGTGGTCATCAATACCTGCACCGTGACCGGTAAGGCTGCCATGCAGTCCCGCCAGGCCATCCGCCAGGCGCACCGTAAATATCCGACGGCGCAAATCGTCGTCACCGGCTGTTATGCCCAGACCGCGCCGGATGAAATCAAGGCCATGGAAGGCATCGACCGCATCATCGGCCATGCCGACAAGATGCGCGTGGCCGAACTGCTCTCCGAGGCCTGTGATGCCCCAACCATCGACGCCGTGGGGCCGGCCATGGATGCGTCGTGTCCTTTTGCGGCCCTGCCTTCGGTGAGCCGGGAAGCGCGTACCCGCGCCTTTTTGAAGATCCAGGATGGCTGCAACACCCGGTGTACCTATTGCATCGTGCCGCACGCCAGAGGGCCCAGCCGCAGCATGCCCGTTGGGGACGTCGGCCGGCACGTGCGTCTTCTCGGCACCGAGGGCTTCTTGGAAGTGGTCTTGACCGGCATCCATCTGGGCGCCTATGGCGCCGATCTGCGCCCGCCCACACGTCTGGCGGAACTTCTGGCGACGTTGACCGAAGAACACACCGGGGTGGCGCGCTTTCGCATCAGTTCCATCGAGCCCACCGAGGTGGATGAGCACATCATCGACGCCATCAACCACAGCGGGGGGCGCCTCTGCCGCCACTTGCACATCCCGTTGCAAAGCGGCGACGATACAGTGCTGCGGCGCATGGGACGCCCTTATTCCCGCGAGCGTTTCGCGCAGACCATCGCCACGATTCAGCACCGCATTCCCGGCGTGGCCGTGGGCGTCGATGTGATGGCCGGCTTCCCGGGAGAAAGCGACGAAGCTTTCGAGAACACCTATCGCCTGATCGAAGGACTTCCCATTACCTACCTGCATGTCTTCCCCTTCTCAGCGCGCAAAGGCACGCCGGCCGCCGGCTTCAAACCGCGCGTGCCGGAGCGCATCACCAAAGAGCGTTGCCGCAGACTGCGCCGCCTGGGAGAAGAAAAGCGGGCCGCCTTTCACCGCGCCCAAGTGGGCCAAAGGTTGTCCGTCCTGATAGAGAGTGAAGCCGAAGAGAAGAAGAGCCCGGCACGGGGATTAAGCGATAATTACGTGCCGGTGGCGATCCCAGACGCCACGGTGAAAGCAAATTCCTTGGTTGATGTGCGCGTCACGGAAGTATCGGCGGACGGCAGGGTCTTGGGCGTGATTCTTTAAGCGTTTGCCTTAGCTTAAACGTCCATTCAATGCCCCAGAATAGCCCCCAAGCTTTTCATATCGTCGATGAAGCGCCATTGTCCCCCACCCTTTTCGGTTTTTTGGCGCCACTCTTCCACCCGCTCCAGATAGTTCTTAGGGTCGTAATTGGGGTCGCGCAGTCGGGTCATGTCGAAAACGACGACATGAAAGCCATTCAGGGCAAGCGGCACATCGCGCCCAAAGCCTTTCGCCGGCTCTTCCTCTAAATCGGAAATAATCAGGATATACTTGCTGCCGGTACCGGATTCGTTCATGGATTCGATGGCTTGGAGTATGCCACCAGAGATATCGGCATACTTGCCGTCTCTGGCCGAGGTCAGAAAAGCATCGATCTTCTTTTGAAACGACCGCTTCTGGGCGTTGGTCACGGATGGCCGCTGGTCGAAACGCGCCTTGGCGACGATATCTTTTGCACTGAAACTGCCGGTATCGATCCGGCTTACAAAAAGGGTATCCCCCGGCTGTAGGCTTTGAAGGAGAAAATAAATGACTTCCTTGGCGTTATTCATCTCCGCGGCCTGAGCGCCGGAGGCATCCAGCAACACATAGACACCGTGGGATCGATCCGCGCCGCCGGAACATCCCAGCATGCCGCCGATCAAAGCGATGAGAGCGCAAAGCGCCGCAGCGCCTTTCATTCGATGGCCGCCTTGGGAAGAGCGGTAGGCTCTGCCCGGGAGAGGTTCTCCTCGGAGGTCACCACGTCGGGGGTCTGAATCTTTTCTACTTTTGTCCGGGCGAGCTTCTGGCCGATCGCACCTTCCAGCCACAAGGCCGGGAAAATCGCCAGGTCATAGATGTTGACGATCAAGCGTCCGGTGTAGAATCCAAGGTTGCCGAGCAGACGCAGAACGAACGCCACGATCCGCAGCGACCAGCCTGCCAGAATGCCGATGGCCGTGCGCGAGGCACCGACAAAAGATTCGAAGGGAATGGCTGCGAAAGTTAAGAAGATGGGCAGTATAAAGGCCATTATCATCTGGCCGATTTTGGGAATGCTGCTGGAGGCCAGCTCGGACGCTTCGATAGCCGAGCCCGAAATGGACTGATGCAGGTCCTGCATATCGGCCACCATCCGGTCGCGCACCAAGGCCAAGGCCGATTCAAAGCCGGCCATCAGTATCAGAACAGCGAACAATATCCAAAAGATGATTCGGCGCTTACCGTCTTCCAGGCTGTCGATGCGGTCAAAGAAATGGGTAACGCGCAATGTATCCATCATGAATATGCCCAGGATGATTTCCAAACTAACGATGAGCCAACCGCCTACGTCCGAGATTCTGAAAATGCCGAGGTAGTTGCTGGCCCCCATGATTTCCGACATCGGCAAAGCCACCAGGTTAAAATTAAAAATGATGCCGACCACGGCCACGGCCAATACCAGACCGGAAACCATAAATTGCGTCAGAGAGGATGCCGAAAGCTGCCTTTGGGCCATATCGGTCTGGGCGCGAATGGCCTCGTATTCCGACATATAGCGGTCTATGGTCTTGGAACGCTGGTTTAGATTAAGGATCGCCCTTTCGATGCCATCCAAGGTTTTTTGCACTCCTTGCCAGAAAGGTACCATCCGGCTCAGGATGCCATACCGTTCGGCCATATCCCGGCGATGGCGCTCAGCGGCAATTTTGTGTTGTTCCGTCAGGGTACTATGGATCTGCTCGAGCATGTGAATCACCATGCGATCGCCAATGGGACGGATGTTGGCAATGGCATCGAGGATTTTGACCCAATCGGGAAGGGATTGAGAAACGGTTGCGCTTTTCTGAAAATCGCCTTCGACCTTGAGCAAATCCTCGTTAAGCTTGCGTTGAATCTGGGGATAGCCTTCCAGATGGCGCTGGATGCTTATGGAAATGCGATCGAATTCCCGTTCGACTTTGCGCTCGGTCATTTTCAAGCCGGCGTTCAACAACACTTCCCGGTTGCGGGCGAGCAGACGCTTTTCCGCTTGTTTTACCGAGGATGCCGCCAAGCGCATGCCGTTATAGACCAAACGCCCCAGGGCAGACATGCTGCGATGGAATGGCTTGCGGGCCAGATACATCGCCAAGAAGAGCAGCAGCAACCAGATCAGCGCCGATAACAGCGGATAAGGAGTCATGGATAGCCAGTTTTCCATATGGTCCTCCACGGGTCTTTGTGTAATCGGGACATATGCGGTGCAAGCCATGTGCCGTTTTAGTGCCGTTGTCGATTAAAAAGTTTCACTGCCCGTTGTCCCCACGGGCAAAGAGATCGGTCTATGGGCCGGCTTGGCACATTGCATTAATGTCTACATCCATGTACAAAAGAGTTTATGCGATCCAGGGGACCGCTTCTCTCCGCTCTTCCCATCGATGATCTAAAATATGAGGCCTTAAGGGCCAATATCGATTTGATCGAGAAACTTACATTGAAGAAGTGCTGGCGGATTTCTTTTGGCCCGGCTCATTAATGGCCAGGGTTTGCTCCCCATCGAGACGTACATCATAAAAAACATAGGCTTTGGCCATCTCCCGTAAACTCTCGATTGAGGCAATCACCTGGTGCAATTGCTCGATGTTTTGTTCCGGCAGAGTACATTTAAGACGCTTATTGGAATCGTCTTGCAATTGCTCCAAAGTGGTCAAGCATTGTCCCGTCTGTTTCCAGATGCACAGCAGAAGTTCCTGCAGATTGGCCGCAAGCTCATTGATCTTGGCCCCCATCTGCCCGAATTCGTCCACATTGTCCAAGGTTACGGTTTCGTTCAAACGGCCTTGGGCCAGACGGAACAAGGCGCGGCGAATGGCAAGCATCGGCCGATGAAACTGACGCATAACGATGCGCAGCCAAATAAATGATGCCAGCAGAACTGTCATTGAAGCTGCGCCTAGAATAAGCAAAACGCGCAGTTTCAGTGCCGCCTGCGCCACACTCTCAGCAGCCGAAACCGAGGAAGAACCGGCCGGCGTTGCGGTGTCGAAAGACAAGAGAGTAAAAATTTCATGGTAAACAAAGAAATAGGAAGCCAGTGTCGTCAGTACAACAGCCAGCACATAGAACCACAACCACTTACGGATATACGAAGAACCGTTTTTCTTCATCTGCGGCCATGCAAACGGCAGGGGGATCTATCTCACCGGCATCTTTCCGATGGCGGCGATCTCCTCTTCGAGAAGCATGCAGTCTAAATTGGTAATGAAAAGGATTCCCTTGTCCGTCTCACATATTCCTTGGATATATTTGCTGCGCAAGCCCGCGAGCACTATCTCGGGGGCGGGAAGTACGACACTGGTTTTAACTCGGATAATGGGCGTTACCGAATCCACAACATACCCGACATTGCGTTTTCCGGCCGGCGCCACGATGACCCAGGTCTTATTCTTCTTGATGGTCGCACCGGCGTTGCCGATGAGTTTGCCCAGATCGATGATCGGCAAAATCACTCCCCTGACGCGCGAAATCCCTTTGACAAAGGAAGGCGCGTCCGGGGCGTCCTCGATGGCGGGGCTGCGCAAGATCTCGCGGACGGTGAGGATTTTGGCCCCGAAAAAGCGGGCTCCGACATGAAAGCCCACCAGCTTGATGACATCTTCTTGGGTTGAGATCAGTGCCACTTTGCTTCCACCATTCTGAGCATTTTCTTTCGTCACCGCATCAGGATAAGAGTCCGGCGATACGGAAAACGTGTTGGGGGCGGAGGCGCCATTGACCGGCAACCGATCCGCCCTGCGTATACATCGGCAATGCTACTCCATGGTTTCGGGAAGCTCTACGCCTTCCATGGCTTCCCCTTTTCGAATCTTAAACTGGGCTACCTGACGTGTCAGGTTGGCCGAAAGGCGCTGCATCTCCAAGGTAATACCCACGACCTGAGCGGCACCCGAGGCCGTTTGTTTGGCGCCCTCAGCCGATTCGGTGGTCACCTCGCGCAAGCGCTGGGCACGTCCCGCCTGGGCATCGGTCATCTGCTTGATATTATCGGAACGCTCCACGATGCCGCGCATCTCTTCACCCACTTTGCTGGCCTGGTTGCTGGCCTTGGCTACCTGCATGGAGATGTTGTTGGCCTTGTCCACCAGGGCCGAAAGGGCGCGCTGGGCGGCCTCGCGCCGCTGGCCTTGCTGACCGGCCATGCCGACGATCTCCTGAGCCAACCGATTCAAGTCACTGACCAGTTTGTTAACTTCGGTGGTGTTATCCGCCAGCATCTCCGAAGCGCGGCCGATTTCCTGAATGGCACGCATGTTGATCTCGCCGCCCTGAGCGATCTTGTGCAACACGTCCTGGGACCGGTCGGTCAAACGGGTTCCTTCTTCAACCTTATTGGTCGAATCCTTGATCAGTTGCTTTATCTCCTTGGCGGCTTCCGAGGAACGCTGGGCGAGCTTGCCTACTTCGTCGGCGACCACCGCGAAACCGCGGCCGTGCACACCGGCGCGAGCGGCTTCGATGGCCGCATTCAAGGCCAACAAGTTGGTCTGTTCGGCGATATCGGTGATGACGCTGGTGATATCGGTGATTTGTTCCGAAGAGGCACGGATAGCGCGCATACCGCTAACCGTGGCATCCACGGTGGAACGGCCTTCTTCCGTGGCTTGCAACACCAGACGGCCTTGCTCGGCGGCGCGGTCGGCGGCCCGGGTCATTTCCTCCACCGATCGGGCGATGAGGCGCATGGATTCGGTCATCTGCAATACCTGCTCGCTCTGACGCTGGGCGGTGCCGGTAACCTTACCGGCGGTTTCACCCATGGCAGCCACACGTTCGGTGGCCACGCTGGCTTCCTCGATCTGGTGACTGGCCGCTTCGTCCATTTGCTTCATGTATTCGAGCAACTCGGACATACGTTGGTAAGAGACGTTGGCGCCTTCGGCCTGGCTGCTGGAAGCTTGCTGCACCTGTCCGGCGGTTTCCCCCATTTGGGCCACAGTGCTGAGAATGCTGCTCATTTGCTTCTCTTCCTGTTCGGCGCGGTCACGATTGGCCGTGGCCCGTTTGGCCACTTCTGTAGATTGGCTGTTCACGCCCTTGGCGGCGTCTTCAACCATTCCGAACGAATCGCGCAAAGCCATCATCATGTTGTTGAATTCGCGGCCCATCATGCCGATTTCGTCGTGAGAGGTAACCGGCACGTCCAGGGAAAGATCGCGTTCTTTGGCAACCTGACGGATGGTGTTGGCCATGCGTAGAACCGGGCGGGTGATGTTGCCGACCAGGAACCACACCAGGATAACCAGGGCCACGAGCGCGACACCGCCGATCAACAGGGCTTGGCGGGTGAGCTTGTCGGCATCCGCATAGATAACCCGCAGGGGGATGTTGGCCGCCAGGCTCCAGGGTTTATCGGAAAAACCGATATGAATCGGCGAGAACGCGTAGAAAGTGTTTTCGCCTGAAGTCTTATCGTATTGTGTCTCCTCCGTTTCCAAACCGTTTTTAACCGCTTGTACGGTCTCGGGCTTGAAGCCGAAAGATTCCATGGGCTGGCCGACGTTACTCCAGCGGGTTGGGTGGGCGGTGTAAACACCGTTGTTGGCCATCATGAAACCAAAACCTTCATCATAGAAACGCACGCGCTTGATGATGGCTTCGAACGACTTCAAAGGAATATCGATACCCACGACACCGACGATATTGCCTTTGAATTTAATGGGTACGGCCATAACGGCCTTTAACTGAACCTCGCCGTTGATTTCAAAGGAGGTAGGATCGAAGATGACTTCCTTGCCGCTGCGCAGCGGTACAAGGTAATAGTCGCCTTTGCCCTCCACGGTGTACTCCCGAAGGGGCTGGACGCCGGGCTCACCTTCCAAGCGACTCCAATAGGGGATGTAGCGTCCGGTGTTGTCGTGGCCGACGGCGTTGGTAAAGTCGGCATCGCGATCGTCAAAAGCATTGGGTTCCCAGCAAGTCCAGACGGCCACAAAATTGGGATACTCTTCCAGAATGTTGCGTAACATGCCGTTGACCATCTGGCGAGGAGGCACGCCGCGATTCTTCAAGCCTTCCATAGCCAGGGCCAGCGTACGGGCGGTATCCATAGCCACCTGCATGTCGGCCTGGACCACGGTGGACCAATGCCGCGCCACTTCCCTGGCCGCGTCCTCAGCTTGCTTTCTGGCATTTCCGCGCGCTTGAAACCCCAAGTAGCCAATGGCCGCCGCAAGTGCGACTACGGCCACAAAAAGGATCCAAGCCGCCATCTTGGGTCTCAATCCCAATGACCTGATCTTATCCAGCATACGCATTGCCTCCTGTCCGTAGTTGCTGAAATCTCACCCAGGCAATAACAAATCCCAAATGAATCTTTGGATGGATTACATGGAATGAATTAGGCGATAAAACGAAAAGCCGCCCAAAATCGGGGTGGCTTGTTTGCCAATGCGGGCACTCCCCGTTACATCGCATTAGAAATTCATTCGCCGTGTCGCTCGATTAAATCCAACATCCCAAACAATTATCGGTCATTCTTCGAGGTTCTTTAACTCTTGATTTACAGCCAAGTCGTAGGGGATTTAAGTGCATTGGCACTTTTGATTATCCTAAAATGCGTGCAATGCCGTTTTATAGAATAAAGTCCGAAGGTTTGTCAAACAAAAGATCGATGGCGGGCAGCATAAATTCCAACAATATTTGTGAGTTGTCTCGAAGCCGGAGCTCGGGTGGCGGAACGGCGATGGAAAGAATCATGCGATCCTATTTTTAAGGAAGGGTCGAAGGCGTGATGTCTTCTTTAAAATGGCGGGACCTCCCGGGGAAATTCATTCCAACCGATGGTCGCCTATTTGGGCAATTTTGTCAGGCGCTCTGGGATACACCCACGAGGACATTCGCCTGTCGGTTTTGTCTGCGGATGAGGCTGTTTACTTGAACCTGCTGAGAAAGCGACAAGGTAACGAACTCCACCCCAATCCTTTTTATCATTAAAGAGGATATGGAACCGGCAGATGATTTGTCCACGGCGGAAACCAATCGGGCGGGCAGATCCCGAATAAAATATCCTTTGCCGGCCGCAAAAAAATCCACGCGTAAATCCTGTCGGCCTTTCAAACGCTGGGAAACACAATCTAGATCCACGAAAGTGAAGGCCATCCCGGTCGAGCTGATCTCGACCATCTGCCCCATCATTTCGGGTTTGGTGTTCACGACGACATAGACATTGTCGTCCACCGCGATTCGCTCTTCTTTACGACGATTGGCAGCAGAAACGGTATCCATATATAGTTCTTTTCTTGCCCCCCTCGGCCCCACCCACTCTGTATGGGTGTTATTGATGCTGATGGTCTCGTTCATCACCCTGTATGGCGATTCTTTTAGCATGAGACCCCAAAAGCAATCCTTGTGCCATTATGTAAGTAACTATATTTAATGCCAGATAAGATTAAGGTGGTCGGTAGCGGGGATAAAAATTGCGCGCCTGGAGCAATACGCACCTTTTTTGCGCACTTCCGCAAAGAAGAGATTGGAACCGTTCTTGATATCGCATTACGATATGTTATAGTCGGCCGCGCTTCCGCGACATCTTGAGATTAAAATCCTTTCAGAGGTATTGACGATGGTATCCTTCTGGACATGGTGGCAGCA
>JAKAFO010000341.1 GCA_021819735.1 Deltaproteobacteria bacterium
ACCCGCCTGGACGACCTGGCCGCTACCATGATCGCCGAGGTGAACACCCTGCATAGTGCCGGCTACGGCCTGGATGGCGTCGATGGCAGGGATTTTTTTATTGGTACCGGGGCCGCCGATATGGCGGTCAACCCGGCCATCGAGGCCGATGTGGAGCTCATCGCCGCGGCCAGCGACCCGTTGGCTTTGCCCGGCGATAACGACACCGCCATGGCCATTTTCAATCTTCAAGACACGCTGACCATGGCCGGCGGCGGCTCCACCTTCGACGACTTTTACATTTCCCTGGTGGGAGACGTGGGCAGCGACGTGCGTCAGGCCGACCTGAACTTCGACCATCAAACCACCATGATGAGCCATCTCTCCAATTACCGTGAAGAGGTATCCGGGGTGAGCCTGGACGAAGAGATGGTCAATCTGGTCAAGTTTCAGCACGCTTATACAGCGGCCGCCAAACTGATCACCACCACCGACGAGATGATGGACACGATCATCGGGATGAAGCGTTAATCCCGGTGATGTGAAGGAGGAATCCCATGCGTATCAGCAATGCCATGATGGCGGACAATATCAAAGGCTTCCTGTTCAAGCACACCGAAAAACTGCTCAAGACCCAGGAGCAGATCGCCAGCGGCAAACGCATCAACCGGGCCTCCGACGACCCCATCGGTTTGGGACTGGCCATGGGGTACCGCAAGAGCATCTCGGGCATCCAACAGTTCAACGAAAACATCACCAACGCCGAGTTGCACATCAACACCGTGGAAGACATTCTGGGCACCGTCACCGATCTGCTGCAAGAAGCCAAGGATATCTCCGCCGACCCGGATCTGGAAATGCGCCCCATGCTGGCGGATCAGGTGGCGGCCATCCGGGAGCAGGTGCTGCAACTGGCCAATTCTAAAATCAACGGGAGCTATGCCTTTGCCGGCGATCTGACCGATGCGCCGCCGTTCGATGCCACCGGCGTGTACGCCGGCGATGGCGGGACCAAGGATTACATTATCGGCGACGGCTTGCAGGTCAATATCGGGTCGGACGGCAGCCAGATTTTTCAAGGCGCTTCGGATGTCTTCGACGTCCTCAACGACCTGGAGACCGCCTTGAACGCGGACGATACCGCCGGTATCGCCGCTCAACTACCGCTTCTAGAGGATGCCGTTCAGCAACTCAACACCACGCGGGCGGTGAATGCCGGTCAATACAAACGCCTGGAGGCCACCATGAACTTCAACGAGCGCTTCCTGGTCAATGTCGAAGACCTGCTTTCGCGCACCGAAGACACCGACATCGCCGCCGCGGCCATCGATTTAAACATCCAGACGACCGCTTATGAAAGCACCCTGGCCACGGCCGCCAAGATCATCCAGCCCACGCTAATGGATTTTCTGAGTTAAGAGGGCGTCGGCTTCATTTTTTTTGGCTCATCGCCGGCAGGTTGCTCAAAATGATCTCCACGCGCCGGTTCTTCTCACGGCCGCGCTCGGTCGCATTGCTTTCGATGGGCCGAAACTCACCAAAGCCCATGGTCGAAATCCTTTTCGGATCGATGGCCGAATGGTCCAGCAGGAAATCGGCCACGGCCGCGGCCCGGGCGATGGACAGGCGCAAATTGCTTTTAAAAGGGCCGCTGTGCACGGGCCTGTTGTCGGTATGACCGGCGATGATGATGTCGCTGCTCTCTTTTTCCAGCACCTTGGCCATGTTCGTCAGCAGCGGCTTGAGCTGGTCACGGATCTCGTCCTTGCCCGAATCGAACGTGCTTTCGCCCATCAACCGTACTGTCACCTGGGCATCCGTTGTCTCCAAGGCAATCTGATCTTTATACTCCTCCAGATCGGATGACACCATCTGGTCAATCTCCTTACCCAAATCCTGGCTTAGACGGGATTCGACGATCTCCTGGTCGAAATCCCGGGCGATGATCTCCATACCCTTGGGCGTATCCATGGGAGGCCCTTGCGTCTTGACGGCAAATGCTTTTCCCAGGGAACCCACCGCTTGTTTGTATTTTTGACGGTCCATCTCGGAAATCGAGAGCAGCAACACGAAGAAGCACAGCAGTAGACTCATCATATCGCCGAAGGTTACCACCCACATGGGGGCGCCTTTGCTGACCTTGGGTGGGTCGTCGTCCAGGAAGCGCGACATTATTGAGCCTCCGTGCTAATCCGCGGCGATTGCGCGGCAGGCTTGTCAAAATCGGATTTGCGCTGCCTGGGGGTCAGGAAAATGCGCAGCGACTCTTCGAGCACGATGGGCGCCAATCCGCGGTTGATGCCGACGGCCCCCTCCACGATGATGCTTTTGCTGAGCTTTTCCTGGTCGCTGCGCAGGCTGAGCTTTTCGGCGATGGGCAGGAAGAGAAAGTTGGCCAATACGGCCCCGTACAGCGTCGTCAGCAAGGCCAGGGCCATGGCCGGACCAATGCTGGAGGGTTCGCCCATGGCGGAAAGCATCTGCACCAGACCGATCAGGGTGCCGATCATGCCGAAGGCCGGGGCGCTTTCGCCCATGGCCCTGAAGACATTCTGACCGATGGCATGACGCTGAATCGTCAGCCGGATATCCTTGCTGAGCATGTCTTCGATCAGGCCTTCGTCATAGCCGTCCGACAAGTAATGCAAGGCTTTGGCGACGAAAGGGTCCGTGGCATTTTCTTTCTCCAACGCGATCAGGCCCTCTTTCTTGGCGATACGCGAATAGAGGATCATATCCGCGATGAGCTCCTCGGGGTCTATCATTTTAACCGTGAAGGCCTTCATGGCCACCTTCAGGGAATTGATGACATCGCTCATCTTGAATTTGATGAAGGTAACGGCGAAGGTCCCGCCCACCACCAGCAGGATGCTGGGGAGGTCGATAAAGCCCATCACATTGCCCCCCATTACGATGGAGGCCGCGATGAGAATCGCACCGCCAATGATTCCGATGATGGTTGCTAGATCCATGAGGTTCTTCCTTTGCGGCTGCCGTCAAAAGGCTGAGAACGAAGAGTTTACGCTACTTGATATCGGTTTTTGGCCGAAAGACTTGAATCGAAAGCGTTTGTCGCTCACAATGAGCTTCTTTTCGCACCCTGTGCCTAAAGATAGTCGGTATAAGGGACGATAGATGAATGGAGCCGGGGGTTTCGTTGACCTCTACCTGGCCCGCCGTGCACCGGAGATAAGGGATGTCCTATGGAAATCTTGATTGTCGAAGATGATTTCATTTCGCGCAATCTGCTCAAAAGAATGCTCATGGAGATGGGGCACCAGGTGGTGGAGACCGAAAACGGCCGCCAGGCCTGGGAACTGCTGCTCAAGCGGCCGATCTACCTGGTCATCGCCGACTGGATGATGCCGGAAATGGATGGCTTGGAGTTGTGCCGCAATATCCGGCGCGTGGCTTTCGATGGGTATATCTACATTGTCGTATTGACCTCCAAGGATCGCAGAAAAGATCTGATGGAAGTATTCCAGGCCGGTGCCGACGACTATATTCCCAAACCCTTCGACCCCGAAGAACTCAAGGCCCGCGTATCCACCGGATTGCGCGTCGTGGATCTGGAAGCCCGCCACAAGAAAATGCAAAACATCCTGCTGGAAAGCCGCAACAAGCTGCGCACCGTGATCGATGCCCTGCAGGAAGAGATCATCGCCCTGGATCGCGACTACACGATTGTGTCCGTCAACAAAGCCTTTGCCCAGCGACTGGGCGTTAAAGCCGAGGAGATGATCGGCCAGCGCTGTTTCGATGACGATGGCGAGACATGTGTTGCCCATAGCTCTTTGCTGGATCTTCGGCCGCTTGTGGACGCCGTTTTCGAGAAGGGCAGCGCCCAGCACCTATTGTATACGTACCGGGACGAACAGGGCGCCATCAGCTACAAGCAGATCGAGGGGCTGCCCATCACCCAGCAGGATCAAGCCGGCGTTGCCCAGGCACTTATCGTCAGCAAGGACATCACCGATGACCGACGCAAAACAAGCGAAATCATTACCTTGAACGAAAAGGTGCAGGACATCGCCGCTGAAGTGGTAGCCAAAAACGAGAGCCTAGATTCCGCCTTGAAGCGCCTGGAGACCACTCAGGCCCAGATGGTGCAATCGGAAAAAATGGCCATCGTCGGGCAATTGGCCGCCGGTGTGGCCCACGAAATCAACAACCCCACGGGTTTTGTGAGTCTGAACTTAAAAACCCTGGGCGGCTATCTGGACAATCTCCGGGCCTTGCTCGCCATGCACGGCGAACTGTTGCGGCTGCTGCAATTGTCGCCGACCGCCAAGGGCAACGAGATCGAGGTGAAGATCAAGGCCATCGAGGCCTTCGAAAAAGAGATCGATGCGGATTTTCTGCTCAAGGATTCCCAGGACCTGATCCGCGATTGCCGCGATGGCACCGAACGCATCAAAAAAATAGTACTGGACCTGAAGGATTTCGCCCATCCCGGGGAAGAAGCGCTTCAATCCACCGATATCAACAAAGGCCTGGAATCCACCCTGAATGTGGCCCACAACGAACTCAAATTCAAAGCCACAGTCCAAACCGAATTGGGTGCCATTCCCTTCGTCCAGGGCTATCCGCAGCAGCTCAACCAGGTTTTCATGAATATTCTGGTCAACGCAGCGCAAGCCATCGAAAGCCGGGGGGAGATCCGCATCAAAACTCAAAAAGCCGGAAAAGGGTTTGTGGAAGTGATCATCAGCGATACCGGCTGCGGTATTCCCGAAGAGAATATATCCAGAATCTTCGATCCCTTCTTTACGACCAAGGAGTTAGGCAAGGGGACCGGCCTGGGCCTGAATATCGCCAATAACATCATCAAGAAGCACAATGGCGTGATCGATGTGAAAAGTCAGGTGGGGCAGGGCACCACATTCACGATTCGTCTGCCGGCCGAAACCTGATCGATTGTTTTCGATTTATAGCTGGTTGATACTCGACGCCATGTATCCGGCGCCAAAGCCGTTGTCGATGTTCACAACCGCCACGTTGGAGCTGCAACTGTTGAGCATGCCCAGCAGGGCCGTGATGCCTCCCAGGCTGACCCCGTAGCCCACGCTGGTGGGCACCGCGATCACGGGCCGTTTTACCATGCCGGCCACGACGCTGGGCAAGGCCCCCTCCATGCCGGCCACGACGATCAAAACCCGGGCCTCTTCCAGCAGTTCACGGTGGGCCAACAAGCGGTGAATGCCGGCCACGCCCACATCGAATACCGATTTGACCACATTGCCCATGGCATCGGCGGTCAGCAGGGCTTCCCGGGCCACCGGAATATCCGAAGTGCCCGCCGAGAGAATCAGGATCGTGCCCGTTCCGGTTTTGGGCAGTGGTATTTTCTGCCATACGATCATGCGGGCGGCTTCGTCGTACGTGCCATCCGGGAAACCGGCCAGAACCTCGGCCGCCTTGGCCGCATCGCAGCGCGTCACCAGGATAACCTGCTCCTGGGCTTG
>JAKAFO010000342.1 GCA_021819735.1 Deltaproteobacteria bacterium
TCCGCCACGCGTTGCACCTGTTCGATTTTGGTGGGGTTGAGGATAAACGCCACTTCGGCCTCACCCTGATTGACCGCCTTTATAGCATCCATGGAGGTGGTGCGATAGGCGATCTTGGTTTCGTCATCCAACCGTGCCTGGTCGAATCCCATCAACTCCATCATGATCAATTGCGTCAACACGTTCACGTCCAGGTCGCGTAAGGCGGCGTCGAGCTGGTTTTGAAAAAACCGCTCCATTACACCCTCTCTGAGCACCATAACCTGCAAAACAGCCGGTTTTTGGATGTAAAGGCCGATGGCATTCGTGTGGGCTTTGGCGGCCATGACCTGGTTGAATTCGACCATTGCCCGGTCCAACCCGCGATCGAGGGAAATGGGGAGAATATCGAAGCACTCCGGGGCCCTGCGCAGCAATGCCGCCATGCTCAGCTCGGTGACCGCCTTGAGCAATCGGTGCGCCGGAAGGATAATCATGCCGGTATCCACCATGCTGCTCAAGCTCATCATGATAAAGTTGGCTGGATGGCTGGAGGTGAAATCGGGGGTGTTCTCCTTGACCCAGTCCCGGTAATTCAAGGCGGTTTCATAACGATGATGGCCGTCGGCGATATAAATGCGCTCGTGAGCAAAAAATGCGGTCAGCGCATCGGTTGTCTTCTTGTCGGTCAGGCACCACACCTTGTGCTGGTGCCCCTTGTCATCGACCAATGCCACATCGGGGGTTTGGCCGGCCGCAATCTCGCTCATGCGGCGCAGGATCTCCTTGCCATCGGCAAACAGACCGAAGATCGGACTGAAATTGGCATGACAGGCCTTCATCAACATGAGCCGTTCGGATTTGACCTTGGAAAAGGTTTTTTCATGAGGAAGAATGATACCCTTTTCGAAAGGCTCCAGGCGCACGCGGCCGATGATCCCGAACCGGGTATACTCTTTGCCGCCGCTGCTGAATTTTACGGTCGTAAGGTAAATTGCCGGCTTGCTTTCAGGGACCAGAATCTTCTCGGTCACCCAGGACTGGAAAAAACGTCCGGCCCTGGTGTGGACATTGTCCTGGGCATTGTCGCCGGGCTGAATTTTTCCCAATTCGAGACGAATGACGTTGTTGGGATGACGTTCGTGAAAACTATCCTGCTCCTTGGGACTGATCACATCGTAGGGCGGCGCTACCACCGCGGCCATATCTTTAATTACATCCGGATTATAACGGATACCGTTGAAAGGAAGCACTTCAGCCATGTCCATCTCCTTATGCGCACGCAGGTCATCTGCCATTGGGCGGGGATTAAAATTGTGGGGGGCAATATCAACAAACACTCGACAAGTCAAATTGGGGCGGGTCTTTTTAACCGCTCAAAGCGGCACCCAAACGACACGGAAGGGGTTGTTTACTTGATGACGCGCAGCTTATGGGTCTTGCGCAGATCTTCCCATAAAACACGCAGGATGATGGCGCAGGCCTCATCGGCCAGTGGTTTTGCCACTCGCCCCACGGCGGCACACGATTGCATCAGGGGCTCATTGCCCACATATAATCCGAAATTCTGTTTGATGTACTCCCCAAGTCCACTGTTCAGGTGACTCAATTCATCCGGTTGCATGTTGGCCAAGAGGCTGCGGTCCTTGAGAGAAAGGATGGCCTTGAGCCGCTGAATGGCCTCCTCCACCGATCGCGGGTGATCGGCCTGCCGGTGGCCGGGCGTTTCGGCGCGGGCGGCGGCATGCTCCGGTTGTATGCCGGATTTGACAAATCCGAGATAAAAGGCGGTTTCCAGCAGCTTGCGGGTCTGCTGGTATATTTGAGGGTCTTCGCTGGTCATGGGGCCTGTCACGTAAACCTCTTGAATCATCTTTTGAGCCATCCAGGAATTGGTCAGGGATGCTGCCTCAAATAAGGCATACTGACGCAAATCCACGTGCAGAAATTGGCGTTGATGTTTGAGGGCCAATTGAACAGCCCTAGTCGGCCATGAACTCTTGATGCCCTTGGAGATGACCAGCGTACCGTCCGATTCTGCGACGTTTTTTTCCTGCGCTTCCTGAAAGCCCAGCGAAACGGTCTCTTTCAAGCTATATTGTCCCGGCAGAGCGCCTTCTTCATTGCGTTTACCGCGGGATGTCCAACCGCCGTGAGCGATGCCCAACTTCAGGGCGATATCCAGGGCGGCCAGCTCAACGCCCGTTTGACCGCACGATATGATTTTTCGAATCACTTGGTTATCCTCACTTGTCGCTGGCCGGTTATAAAATCCATCTCCGCGAGGGTCAAGGGTTAAAATAGCGCAACTAACGGGTGATTATAATTCGACGCAACTTGACACGCCTCAGTCCGCCATGTCATTTTGAATCACCTTCGATCACAATTACTTCTTAGGTTCCGGCCGTTGCATGAACCCGGGTTGAGCGAACGACTATGGCACCCCCTGAACAGCACTTGAAGACCATTCTTTTCGCCGATGTTGCGGGCAGCACACGGCTGTATGACCGCTTGGGCGATCAGCGTGCCCTGGCCTTGATCACCCATTGTTTGGATCTGATGATCGCCCGCACCCAAGCCTGCAAAGGAACGCTGGTCAAAACCATCGGCGATGAGGTGATGTGCCTTTTTGGCCTTCCCGACCAGGCCGTTTCCGCCGCAGTGGGCATGCACGAGGATGTAAGCGCCGATTCGCAATTATTGCCGCATCATATGCAGGTACGCATCGGACTGCATCACGGCCCGGTCATTTCGGAATGCGGCGATGTCTATGGAGATGCTGTGAACATCGCCGCCCGCATGGTGGCCCAAGCCAAAGGCGGCCAGATCATCACCACCGGAGTGACCCTTGGGATGTTGTCCTCCGATTTCCGGGATACCGCGCGCCTGGTGGATCAGGCCCGCGTGAAAGGCAAATCGCTTCCCATAGAAATCTATGAATTGGCCTGGGGACAACCCGGCGAACTGACCATGATCACTTCCTTGTCCGGAAACATGGCCGGGTCCAAAAGCGGTTCGGAAGTGATGCTGACTCTCCATTTTCAGGGAAAGCATTGGACGCTTTCCCATCAGCAACCAGCGGTCAGCATGGGCCGCGATGCCGCCAACGAGATCGTCATCAATGACCCGCGGGTATCGCGCATGCATGCCCGCATTGAGCTGCGCAAAGACCGCTTCATACTCGTGGACCAGAGCACCAACGGCACCTATCTCATGGCCGCGGACGGACAGTGCCCGCTGGTACGCCGGGACGAAATCGTCCTGCCTGCTTCGGGTATTATAGGGCTGGGAGAAAAAGCCGCCCCGGACTCGCCGGTCTCGATTCGATTCGAACGCCTCTGATGGCTGTTAAATCAGCCAACCATTATCAATAGGGTCATGCAATCCGATGGCGCTCCTCGCCACTTCGGAAGTAATAGCTTTCGCCATCGTAGTCGAGGCGTGTGGAGAGCCGCATCAAGACACGATCTGAAAATTTAATGCGCTCTTCATCTCTCTGGAGATAAAGGTTGTCGGCGTGGACAAAGAGCTGGTCAGGCCTCAAGGAGATGATTTCGCCCGTGTTCAATACTAATTGAATCGGATCGGTCTCGGATGCTTCCACCACAAACAGGGGGGTGTCTTCATATCGGAAGTAAACCTTTTCGTGAACGGTTTCTCTGATTTGTTCGACGAAATATCCGTTCTCATCCTTACGAATGGAAGCGTTGAAATGATCGATGATCTTCTTGTGACGAAAGCGGCCGCCGGCATTGTACCATTGCCCGAAACGATCCATCCAAAAGACCGCATCTTCCTTAGCGATCACCACCTGAAATAATTGATTGTCGGCCACCTGACACCCCCTTCCCGCATGAGGTGGGGAATCCATCTTTTTCCCGAACCCTCGCCCTCTTAACACACTCCCTTTGCAGGGCTCAATAGCGACAATATCCTTGACAATTATGGTGACCCAACTTAATGATCGTTCTCCGTAGCTTATGCTAATATCTTATGCTTTAAGGAGAAAAATCATGCGCACAGTCGGATTCGTCGGATGGCGCGGCATGGTCGGTTCCGTACTCATGGAACGCATGCGAATCGAAGACGATTTCAAGCATTTTGCATTTACCTTTTTTTCAACCTCGCAAGCCGGCCAAACAGGGCCGAATATCGGTCAGGCAAGCCAGTCGGTAGAAGATGCATATAACCTGAAACGGCTCGCAGCCATGGACATCATCGTGTCTTGCCAGGGCGGCGATTACACTCAATCCTGCTATCCCCAGTTGCGCCAAAGCGGGTGGAAGGGATATTGGATCGACGCGGCGTCTACTTTGCGCATGCAGGACGCCAGCGTCATCATTCTCGACCCGGTCAACCGGCAGGTCATAGAGGATGCGCTGGCGAAAGGAATCAAGGATTACATCGGCGGCAACTGCACCGTGTCGCTGATGCTCATGGGCCTCGGTGGTCTCTTTGCCCAGGATCTGGTCGAATGGATGACCTCCATGACCTACCAGGCGGCATCGGGAGCCGGGGCGAAGAACATGCAGGAGTTGGTTCAGCAGATGCAGGTCATTGGCCATAGTGCCTCCAGCCTGCTCGCCAATCCGGCGGCTTCGATTCTGGAGATCGATCGCAACGTAACGGACACTATCCGCAGCCAAGAGTTCCCCATCGCCAACTTCGGAGCACCGCTGGCCGCGAGCCTGATCCCCTGGATCGATCGCGCCATGGGCAACGGTCAGACACGCGAAGAGTGGAAAGGGTATGCCGAAACCAATAAGATTCTAGGCCGCCAAAACAATCCAATCCCCATCGACGGCCTGTGCGTGCGCGTCGGTGCCATGCGCTGCCACAGTCAAGCCGTAACCATCAAACTCAAAAAAGATCTCCCATTGGATGAGATTCAAGAAATCGTGGCGTCGCACAACTCATGGGTCAAGGTGATCCCCAATGGCAAAGAGGTTACTTTGGCGGAACTGACCCCGGCGAAGGTATCCGGTACGCTCTCCATCCCCGTGGGCCGCATGCGTAAACTGATCATGGGGCCGAACTACCTGACCGCTTTCATGGTGGGAGATCAATTGCTCTGGGGGGCGGCAGAACCCTTGCGCCGCATGCTGCGCATCCTTCTGGAGCATATGGGATAAAGCACCACCCATGGGTACAAAGAACCGATCTTGCGAAGAGGGGGGCCTATCTGAAAAACAGGCAGGCGCCCCTTCCCAAGCGTCCAATTTATCGAAGGTCACCGCCGACTTCGGCGGGCGCAGAAAAATATTCGATCGTCGCGTGCGGCAAATCCCCATCACCCATGCCGAGCGCCGTTCAGGGTGTGACCGGCGCAGCGGCTTTGACCGACGAAGCGCCATCGGCCAAAAGGGCGACTCCGCGTTGGAGCGGCGAAAAAACAATTTTCCCCCTCCAACCGGACCCGATACGGACACTTCGACTTAACGCCTAATAATCTCTATCATTTC
>JAKAFO010000043.1 GCA_021819735.1 Deltaproteobacteria bacterium
AGGGCAAAGCTCTGTGGAACGGCGCGCAGATGGCGGCCGAAGAGGTCAATGCCAAGGGCGGCATCAAGATCGGCAACAAGAAGCTGATGATGGAGTTGATCAAGGCCGACTCCAATGAATTCCTCAGCATTCCGGCCGCCGCCAATGCCATGGAAGCTTTGATTTTGCGGGACAAGGTTCATTTTGTAACCGGTGGTTTCCGCACGGAGGCGGTATTGGCCATGCAGGATATTGCCATGGACAACAAAGTGATGTTCATCGGCATTGGCGCGGCTCACCCCGAATTGTGCCTGCGCGTGGCCCAGGATTACGATCGGTATAAATACTGGTTCCGCGGCGCTCCATTTAATTCCAATTACCTGATCAAGGGACTATTTGCCCAGTTGCGCAGCGTGGCGGCGCTGATGAAAAAACAGCTCGATATCGATCGGATTAGAGTAGCCATCGTCGCCGAGAAAGCCATGTGGGTCGATCCCATGGTCAAAGAGGCCGAAGCCTTTATCCCCAAGATGGGCATGGAAATCGCGGGTGTCTGGCGCATCTCTCCCGGCGCCCGGGAGGTCAATGCCGAATTGGCGGCCATCCAACGGGAAGGAGCTCACATCATCTTCACCGTCGTTTCCGGCCCGGCGGGTATTCCGCTGGCCAAACAGGCCGGCGAACTGAAAATTCCGGCCCTCCAGGTAGGTATCAATATCGAAGCCGCCAAGGAGAGTTTTTGGGAAGCGACCCAAGGCATGGGCAACTATGTCATGTCTTTTAATAACTACGCGCGAGGCATGGAATATAACGAACTCACCGAACCCTTTGTAACAAACTACATTAAGCGATATGGCGAAATACCCATTTATACTGCCGATGTTTATGCCTTTCTCAAATTGTCCTTGCCCATGGCCATCGAAGAGGCCGGCTCGCTCAGCCCGGAAAAGATTATTCCCTTGTTCGAGCAGGGCGTGACCAAAGTTCCGGCCGGAACCGCTGCTTTCGAAAAGGACGAGCAGGGACGCCAACTGCACGAACTCAAGTGGGGGCCCGGCTACATTACAGGGTTGGCCACCCAGTGGCAGGACGGCAAGATGGTCGGCGTCTGGCCGCATTTCAAATGGATGAGCCCCTATTGGGAATTCAGCGTCGAACCCCCCGAAACCCCCAATGAACTTACCATCAAGGGCCTCAAACCCTTAGTGCTTCCCCCCTGGGTCGTGGCCGCGTACAAAAAGAAGTAATGCATTAGATCGCCTTGCCGCCCGCGGGATGCAGCGCAGGCGGCAAGGCACTTTTGCCAGATCGATTCCCTCATGGAAATCCTCGACCAAATCATAGCTGTCTTCACCCAGATCGATCAGCAGGTAGCCGCTTTTCGACTGGCTTCCGGTCTGCGTTGTCCCAGTGGCTGCGGGTGTTGCTGCACCAATGACAATATCCATACCACGCCATTGGAAATGATGCCCCTGGCCCATGACCTGCTTTGCCGTGGAGAAGCCCAATTATGGCTGGACCGGATTGAAGCCAAAAAGGAAGACGATCACGTCTGTGTTTTTTATGTTCCCGGCCCCTTATCGGACGCATCATCCGGCCATTGCACTCAATATGCGCTGCGGCCCGCCATTTGTCGCCTTTTCGGTTTCGCGGCGGTACGGCGCCGGGACGGCTCTTTGGAACTGGCCGCTTGTAAACATCTAAAGCAAACGCATCCCCAGGATGTATTGCGGGCCAAAGCTTATCAGAATCAAGCGCCCTGCTTTACCCATTTCGGCACCCTGCTCAAAACTCTAGACCTCTTCGCCACGGATCTCATGCCCATCAACGTTGCCTTGCGTAAAGCCATTCTGCGCCTGGGCCTTCAAATGCAGATGGCTCATAGTGAAGATCAAAGCGGCACCTCCGCCGCCTGACATCACCTTATTTAAGCGATGACATCATCTTTAAAACTTCCATGTAGTGCATTGGGGCGTTAATAGGCGATCATCTCCGAGCGCTTTTCAAGTTTTACAATTCTTCATATTTTATTGCGCTTATCGCTCTTTCCACCTAAATCCTTACCGTAATTTCAGGGCATTTATTTCGTATTGCCTTTTAGTACTTTGCTGGTATAATGCGTTTTACACACCCACCACCCCATCCAAAGAGGCGCAGTTGCAGTTGAATCCTCAATTAATCGCCAACAGGGTTCGATTCAAAACCGTCGGTAAAAAGGAGAGGTGAAAATGAAGGAGTTAATTAGTTTTATTGCGCAATCGTTAGTGGACCACCCCAATGAAGTTTTAGTTTCTGAAGTAGAGGGCAACCAGACAACGGTGCTGGAGTTGAAAGTTGCGAAGGAAGACCTCGGCAAGGTGATCGGCAAGCAAGGACGTACCGCTCAGGCGATGCGCACTATTCTCAGCGCGGTCTCATCAAAGGTGAAAAAGCGAACCGTGCTTGAGATTATCGAATAGTCCCAGGCGAATCACGACAAGCAAAGGAACAATCCTTCCCCGCCCGTTCAATAACTGCGAAAATCAAGCAACCGCGATTGAACGCATCGGGCTCTATTAGACCGCCATCCCCCAAAAAATCCAGCACGGTTCCCCATGAGATCGATTCTGCGAGGTCTCATGGGGAACCGTTGAGGTGGCCACTAAACTCACGAACTAAAGCATGCCTTATTGACATGTTTTTTCAACAGTCGCGCCGGCTTTTCGGAACCCGGAATAAACCAAGGCTGCCTTGATGAATTCCCGGAAAAGCGGCTGGGGCTCCATGGGTCTGGATTTGAATTCCGGATGGAATTGACAACCGAGGTACCAGGGGTGATCCTTAAGCTCGACGATTTCGACGAGATCCCCTTTGGGTGAAATGCCACTGATGGTCAGCCCCGCCGCCTCTAAGCGCGAACGGAACTGATTATTAAATTCGTAGCGATGGCGATGGCGCTCGGATATCTCCATCTTGCCGTAAGCGGCAAAGGCCAGAGAGTCCGGCACAAGCCTGCACGGATAGGCCCCCAAGCGCATCGTGCCACCCTTGGCTGATCTTTCATCGCGCCGTTGAATAGTTTTGGCCTGTTCGTCATACCATTCAGTCATTAAATAGATTACCGGAAAAGGTGTATTTTCATCGATCTCGGAACTGTTGGCGCCCTGCATGCCGGCCACGTTGCGCGCAAATTCCACCACAGCAATCTGCATTCCCAGGCAGATACCGAAATAAGGCACCTTGTTTTCCCTGGCATGGCGCGCGGCTATGATTTTACCTTCGATACCACGGGACCCAAAGCCTCCCGGCACCAAAACCCCATCCACCCCGGCCAATTTCTGGGCGCAGTTGTCGGTGGTAATGCTTTCTGAATCGATAAAGGTCAGGTTGACGCGGCACTTGTTGGGCAGGCCACCGTGCATGAGCGCCTCGTTCAGGCTCTTATAAGATTCAGTCAGATCGACATATTTGCCGACGATGGCGATTTTGACGACATATGCGGGATGACACACATCATGGCAAAGTGTTTCCCACTCCTCCAAACGGGGCGTGCGCGTCCAGATGTTGAGCAGTTCTATAATCTTGTTGTCCAGACCTTCCTTATGAAAAACCAGAGGCACCTCATAAATGCACTCCACATCTTTGGCGGTGATGACCGCATCCGTACTCACGTTGCAAAACAGAGCGATCTTTCCTTTGATCTCCTTTGAAAGGTAACGGTCAGTGCGGCAAAGCAATATATCAGGCTGTATGCCGATGCTGCGCAGTTCTTTAACACTGTGCTGGGTGGGCTTGGTCTTAAGCTCTCCGGCCGTGCCGATATAGGGCACAAGGGTCAGATGGATGTAGAGCACATTCTCTTTTCCGGCATCGGCCCGAAACTGACGGATCGCCTCTAAAAAGGGCAGGCTTTCGATATCTCCTATGGTTCCGCCGATCTCCACGATAACGATATCCACCCCTTTGGAGACCAGGCGAATGCAATTTTTAATCTCATCGGTGATGTGGGGGATCACTTGCACGGTTCCGCCAAGATAGTCGCCACGCCGCTCTTTGGTGATGACCTGATGGTATATTTTGCCGGTGGTGAAATTATTGTTGTGACCTAAGTGCGCATGCGTAAAACGCTCATAGTGTCCCAAATCAAGGTCGGTTTCGGCGCCGTCGTCGGTAACGAACACTTCTCCGTGTTGAAAGGGGTTCATGGTTCCAGGGTCAACATTAATGTAGGGATCGAGTTTTTGCAGGGTCACCGTCAGGCCGCGGCTCTCAAGCAACGCTCCGACGGAGGCCGAGGCTAAGCCTTTGCCTAAAGAAGATAATACGCCCCCAGTCACAAAAATGAATTTGGCACCTTTTTCGCCCATGCGTTCCGCTCTGCCTCCAGTGTTGGTTTTTCTATCTTGTTACCATAAAGGCTATGGTTGTGGAAGTGGGTTTTGCCGGGAAGAAAAGACCAGAGATTCTCTATACGCGGGCTAGCGGCGAAGTGACAAAATTGTGGAGATCAGTCGCTGAACTTTTTTTGAAAGGCTTCGATGGTGCGCTGCACTTCATGGGATGGATCAAGACCCGGCAAGCTTCCGGCCGACTCTTCCTGGGGATAGACAATCTTCATCTGGGCAATATTAAATAACTCCGGCGACAAGGTCGCGTTGACCTGGACCTGATTGACCCGAATCCTGCGAATGGGCTTTTGGCCATGCAGCGTTTCCACCTGCATGGGGTACCACAGATCTCCTTTTTTCTGCCAATCGCTATAAACGAAGATCAATCGGTCTTCGGGATCACGGGAAGACACCTGCAGCCAGCGCATGGGCAGGAAACTTTCCTTATCCACCCAAACCTGTGAAACGGAGTTGTCGGGGAACTGAGCGCCAACCACATAAACGATGCGATCCTCATAGCGGCCAAGACTGGATTTGCCCACATCCACGCCGTGAGATAGCAGCGCCTTGTGCAATGCCGGACGAGACCGGTACAGAAGCAGATCCTTGTACTGGTCGAAACGTCCGGTGGCATCCACGATGCGGCGGCCGTCGATGACCGTAAGGGTTTGATCCTGGACGACGACATGGATCCGCTCGGTGTTTTTGAAGCGGGTATCGGAGCGGAATCGATCGTTGAAGGCATAGCTGAGCGTTTCGCTGAATTCGAGGGGATGGTCGGCAATGATGGCCTCCTCGACGACCACCGTCTGCTCCACGCGCAGGGTCTGGGCGCCGGACAGGGCCTTGACCATCAGTTCCAGGATGTGGGGTCCTGACAAAACGCCACCAACAGCCAGGGGCGGTGCCGTCAGGATCAAGCACAAAAGCAGCCCTCCGAGGATCAGAGGGCGGATGCCGGGCGGAAACAGCGGATTACATCCGCCGCTCCGCCCGATCCAGATTCTATTACCCATTACGGTCATAGACGCTCGTTACGCTCCGCCCGGCGGTGGGCTTTCCCGGAAAGATTCAAGCCTAATCGCCGATGAAGATATCCTGGGCATAGCGTGCAGCCGCTCCCAACTCTTCTTCGATGCGGATCAGTTGGTTGTATTTGGCCACCCGATCGGTGCGCGACATAGAGCCTGTCTTGATCTGTCCGGCATTCACCCCCACAGCCAGATCGGCGATAAAGCTGTCTTCCGTCTCGCCGGAACGGTGGGAGATAACGGTCATATATCCCGCTTGTTTGGCCATCTCGATGGCATCCAAGGTTTCCGTTACGGTACCGATCTGGTTCAGTTTGATCAGGATGGCATTGGCAACGCCCTCCTCAATGCCTTGGGCCAAGATCTTGGGGTTGGTAACGAAGATATCATCGCCCACCAACTGAATCGCCTCGTCCAGTTGTTCGGTCATTACCTCCCAGTTTTTCCAATCCTGTTCGGCCAAGCCGTCTTCGATCGAAAGAATGGGGTATTTCTCTATGAGGGTCGTATAGTATTCGATCATCTCCGCCGAACTCAGGGAACGGTTTTCGGATTTCAGCACATACTTGCCCTGCTTGTAGAATTCACTGGCTGCTGCGTCCAGCGCAAGTCCGATCTCCTTGCCGGGGGCATACCCGGCCTCCTGAATGGCTTGGATAATGTAGGCCAGCGCCTCCTCGTTGGAGCCAAGGTTGGGAGCGAATCCGCCCTCGTCGCCCACCGCTGTGCTGAGCCCCTTCTTTTTGAGAATCTTTTTCAAGGCGTGGAAAGTTTCAGCGCCCATCTGAACGGCCTGGGTCAACGATTTGGCCCCAAACGGCACGATCATGAATTCCTGGATATCCAGGTTGTTGGAGGCGTGGGCGCCGCCATTGACGACGTTCATCATGGGGACCGGCAGGGTCCGGGCATTGATGCCGCCTAAATACCGGTAAAGCGGCATGCCGCAGGCCATGGCAGCGGCTCGGGCCGCGGCCATGGAAACGCCCAGAATGGCATTGGCGCCCAGCTTGGATTTATTCTCGGTGCCGTCCAGCGCGATCATGGCCCGGTCCAGGGTCACTTGATCGGCCGCGTCCATGCCGACGATGGCACTGGAGATGGTCGTGTTGACATTTTTTACGGCGTTCTGCACGCCTTTGCCGCCATATCGCTTGGTGCGGGTGCTGCGCAGTTCCAAGGCTTCACGCGTGCCGGTGGAGGCACCCGATGGCACGGCCGCACGCCCCGTGGCGCCGCAGGCCAAGGTGATGTCCACTTCCACGGTGGGATTCCCACGTGAGTCCAAAATCTCGCGACCCTTTACCTCTACGATTTCCGTCATGATGTCCCCCTCGGTGGCGGTGCTTTTCAAGGCGTTTCCATGGTTCGCGCCGACGTAAGCTTCAATGCTCGACCGTCGACGAATCCGGTTAATGGAAAGGCATTGAAAATTGCCGCCTCTATTAAGTTTTTTGCTTTTGGACGCTTCCTCTTCTCCAGGAAACGCGGGTGAAATATCTTCCGTCGGGTTTATCGGCACCGGCGGGTTCAACCTCAGGGCAGTTTCAATGAATGGCGATGCTTGCTGCTTGACATTTTTGGGGCGCATGTTACTCTCGCCGCCACTGGTTGTCAAGAAGATGGCCAGCTTTTTAAGGTAGTTACTTCACGTTGCCCGCAACTGTGGATCGGCCGGTGCCGCCCGCCGAAGCGCAAGCATCCACGCCACGACCTGCGGAAGGAGAACGGCTTCACCCATGGAGAGCAAGAGCCTATATCACGAAGGCCATCTGTTTGTGGCCGCCATTCGAATCCTGGAACGTCGGCACGGCGCCCCGCCGGCTTTGGATCAGATTTCGGAACTGCTCCAATTTTCCGCCGAGCAGACCGGCTTGATCAGTCGGCGTTTGCGCGATGCGGGCATTGTGGATCAAGTGGAAGGTGCTTTCGATGATCGCTGGGTGGTGGGCGACCACCTCCGGCTGGAGCAGTTACCCAGGGAAGTCGAAGTATCCGAATTGGACAACGCCTTGAAGAAGTTTCAATCCGAACGCAATAAGCTTGCAAGCAAAGTGGAGTCTATCAAAGAGCAGCAGGCCCAGAAGAAAAAAGAGTTGTTTGCCGGACTCGAAAAAAAACTCAAAAAGGATCTGGGCAAGGAGTAACCCCGCACCGATCACGCCTTTACCCGCCGAATGGCCGCCCCCAACTGCTGAAATTTTGCTTCTAGTGCTTCGTACCCGCGATCCAGATGATAAACGCGGTTCACCTCGGTCGTGTTGTCCGAGACCAAGCCTGCCAAAATCAGACAGGCGCTCGCCCGCAGATCGGTGGCCATCACCGGCGCCCCGGACAAGCGAGCGACCCCTTTGATCAACGCCGAGTTGCCGGTAACCGTGATATCCGCGCCCATGCGCTGCAATTCGCTGACATGGATAAACCGGTTTTCGAATATGGTCTCGGAGATCAGGGAGGATCCCTGGGCAACTGCCATCAGGACCATGAATTGCGCCTGCATGTCCGTGGGAAAGCCGGGGTATGGCAGGGTTTTAATATCCACGCTTTGAATGGGCCTTTGCCCTTGTACCCGGATTTGCGACCCGCTCACATCGATCTGAGCGCCGGCCAGCCGCAGCTTGTGAATGACCGCTTCCAGATGCTCGGGCTCGGCTGACTGGATGGTTACGTCCCCTTGGGTCAGCGCGGCAGCAGTCATTAAAGTTCCGGTTTCGATGCGATCGGGAATGATGGCCGCTGAAACCGGATGCAGCCGTTCGACGCCATGGATGACGATTTCAGGCGTGCCGGCCCCGTGAATGCGCGCGCCCATCTGTTTGAGCACATCGGCAAGGGCTTTTACTTCCGGTTCGCAGGCGGCATTGCGCAGCACCGTCGTTCCTTGCGCCAGCACGGCGGCCATCATGATGTTTTCGGTGCCGGTAACGGTTACCATGTCAAAGTAAATTTCGGCTCCCCGCAACTGCTCGCAAACCGCTTCCACATATCCGTGGGACAAATCGATGCGCGCGCCCAGCAGCTCCAATCCGTGCAAGTGCAAATTAATGGGACGCGCGCCGATGGCGCAGCCGCCGGGCAGCGAGACCCGTGCCTTTTTCAGACGCGCCACCAGGGGTCCCAATACCAGAATGGAAGCCCTCATTTTACGAACCAGGTCGTAGGGCGCCTCATCGTTGTTCAGACCGCTGGCATCCACCTGGACCGTATGGCCCTCCATCGAACAGCGAACCCCTAGGTGAGCGAGCAACTGCAAGGTGCTTTGGATGTCCCGCAAGATGGGCACATTGGTAAAGGTGTTGAGGCCGTCGCACAGTAGTGCCGATACAAGTATGGGCAGGGCCGCATTTTTAGCACCACTCACCTGGACGGTACCTTGGAGCTGACGCCCCCCCTGCACAAGAATCTTATCCATGAATCTAAAAATCCCCCCGGAATGAACTGTATTATCGCTGCCGGGCTATTTATCACGCTGGATTGCACGCACAAGTAAAAAGCGCTCCCCCCACAAAGGAAGAGCGCTTGGCAGCAGAGCAGGAATAACAAAAACAGCGGAAAGCTTAGTGGTGTTGGCCGCCACCCTTGCCTTTGGCAGTGTCCACGACAGCCTTGATGACGCAGTAGGTCATGCCCAGCCCAATCACCGTCAGGGCATACCACAACCCGCCATGAAACACATAGTGGCCCATATCCCAAACCCATTCGAAATTAAAGGGAAACATTATCTCCTCCTTATAGCCTCCTAGGCTGCGGCTTCTTCCGCCCTGTCAGCGATGGGGTTCAATTCCCGCTCCTGGGGGAAGATGGGCAAGTAGCGATAAGAAATCATGATCAGGATCACACCATACGCCACCGGCAGGATCGTGGTGGCGACCTCCTGCCAACTGGGCATGTACAAGGCCCACTGGTCGAAGGTCATGACCGGCACAGCCATGGTCTGCAGCACCATGACCCAGCGGTTGAGGGAGACGCCGACGATGCCCAGGAAGGTGGCCAGCACGCGCAAGAAGCGATTCTCCCGGGTGGGCTTGAAGACCAGCAGCAGCCCGGGCAGCCATCCGCACAGGACGATTTCAGCAAAGAGAATCCATTGGCCGTAAAACGCGTTGTCCTTATAAAAGGATTTCCAATCCAACCCCTGGGCTGGCGCGGTCGCAGACATCCAATAGAGGGTGTCGGCACTCTTGGCGATGATGTAGGTAAGAATCATCCAGCCGGAGATTTTCGCCAGCAGGAAGATCGTCTGGTCCTTGACCAGTTTCTTGCGGGTGATCTTTTCGGTCAGCCAGGTGATGAACAGGGTGAACGAGGGGCCGTAGGCCGCCGCCGACCAAGTAAAAAGAAAGAACGTGTAAGGCCAGATGAGGATATGTTCCCGGTAGGCGAAGGGTCGGCCGAAGAGCACGCCGGAGACGCCGCCCAAGGAACCTTGGTGGAAGAAGGAGAGAAAAGCGCCGGTAGCCGCGAATACCGCCATGGCGCCATGCATGTTGTGTGTGAGGTTGTGGAAGAAAGGCACCTTGTCGATCTGGCGATTCTCCAGCACCAGGGGAATGTATTCGATGGTCAAGACCGCAAAATAACACGAGAGACAGAAGGCGACTTCCGTGAGCATGGAGTGCACGTTGGCGTGCCAGAAGATAAACCAACTGCGCAAGGGTTGACCGACGTCGATGGCCAGGATCAACAGCGCCGAACTGTAACAGATGAAGCCGATGAGCACGGCATAGTTGATGATGTTCTTGAGATCGTCCTTGCCGAAGACGTATTTGAGCAAGCCCGAAAAAAAGGCGCCACCACCCAAGGCGATGACCGCCAGGTCGGCCCAGATCCACAGGGCGAACCCATAGTAATCGTTCATATTGGTCTGGTTCAGTCCCTTGATCCAGCACAGCAGCATGGCATAGACGCCCCACGCCAGGACGAGCCCCACCAAGACCAGGCCCAGCAGGAATTTCCACAGGGCACAGCGTTTGACGCCCTCGGGTATCAGTGCAGAATCCATAAGGTTGTGCTCCTTGTCCGCCTTACGATTGAAAAAACTTGAACTGTTGTTCCGATCTCCGGGTTCGAAAGCCGAAACAACGCGCCCTTGCCCGGTTAGCCGTGCTGCTTGGGCGCATGCGACGCGCCGGGTTGTTCATGGGCCAGATAGTTGTCTCCGGCCTTGCGTACCCATTCCCGATTGGAGAGATAGTACACCTTGGTGTTGGTGCCCAGCCGCTCCAGCAGTCTGAATGCATTTGGATTCTTGGATTTATAATGATCATGGGCGTCGGGCTGCACGATCTGGTACACGGCATGCTCGGGATTGTTCAAATCGCCGAACACGATGGCGCCGGCCGGGCACGCCTGGGTGCAAGCGGTCTGGTACTCCCCCTCCTGAACCGCCCGTTTACCTTCCAGATAGGCCTTGTCCCTGGCCGACTGGTAGCGGTGGAAGCAAAAGCTGCACTTTTCTACCACGCCGCGCATGCGTGGCGACACGTTGGGACTCAGATAGCGCTCCATGCCCTCGGGCCAGACCGGGTCCCACCAGTTAAAGTAACGGGCATGGTAAGGACAGGCGGCCATGCAGTACCGACACCCGAAGCAACGGGTATAAATCTGGCTGACGATCCCGGTGTCCGCGCTATAGTCGGTGGCCGTGGCCGGGCATACCGAAACACATGGCGAATGGCCTTCATGCTGACCGGCACAATGCTGGCAGGGCCGGGGCAGGTAACACACCTCGGTTTCCGGAAATTTCTTTCCGTTGCTGAATTTATAGACCTTCATCCAGGTGATGCTGAGCAGTTTGTCGGTCTCATCCTGTTTGAACGGCACATTGTTCTCGGCAAAGCAGGCCACCATGCAGGAACCGCATCCAGTGCACTTGTCCAGATCGATGGCCATGCCGTAGCGTTTGGGTCGATGTTGATTCTGCGACTGCGTCTGTTTCATCAGGACCTCATTTCAGCATTTTGCGCCATGGGAGCAGGCGATTAGGCTTTGACCAGTTTGGCACGAATGCCCCATGCAGCATCCAAACCGGAAGCCGGATCTTCCATCGTACCGACGAGTTGGTTGATGTTGATCCCTTTTGCAGCCAGGAAACCGTCATAGGCGGTATGCCCCAACCCCCTTGGCATACTGACCACACCCGGCATGACGCTTTCATCAGGATACACCCTCACTTTGGCTTGGCCCACTGGAGTAATCAGCATGGCCTGCTGGCCTTTTCCCAGCCCCAGGGACGCCGCAGTTTCGGAGTTGATAACTGCAAACCCTTCCTGTCCCTTGAGAACCGTCTCTTCCACGGTCTTAATCATAAAGGGCGGTGTGCCCACGTAACCACTTGCTATCCGAATGGAATCATAGGGAACGAGTTGCAGGGGATAATCTCCGTCGCCGGCTGTTACGGGTTCCTCGGACATGAAGATCGCCCCCAGGGCCCCATCCATGAGAACCAGTTTGCCCGAGGAAGTCCCGAAACCGCTCGCCCATGAGGGTGCCGCGGCTTCCGCTGCCCAGAATCCCTTTTCGCTCATCGTGGTCCACTGGTCACCCAAAGTCGCCATCAGGCAGCTCTCATAATTTTTCCACGGAAACGCCTTGGCCATATTTCCCTGGAGCCCCCGGGCGATTTGCAGGATCGTGTCGCCCAAATGCTGTGTGTTGAGCAGCGGCGCCACCACCGGCTGGCACAGCCCGATGGTCGGTTGGTCGGTCCCCGACATCACAGGCACATCTTCGAACCTCTCTAAATAGACGTGGTTTGGAAGAATCAAATCGGCCTGCATAGCCGTCTCGTCCATAAAAGAAGAGAAGCTGACGACCAACGGTATCTTCTCGAAAGCCGCTTTGACTTTATTGCTGTCAGGAAGCGAAAAGCAGGGATTGCATTCCGCCACCAGCAGCATCCCCAGTTCTCCCGGTGCGGCCTCGATGTTATCGATCAGTCGATGGGCGAGGCTGCGCACATGGGGATATTTTTTGCCGCCCGCATTATCCAGGCGTTCTTTTGCAAGCCCGGCCTGAGCGGTGGCGTCCTTTTCCACAGCGGGCCAGTTAAGGTAATCGTAAGTCGGCATGGTTTGAACGCCGCCCTTGCGGTTTATGCTGCCCACTAGAGCATTGAGGGCTTGGACTGCCAGAACCTCTTTCAGACTGACCGGCGTCTGCCCCTTGCCACGACCACAGATGGCCATGGGATGCTTGGCTCCGGCAAAGTCCAGGGCGGTTTGGGTGATAAGATCGGCGGGGATACCGGTGATTTCAGCCACGGACGAAGGCGCATACTTCTCCTTGACCATAGCGGCAAAGGCCTCGAAACCTTCCGTATAGCCGTTGATAAATCCCGTGCTGAAGCGATCCCGGGAGATGATCGCATGCGCCATGCCCAAGGCAAGAGCCGCTTCGGTGCCTGGCTTGAGCGCCAGCCATCGGTTGGCTTTGGCAGCGGTATTGGAGAGCCGGGATTCGACTTGCACCAGGGTGCCATGCTGTTCTTTCAGGCGCCCGATGGCCTGCATCATGCGCTGCGGTGACCCATAGCCATCCAGCAAGGCGCTGCCGAAGCTCAGGATAAAATCGGTGTTCTCCACGTCCAGTCCGACAAAGCCATCTACGCCCTGGCTGAGACGAAGGGCCGAGGCGTAGGCATCTTCCACCGAGGGCATGCAGACAAAATTGGGCGAGCCATAAACGTCGAGCAAACGTTTGAGCAGTTGCGGCACGGTGCCCACCTCACGCCCGGACAAACAGGCGACCGCTTGAGGTTTGCCTTGGGTACGCAAGTCGGCCATTTTTACTACCACTTCATCGATGGCCTCGCGCCAGGAGATCGGCTGGAAGCGGACCGTCCCACCCTCTTCGATGCGCTTCAATGGGCCCTGAACGCGGGTCGGGCCATAGAGCAGTTGAAGTCCGGACAATCCCAACAGGCAGATACCGCCGCCATGGTTGTAGACATTGCCTTGCTGCCCCTCGATCTTAACCGCTCGATCATCCACCGTGCGCACCGTGATACCACAGTGAGCCGGACAAAGATCGCAGGTGGAGTTCACAAAAGCAGTCGCCCCATCCGGTGGCACCGGCGTCCACGGCCAGTTCTGGGACCAGATGGAAAGATCATCGGTCAGTTTCCAGGGCAGCGGCGTAAGCGCGGTTCCGGCGGCACCGCCGATGGCAAAAGAAAGGAAGCATCGTCTGGACAATTTCATAAATTTACCTCAGCCTATGGCAATCCATTGCTGTTTGGAAAGCTTTCGCAAGCATATCGGTTTGGGGGAATTCATGGAGATCGCCGCTCCGGTCCGAAGAGCCTCTATTTGTGACAGACAAAGCAGGCATCGCGCTTGGTCTGCACGCTGGAATCATGGATGACGTCGAACCGCGCGTGGCACTCGGCGCAATCATCCATCTTCATGCGATCCCAACTGTTGTGCTTAAACCCGGCGATACTAGGCCCCCAGATATCCCGGCTGTAGCCGGTAATGCGGTTCTCTTCGTAGGGTTTCAGGCTATCCGATGTGCCGATGGGACCGTGGCATGCCACGCAATCCATCTTGGCACCCAAGACATGGGCGGCATGGGAAAAGAAAACACAATCGGGTTGGCGGGCATAAACCCGCCAGGGCACCTCGCGCCCCTTGGCGACGTATTGCTCTACGAAAATAGCCTCGTCCTCGCTTTGCCCCTGCAGCTCTTCGTGGCATCCAAGACATTGGGCCAGGCGCGGGGAGCCGGAAAAAGTGCCATCCTCGCGGAAAAAATGGCAGCTCTGGCACCCTTGGTCCACTTGTTCCAGATGAACCTTATGGCTAAAGTCAAATGGTTGGCTCTTTTGGCTGTATAGCAACTTGGGAAAGACCCCCCAGCCTACGATGAGGCTCAACGCCAGACCAACGATGAAGAACAGGAGGATGTGGGGAACGCCAGCCGTGGTGCTATGGGAGGCATCGGGCTCGTCGGCCGCACCATGGGTGTTTGGGTGATCATTGCTGCTCATGGACACTCCGTCATCTTATTTTGAGATCCAGGTCCCTTGGTCCGTATCATCGCCGGCAGGCTGCGTCTGTGGCGATGCGGTTGCCCTGCCCACCATAACGATAAACGGGCTTATGGCCCGCCATGCTCTCCACGCATTTTACCCGCACACGACGGCCTAAACCGGCATGGCGCGCGGCGTTACGAAAGGTTTTCTCCTATATATATCAACATTTTTTGTCAAGGGTAATCATTGGCTGGGAGTGCCATAGCTATGCAGGCCGGCGAGCCAATAGTTGACCCCAAAATAAGTGAACAACACAGCTAGAAAACCGATGATGGAAAGAATAGCGATGCGGTTGCCGCGCCAACCGCGCATCATGCGCAGGTGCAGCAAGGCCGCATAGATAAACCAGGTGATCAATGACCAAGTCTCTTTCGGGTCCCAACTCCAATAGCGGGTCCAGGCCTGTTTGGCCCATACCGCGCCGGTGATGATGCCGGCGGTCAGGAAGAGAAAACCGAACGTGACCAGTTGATGGGTCAATTCATCCAAAATCGCCGAAGGCGGGACACGAACCGTGGCGGCTTGATCTACACGCTTTTCGTCCTTGGATTTGGCCAGATACAGCAAGCTGACGGCAAAGGCCACTGCAAAAGCGGCATATCCCAGAAAACAGGTAATAACATGGGCAATGAGCCAGTTGCTTTTAAGCGCGGGAATCAGCGGCTGGATCGATTTATCGGGTGAAAAAGAGGCATATGCCAGCGCAAGGCACGCCAGGGGGGCTGCCAGGGCGCCAATCGTTCTGTTTTTGTAGCGTTTTTCAACCACCAGGAAGAGAATGGCGATGGTCCAGGCAAAAAAGACCAGCGACTCGTACATGTTGGAGAAAGGGGCATGACCGGTTTCACTGCCCACAGTGTAGGATTCGATCCAGCGCAGCACGATGCCGGCAGTGTTACCTGCCAAGGCGATCATGGTTACCCAGGTGGCCGCCTTGGCCACGGCTTCCTTGCGAAAAATCCAGGCAAAAAGGTAAAGTGCGCCTGCAAATCCATAAACGAAGGTGACGATGGAAAGGATCAACGAGTTGTAGGTCATGCGCCTGCGTCCTTTGACACGTTAGCCGCCATGGCCGCCTTCAATTGTTCGGCCATGCGCTGCAACTTGATCTGTAATCCCATTGGATTCTTGTTGGCTTTCCCGGAAAGCAAGACACTGCTGCGATCCCCCCGGTCCGCCACCTCCACCACGATTTGCTGGTGGGACATGAAAAAAACCACGACGCAGCCCACCAACATGAGGATGAATCCCGCATAAACCACCCACACGCCCGGGTCATAAACCACCTGCAACCCGGTGTAAAAACGTTCTTTCGTCGGTTCCGTTTTGGGAGGCGTTACCGCGATGATCACCTCACCTCTGCGCATGGCGTCGAATTTCGGGAATTTCAGCGGCAGGGTAATGGCTTGAGGGGGTTCCGACGGCTTGCGCAGACTGGCGATCAGGGCGGGTCCCAAGGCCATGCTCTGGAAGGTGGCCGCCGGTTCATAGCGATCGAGGACCAATTGGCCCAATCCTTCGGGCAGTTGAAGCGGCTCACCGATCCTGGCCGAGCGGTTGTAGACGATCCCCGAAGCGGCGCTTTGGATCGAAAGGGGTATCTCCGAGGGCAGTTCCTGGCCCCAGGCCACCGGAGGGGTCTCATCGTCCATGCGCCCGTAGCTCGATTGATAAATGCCCACACCTTTATAATAGAAGGGGGCGTTGACCACAATCTCCTGGCGGGCGACCTCCTGTCCCTTCTCAACGATCGTCAGCTTGGAGCGAAACTCTTTGGGCCGCTGCCCGCCTTCGTAGAAAGTAACCTCGAAATCATCGCAGCGAATGGCAAATGGCAGCGCAAGCGTTTGATGGGATCGATTCAATTCGATGGTCGCGGACTGCTCCCCTTCGGGCAGCGCCACGAAACCTTCGAACCCGAATTTGGAGCCGATGTAGCCGCCGATGATCAACACCACGATGCTCAGGTGAACGGCATAAACTCCCAGGCGTGTCCAGCGTCCTCGTTCGGCGGTGATCGCAAAGCCGTTATCCAAGGATATCGACCGACAAAACCCGAACCCCTTGGCTACGATGCGTTGAAAGGCATCTTTGTTACGATGGGCGGACGCCTGCACCTCAAAGGTCAAGGCATTCTTGCGCCGGCGATACTGCTCCAGATCGAATTTTGGCTCGCGCACGAAGATGACCTGCCAACTGGCGCGCAGACGATCGATGGAGCAGACGATGATGTTAACCACCAGCAGCAGGAGCAACCCGACAAACCACCACGACCGATACATATCCACGATATCCAGCACCAGCAGCAGACGATAGCCGGGGATGCCATATAAACGCACATATTCCTGAGGGGATATGTTTTGGGGAATGAGCGTACCGATTACCGAAAGTGCTGCCAAGCAAAAGAGCAAGACCACCGTCAGTTTCAGCGATGATAAAAAGCGCCACAGGCTTTGCAGGTATCCGGGCGTGATATTATTGGCGTTTTCCATGGTCTATTCTGGCCTTTTCCGCAAACGAACTTGGTGTCCATATCAGATCAGGCCGGGGGTGGCAATTGCACAACCAAAGAAATATAGGACATTGTCTATGGTTGCTCCGATTCCTGGGGAGCGATCAGAACCGTCGAGGCTTTGGTGTTGTTCAAATACTGCTTTGCCAGGGCATTGATCTGCTCCGGGGTGATGCCGGCGTAATCTTGCTCGATGCTGCGCGCCCAAGTGAACTGCTCGGGATGTCGGCTCGATCCCATCAGAACGCTGTTAATCCAATATGCGTTGGATTGACGCATATCACGGATCTGAGCCAAGGTGGGATCCAGGGCGCGGCGCAGTTCATCAGTACTGACCCCCCGAGTGGCAAGTTCGTGGGCGATGGATCTCGTCTCGGCGATCATCACTTCGGCCTGCTTTGGGTCGACCAGCATAATCGCCTGCAGCAGTCCGCAATTTGGATAAGCGCGGTAGGCGCGGTGAAACGCATAGGGCGAATAAGATGCTCCCAGCTTTTCCCGAATGCCCACGCGGAGTCGTTCGGAAAAGACTTCGGCCAACACATTCAACCGGCGGGTGCGCCGGATATCCCAGTAGTCAGCGGTGGGATAGCTCACGACCACCAGGGCCTTATCGATCTTGGTCTGCGCTGAAAGGCGAAACTTACTTCCAACGGCAAAACGAGGCCCCGGGCGTTGTATATCTCTTCCAGAAGATTCTCTACGGGGCAGCGATCCTAGATATCGTGCCGACAGGTCCACGATACGCTCGGGGTCGAAATCTCCGACCACGGCAAGCTCCAGTGGTTCTCGGGACAGTTGCGAGCCGAACCATGACTCGATCTGACTCAGCTCCAATTGCCTTAGACGGGGCCACTCCGGCCACCCGAAGCGACTATCTCCACCGGCTAAAAGGCCATACCCTTTCAACTGCATCAAGCCCTCAACGCTGTGGCTGAGCGCCTGGTATTTTTGCTCCAACCGTTTAAAGGCGGTCTCCAATGCTTCAGGCCGATAACCAGGATCTTGAATGCAGGCCTGTAACAGTTGAAAAAGCAAATCCAGTTCTTTGGTCTCAGCTTCCGCATCCAAAACGAATTTATCCTCATTGACCGCCAGGGAGACCTTGGCCAAGCGTCCGGCCAAGGCATTTTCCAGAGAGATCCTGTCCATGGCGCCAAAACCGGCTTCCTGGGCCGCTTCCGCCGTAAGCAGCCCCAGCCCCGGCTGTTGGGCCGGCTCCGAGGATTGACCCGCGCCGAAACTCAACCGTGCAAGCACCTGGTTGGCATTAAAAGTAGTTTTTTTCATTATAAGGTGGACACCGTTGGCAAAAACCACGTGTTCAATGCCCAAGTCTTCGAGCGCGGTACGACTTGCCACCGCGCCTTTTTCCGGTGGTTCCGGCAGATATGGAAAGCGGGTGGCCTCCTTTTCCTGCGGCGCGGCCACCGGCTGCTGAAGGCTTTGCTGAAAGGTGGTCAATATGCTTTGTTCCGGATTCTGGTTATTCACGGTTAGATCGGCGTTGCCGGTAACCAAAACGAGTCGATGGCGTGCGGACCAGCTGTTTTCGATAGCGCGGTGCACCTCTTCGCCGGTAACTGCCGCAAGGATCGGCTCCAGCAAGGCCATGCGCTGCCGCGGCGATTGGAAAACCTGCCAATCGCCCAGGGAGGCCAGAACCTCTTGCGCCAAATGCCTGCTCTCTCGTGTTTCCTCCTCATTCAAAGCATGCAGCAAATCGGACCGCGCGTTGCTCTTGGCGCGGTTCAATTCGGATTCCGTAAATCCGAAAAGAAGCGCTTGGCGCAACGTTTGCTCGATCAGCGCCAAGGCATCTTTCCAATTCTCGGGTTTGCAGTCCGCGGATAACTGACCATATCGAATCTGCTGGAGGTAGTACCCCGAATCGATCTCCGCCGACGTGATCACGCTGCTCTGCTTCCGAACCAAGTCCTCCAATCTCTTTTGGACGATGCGGTCCGCCAGAGACCGAATCAACTCAGTGCGCTGGTTGGCGGCGGTGTCCCCGGGTGCTTTGCGTAGTTCCGAAGTTTCGATGCTGACGGTGGTTGCACCCATCTCCGGTTCATGGTGGTAGAAGCTCTGGATGCCTTTATGGGAGAAAGACCCGAACCCCTGCAAATCGGCCGATCCTCTCCTGGCTTTTAAGGATGCAAAGCGATCTTCCACCAATTTGCGCGCCGTCTCCAGATCGAAATCGCCAACCAACACCAAAACCATACGTTCCGGCCGGTACCACGTGTCATAGAAGCGGCGCACCAGTTCGGGATTGAATGCGGAGATACTCTCCACATTGCCAATGGGTAAACGTCGTGCCACTAAAGTATCTGGTAGTTGGAAGCCAATGGTGGCCTCGATGGTTCGGTATTGGGCCGAATCCCGTGAGCGCTTTTCGGCCAGCACCACTTTTTTCTCTTTTTCAACCTCTTCCGGAAGCAACAATGCCCCTTGGGCGTAATCGTTAAGTACCAGCAACCCCTCTGCGATACTCTGGGCATCGCCCTTGGGCAGCAAAATATCATAGACCGTCTGGGCAAAACCGGTGTGGGCGTTGGCATCCGGTCCGAACTGCATGCCGATACGCTGAAAGTACTTAACCATTTCCCCGGGCGGGAAATGGGTAGTGCCGTCGAACAGCATGTGCTCTAAAAAATGGGCAACGCCCTCCTCGCCTTCGGCTTCTGCCAAAGATCCGGTTTGCACATAAAGGTGCATGCTGACCCTATCGCTGGGGGTGTGATTTTCTTTCAGAATGTAGCGCACACCATTGGGAAGGCGCCCGAAAAAGGTTTGTGGGTCCGGCGGCAAATCGCTTCGTTCGTGAGCCCATTGTTCTCTTTGTGCCATGGCTTGGACGCTGTCTTGGGGCGGAAGCTTCCAATGGGCGCAAGCGTTTAACGCCCAAAAAGCGCAGAGGGCCAAGAAAAACTCAAGATAAGGCTTATGACGAACAACCATGGTTTCTTCCTTTGTATCGGCGTTCCCGGCCACGGGTTACAATTTGCTGCAGCAACCCAATCAATAAAGGGCTATATGGCGCAAATGAAATTTCATTCGCCCATAGTAACGATTGAAACCATCTTGACAAGAGCGCAATAAGATCCGGTTTCAAGCAACTTTTGCGAAGGAAAAAAACGCAAAAACTCTCAGCGCATCCCGTCGTAAAGGAGCACTGAGAGCTTTTGCGTAACCTATCGATCGATAGCGCCTTTGCCGAAGACTGTTAACCTTAATACGCAAAGGCGCCATCCGGCGTTACCGGCGTCCTGCTTTTTATGCTTTCACATATACGCCGCGGCTGATGGTTTTGATCTGGCCTTTTTTGCTAAGCTTGTAGAGAGCGTTGCTCAGTTGACGCGACTCCAGATTCGTCTTGGTCTTCAGATCGGCGATATTGGCGCCGTTACGGCTTTTGCCGATCACATCGAGCACGTTCTCCAATACGGTGCCTTTCGCGGCATCGGCAGAGGCTTTTTTAGCGGTTGCTTTTTTCTTAGGGGCCGCAACGGCTTTTTTAGGAGCCTTGGCCGCAGCTTTTTTGGCTGGAGCAGCTTTGCCGCTCTTCTGCCCCTTCAGTTTGGCCAACTTGCCCTGCAGGGCCGCGATGTTCTTTTCTAGGGATTTGATCTGGGTCTGAACTTTCTTCATATTACTACCTCCTTAATGTTTTAATTTCGTTACAAAAAAGGTCCCTTTTAGCCAGCCCTAATATATGCCTAAAAGATTGTCAACAACTTCTTGAATAATAAGTAGCATTTTTTGCTTCAATTCAGAAACATCTTTCGCCAATTCTTCGCTTTCCCGCGACAGTTCTACGTTTGGATAAATGAGAGCAAAAAGCACTTTTTCCCTCCACAGACAAGTTTTTTGGTGCAATCTGGAATTTTTATGAATTTCGGGAGCTAAGGGACCGCTGGAGGAGACTTCCCTGCTATGCATTCCCTTCCGATTCTGAATGGGTTGCCCGAAAATCGGCAGCCAGGTTTACTTTAGACCGATCTCCCGGTTCAATCAAAATTTTTACTTTTTATTCACTGCCACATATCTATATGTATTAATTACATATTTTACTTTAGAATTTTCTAAAGTTTTCTTTTTATCGACCCATGCTCCTTTGCAAAGAGAATCTCGAATCAAGAAGGGGACGGTGCTTGACAAACAATCCTAAACACCTTAGGTCTGCTTAAACTATGTATCAGGGTGTTTTTGAGCTCGAAAGTGCTCCGGTCTAGATACCCCAATGCCTTTATCTTCTGAAATGGATTCATTTATGATTGAACTTGGGACGAATCAGCGCCTGCCAGATGGGGGCATCGACTATCGCCGGATGCTAAACCCGGCGCAATATGAAGCTGTCACTTTTGGCAAAGGCCCGCTGCTGGTGATCGCCGGGGCCGGTAGCGGCAAAACCCGCACCCTGACCTACCGAGTTGCACGGCTGGTGGAAGCAGGCGTGGCGCCACAGACCATCCTTTTACTCTCCTTTACGCGCAAAGCCTCCCAAGAGATGCTTCGCCGCGCCTCGCTCCTTCTGGATCAACGCTGCCAGGAAGTTGCCGGCGGCACATTTCATTCATTCGCCAACGCCATCTTACGACGTTATGCCGGCAAGATCGGATTCCCCCAGGGGTTCACCATCATCGACCGGGCCGACTCCGAAGATCTTATCAACCTGATCCGCAAGGAGTTCGGTTCTGCCGACGAAGGTCATCCGTTACCGCGCAAAGCGACTTTAGCCTCTCTTTTCAGCCGGGCCGTGAACAAAAACGAATCCCTGGAAGACATCATTTACGAGGAGTACCCCCATTTCAGCGCCCAAAAGGATTTGATCCGACAGATATGGCAGCTTTACGGAACTCGAAAGCAGGAGCACCACTTTCTCGATTATGACGATCTGCTCGTCTGCCTGCATCGACTGCTCAAAGAACACGAAGAAGTCCGCGAGCGACTGGCGTTACAATACGAATATATCATGGTCGACGAGTATCAGGACACCAACCGCATCCAAGCCGACATCGTTTCGCTGCTGGCCAGCCCCCGGAACAATGTCATGGTGGTGGGCGACGACGCCCAGAGCATATATGCCTTTCGCGGGGCCAACTATAAGAATATCATCGATTTCCCAAATCGCTTTGCCGGGACACGCATTATTAAGCTGGAGGAAAACTATCGCAGTCTGCAGCCGATTCTGGATGTAACCAACGCCTTGATCGCACCCGCCGCTGAAAAGTACTCAAAATGCCTTTTTACCCAGAGAGGCGGAGGCAGCCTACCGGCACTGGTCGCCACGGCCGGCGAGAATGCTCAGTCACGCTTCATCGTCCGGGAAATCGCGCGCATGAGAAGCCAGGGTTTGCCCCTGCAGCGCATTGCTGTCTTGTTCCGTGCCAGTTTTCACTCCTTCGACCTGGAATTGGAGTTAAACCGTGCCGGATTCCCCTTCGTCAAAGTCGGCGGCTTCAAATTCAGCGAATCGGCACACATCAAGGATGTCATCGCCCATTTGAAGATCATGATCGCACCGCGAGACCGCCTCAGTTGGTATCGCGTGCTGCAGCTCGTCAAAAAGATCGGCCCCCAGAGCGCGCAACGAATTTTTGAAGCCGTGCTCGCCGAAGGAAAGGGGGCAACCGGGCTGCTGACCGCCAAGTTGAAGTCAAAAAGCAAGCCGGAACTGGAGCGGCTCAAGGAATTGATTGCCGCCATGGATGCGCTGCCGCCGCATGCGGTCGCCCAGCAGGGGGCATTGGTTTTAAAGTACTATCTGCCAATCCTTCAGGAACAATACGATGACCACCCGCGCCGGGCGCGCGACATCGAGCAACTGCTCGCCATCATGGAGCGCTACGAGCGTCTGGACGATTTTCTATCTGACATGACGCTGGAGCCGCCCAATACATCGTTTGGCGAAGGGCTGGCGGCTGATGCGATCACAGAGGATCGTTTGACCTTATCGACGATTCATTCGGCCAAAGGCCTGGAGTGGGATACGGTTTTCATCATTTGGGCTCTGGATGGGCGTTTTCCCTCCTATCAATCCATGGAAAAGCCCGACGCTTTAGAGGAGGAGCGCCGCCTGATTTATGTAGCCGCCACGCGCGCGCAACACCACCTATTCATTACCTACCCACAGGAGATTTATGACCGTGCTACCCAGTCGGTTCTCTACGAACCGTCACGTTTCCTGGAAGCGGTCCCCCAAGATTTGATGGATTGCCGTTTTTTCGATCCTCGCAATATGTGACGATGGTGGGTTACCTAGTGTCCATCCAGAATTACCGTTTTTTTCCTCGATAGAGCCGGTAAAATTCTAGTGGGGGTTCAACACACGGTAGAAATTGACCCATTTTGATGATCGATCCGAAGATATATCTCCATAAGAGC
>JAKAFO010000343.1 GCA_021819735.1 Deltaproteobacteria bacterium
CGAAGAAGATGATCATCTTCTTCGCCCCCGGGCAGCCGAGTCTTGCGGCAGGGCGCTTCCAGGAGCAATCGCGGGGCTGCCGCTATCCGCTCGCCGATGACGGTCACGAAGACATCCTGCTGGCCGCCGACGGCACCTGGCGAATCCAGCGCTACAGCCCGGGCCACCACCTGGTACGCAGCGTCGCACCCCTGGGCAAGGAAGAGATGCGACCCGACGGGTTGGCCGCCCGGCTGGAACTCAAGGCCCCCGGGGTGGCCGGCTACCGCCTGGTCATGCGCCTGGTGGAGGCTATCCCCATCGCATCAGAAAGAAAACCATGAAGCTCACGCTGGTCTACCCCCGCTGGCCCAAACTGATGCGCCAGACCGAATTTCACCTGCCGCCCCACGGCCCGGTAGTCTTTGCCGCGGCCCTGCCGCCGGACGTCGCCGTCACCTTCATTGACGAGAACCTGGAAGCGATCGATTTCGACGACCGGCCCGACGTGGTGGCCATCTCCATGATGCTCACCATCCAGGTTAAGCGCGGCTGGGAGATCGCCGACGCCTTCCGCCGCAAGGGCGTGCCCGTGATCTTCGGCGGCATCGCCACCATGCTGCATGCCGAAGAGACCCGGGCCCACGCCGACGCCGTCTTTCTGGGCGAAGCCGAAGGCCGCATGGAGCAGCTTTTCGATGACCTGAGTCGGGGGCAATTAAAGCCGGTGTACGACTTTATTCAAGATCCGCCGCCCATTGAAACCGTCGGCCCGGCCCGGCGCGACATCCTGCGCCGGGAATTCTACAACTACAAAGGCGTGCAGATGGTGGACCTGGTGCACGCCTCCCGGGGCTGCCGCTACAACTGCTACCCCTGCTGCGTGGCCTACCTGGGCGGCCGCAAGTTCCGGCCCCGGCCCATCGACAAGGCCGTGGCCGAGATGGCCGCCATCGACAACAACCGGCTCTTCATAGTGGACAACTCCCTGGCCCAGAATACCCAGTGGGAGCTGGATCTCTTCCGGGAGATGATTCCCTTGAAGAAGAAGTGGTGCTGCCACCCCATCGAAGACAACCCCAAGGTGCTCGACCTGGCGGCCCAGGCCGGCGCCTGGTATGTCTACCAGGCGGTCTTCGACACCTCGGACTACATCCGCGACCGCATTAAACGCTACCACGACCACGGCATCGGCGTTGAAGGCACCATCCTGCTCGGCCTGGACGAGCACACGGAAGACGACATCAAGCGCCTGGTCGAATTTCTGCTGAAGATCGAGCTGGACCTGGCCGAATTCACGGTGCTCACCCCCTTTCCCCACACCCAGGCCTACGAGGCCCTGCACCGCCAAGGCCGTATCTTCTCCTATGACTGGAACGACTACACCGCCGACCAAGTCGTCTTCCATCCCAAGCAGATGAGCGCCCAACGCCTCCAGGAGCTGCTGGCTTACGCCTGGGACACCTTCTACCAGGATGAACCCCAGCCCATGAAAATGTCCAAACTCTTCGCCCAGGTGATCCGCAAGGAGATGGCCGACAACACCTTCCGCCCGCGGCGGCGAGAGCTGCGCGGCCAGGCCTTCGGCAAAACGCTCCGCAAGGATTGATCGGAGGTTGGCTTGAACTGACATGCTTTTGTGCATCTCTACTTACTTAACTATACAAGGAGGATACAATGGAATTACAACGCTACATCGGTATCGAGCTCTCCAGTTCAAAAATTGCCATGGGACATGCCCTCCAGACGCTCACCCAGCAGGAGGTGGCTTGGCGGCCGGCATCCGGCTGCAATTCCATCGGTATGATTCTTTTCCACATGGCCCGCACCGAAGACTCTATCATGCAGGGGATGCTTCAGAAGAAGAGTTCGATCTGGGAATCCGAAAAATGGTATGAAAAGCTCGGCATGTCCAAAGAAGAAGCGGGCTCGCACTATACCGTCGATCAGGTCAATGCCTTCCAGGTCCCCGAACTGGCCAAAATATTAGAGTACCACGATGCGGTGCGCGCCAAAACCAAGGAAAAATTGAGAAGCATGGCCGTCGAAGCGTTCGATGAAAAATTCACCTTCCCGAACTTTGGGGAGATGTCCGTCGGGGCGCTTTTCGCCTTTTTGATCTCCCATGCTTCCCAACATATCGGCGAGATATCCTATCTGCGGGGCCTGCAGCGCGGCATGGATAAGTAGAAGCGGAGAATGGGTTCTACTGTGGTTCGTATGATGGCACAGCATGTGTATTCCGGTTCAAGAATTCACCGCCTTGCGAGCCAGGTAGTGCTGATCCAGTGATTGGCGAAGATAGGTCTTTATCACGGCTTGGCGGCTGATATTCAACTCCTTGGCGATGGCGTCCAGCTCCTTGAGCATATCCAGGCCGAAATCCACGTTGACCCGTTGTACGGCCGGTTTCATTTCGCCCTTATTGGTGAAAAATTGAGAAATGTCCTCGCCGCTCATCGCTTTTTCGGCGATTTCGTCGGCGGATGGTTTCTTCTTTTTAGCTGTGCTCTTCATAAAGCTTTTCCTCTTGCTTGGTCGATTTCCAGAGCGTGACAAGGTGGTAATATTCCCCCTCATCGTCTTCTCTGACCTCATATATGACGGAATAAAGCGTCCCCTTCACCCACCCAATGGCGCGAAACTGCTCGGGGTCATCCGAGCGGCAGTCCACATAATGCGGATGAGACCACAACTCCTGGATCTCGATGAAACCGGTCTGGCGGCGAGGGTCCGCTTTGAGCTTATCGCTCTTTCGGTGATCGAATTTGAATCTCATACGACCTATGAGTATAACCGTTATACCATAATGTCAACACGGCTTGCCACTAAGCCGCGGTCCGTATGATGGATGGCCTGGATCGGTTCGATACCCCCAACTTATCGGATTTGGAGCGCACCCGAAAATTGCTCCCAGGCATAAGTTACCGAAACGAAAATTAATATTATCGATGAACCGTTTTTCTCGCTCAGCTCTCCAACTCCGCAAACCGGTTCACGCTCTTCAACCGCGCCATGTCCTTTTCGTACCGGCCGCGCCAGCCGATGCGCTGGAGACGTCGGCCGAGGACGATTTTGAGGAACGGCCGGAAGAAGTAGAGCCAGATGCCGGTCCAGACCGGGCCCTGGGCGCGGACCTGGCGGGAGGGTTGCCACCAGCCCATGATCTTCTGGCGGTGGTACCAGACCAGGTATTGCAGGGTGTCGGTGGAAAGGTGGTGGGTGCGCACGTTGGCCCAGATGCCGTTGTAGGTGGAAAAGTCGTCGGGGTTGGTGACCAGGCCCTGGTCCAGCAGTTGCTGGCGGATGCCGGTCTTGGGATAGGGGGTCAGGATCTGGCAGTAGGAGGTGTCGGCGTCGATCTCCCGCAGAAAGCGGTAGTTTTCGATGATGTCCTGCTCCTCGTCGTCGGGAAAGCCGAAAATCATGCCGCCCACCACCATGATGCCATACTTGTGGCACAGGGCCACGGCCTGGCGCGAGGCGCCGACGATATCGCCCTTGTGGGCGGTCTTCAGATTCTTGCTGGAAGCATTCTCGATGCCCAAAAAGACGGTCTTGAAGCCGGCCTGGGCCATCATGGCCACCATCTCTTCGTTGCGCGACATGGTCACGCAGTCGGCCTGGACCACGAAGTGCAATCCTTTGTACTTGCGGGCGACGATGGCCCGGCAAAGTTCGATGACCCGCGGCGGGGCCAACACCATGTTGTCGTCCGAGACGAAGATCCAGCGGCAGCGTTTGTTGTGGTAGATATCGTCGATGTCGGCCAGGATGCGCTCGATGGGAAAGGGCCGGAAGGATTGGCCGTACATGTGGCGGATGCTGCAAAAGTTGCAGGTGCGCGTGCAACCGCGCGAGGTTTCGATGACTTCCACGCTGCGGTCCATGATGTGGTAGCCCCAGGTGAGGCGGCGCTTGTCGCGGATGGGCAGTTTGAGGCGCGAAAGGTCCAGCAGTTCGCCGCGCGGATTGTGGGCAAAGGTGCCGTCGGCCTGGCGATAGGAGAGCGCAGGAATCTGGGCGATGTCATCCTTGCCGGCCAGGGCGTTGACCAGGCGCCGGAAGCACTCTTCGCCTTCGCCGCGGATCATGAAGTCGATGGGCCCGGCTTCGGGCTGCCGGCCGATTTCTTCGTACATCAGGGTGGCGTGGTAGCCGCCGATGACGATGCGCGCCTGGGGCAGCCACTTCCGGATCAGGCGCGCCAGCTTGAGGCAGGTGCCGAACTGCCAGGTCATGGAGGAGAGCCCCACCACGTCCGGGCGCAGCTTGAGTAGGGTCCGGTTCAAATAGGGCCGCACCTTGCGCCGCTTGCGGATCAGGTCGATCAGATTTACTTCGTGACCTTCGTCCACATTGGCGCCCAGGCTGGCGATGCCCAGGTTGGGCATGTGAAAGGCCGCTTCGTGCATGATGACCGCGGCCACATCCGGCATGGAGATCAAAACTACCTTCATCGCGCCCTACCTTTCATTGCTCGCTTGCGGTTGATCGGATCGAACTGCCGTCTGCGGCTGCTGCGCCAATTGCGCCTGAACTTGCGCCATCAATGTCTTGACGGAGAAATCGGCGCTGTCATAGGCCGGTGTGAAATGCGCCAGCAGCGTCACCATGATGGTGTTGGCTTGGCAGGTGTTGAAGCGAAAGCGTCCCGGAGTAAAGAGCCGCTGGCTGTTGGCGATGGCTGCCACGGCCAGCGGCGCCTTGCACAGCCGGGCGATTTTGAAGGCCCCGGCGTTGAGCGCGCCCACGTTGCCGTCCCGGCTGCGGGTGCCTTCGGGAAAGACGATCAGGTTGCCGCCGCCGGCCAGGAGCGCGGGCATCTCTTCCATGCGCCGCACCATGCGCTCGGCCTGGGCGCCCTGGGAGGAGGCCGGCAGATAACCCGAAAGGCCCAGCATCCAGCCGAAGATGGGAATGCGGAAGAGGCGGTTTTTGACGATGGTGGTGTGCCGCGGGAAGAGCGAGATGAGCAGCAAAGGATCGATGTAGGAGAGATGGTTGCAAACCACCACGGCACCGCCGATGGCCCTGAGCGCCGGATCGATGCGCCACTGCTGCCGGGGCATGATCGCCCGGCACAGCGCGAAGAAGCCCCGGTAGAAAAGACAATTGAGGCGTTGAAAGGCCCGAGCGCGGTCGCCGGCCAGGGCGGCGGCCAGCAGATAAAAAGGCGCGAAGAACACCACGAAGCCGGCCGTGAAATAACTCCACACGAGCAGCGTGGCCGCCAGATCCACAGCCAGGGCCACCCCGCGCGGTATCGTGCGCCCGCCGCCGCGCGTCAGGGCCGCGGCACGGCTCATGGCACCGCCTTGCGGACGATCAGGCAGGTGTTGACCCCGCCGAAGGCGAAATTCTGGATGGCCGCCGTCTGCACCGGCGCCTGGATCAACTGCCGGGCGTGGCGCACCATGGCGCAGCGCTCGTCGACCTCGTCCAGATTGAGG
>JAKAFO010000344.1 GCA_021819735.1 Deltaproteobacteria bacterium
GATCACCTGGTCGAGCCCCTTGTGGAAGAAGGCCAGGGCCTCCTTGCGGCTCATGCCTTTTTCCAGCGGTCCGCCGGGCGGCACGGAAATGTTGGCGCAACCGATAGTCGCGGCGATCTCCAGGCAGGCCAGGGTATGCTCCACGCGGATGCGGCGGCGATCGGCTTGCGGTTCGATCCACGACGGCAGGTAGGTGTCGCCCACGGCGAAGAGCGTGAAGCTGTTGAGATTGGTGGGTTTGAGCTGGTTGGCGGAAAGACGCGCCTTGACTTCGGCCAGGCGCTCAGGGCCGTACTCGGGCGGGTAGAGATGGGGCTGATCGCACATGATCTCCACGCCCTTGAAGCCCAGGGCGCCGATTTTATCGAACGCGTCCAGCAACGAGAATTTGGTGAAGGCGTTGGTGCTGTAACCGAAAACCATTTTACTTCCTTTCCCCGCGGATCTTTTGTTCCAAACGGTCGAGGGCGGCCAACTGTTCCTGAAAAGTCAGGGGCGCGCCGTCGCCCACCGCTTTCTTGAAGTAAAACCCCAGTTCGGGAACCGGTCCGCCGATGCCGGCTTTCTTCAACGCCGCGGCCCAGCGCGCCAAATCGATGGTCATGGGGGCCGCCAGGATGCTGTCCCGGCCCTGCAAGTTGAGACGCAGGCTCATGGGCAATCCGAAGATGCCTTTGAAATCGATGACGTCCCAGGCCTCCTTGGCATCGCCCCGGGGCGGGTAGTAGTCGATGTGCACCTTGTGGCTGCACTCGCCGTAGGCCGCGCCCACTTTGTAGCCCAGGATCTCGTCGAGCAGTTGGGTCTTGTTGGCCAGCTTGCCGCAGGCCCGGTCCGGGTCCATCAAGTTGCGGCCGTCGGCGTTGCCCAGGATGTTCAGGCTGTACCAGCCGTCCACGTATAGCGCACGGGCCTTGAGGGCCGAAGCCAGCACGACCTTCAGGTAGGTCTGGCCGGTCTTGCCGTCCCGCCCGGCCAAGGGCACGCCCCGGCGCCGGGCTTCCCGACAAACGACCGGAAACTCCACGGTGTTGGGCGTAAAATTCACCACGGGGATATCGGAAAGCACCGCGGCCAGCACATAGGCCAAATCGGGCAACGGCGCCGAGACCTTCAGCATCTCGTCCAATGTCTCCAGGCGATGCAGTTGGGCGATATCCCAGGCCGCCGGCAAGAGATTGACCAATACCGGTTGGGCCGAGGGCCAGCGGGCCAGGAAATGCCGCATGTCCCCTCGGATGGCCTCGACCTGCTCGGCCAACAGCGCGTTTTCGGGCGGGGCCGGCCGGATTTCGATCTGGGACAGATGGGCGGCATGCGCCCGCCAGAGCGATTCAGGCAACACGCCATGCCGGCCAAGGGCCTCCTCGATCGGCGTTTGGAGCTTATCCCAGCCGGCCACCGCGATATGCGCCGGATCGCCCAGGTCGACAAAACGCAGGGCCGTGGTCAACCCCGAGAGGATGGACTCGGGGTCCTGGCGCAATTGGGCCGAGCACAGGGCCACCGTGGTGCCGATGGCGCCCTTGGCACCGGCAATCAACATCAGCACAGAAGGCGAGGAGGTCGATTCTGAAGGCATGATGGTTTGCATTCTACCATTATATATAGGGGTTATATCGGTTGCGGAACTCACCGTAGGTTGCCGGCGCGCCGCCGCGGCCACAAAATGGGCTACCATAAAGAGCGGCCCTGTTTTTGTCAAGGAAGGGAATTGGATTGGGCGCCGCCTCAACGGAAGCGCCCCGGGGGGTTGCAGTTGAGCTTAGCGCCGCTATGCGCCGGCCGGGCCGGAGACGAAGCCCTTGGAGGCCGGGCCGGTGGAGGCGGGGGTGCCGGCGATCTGGGCCAGGTAGACGGCGCCCAGATCCTTGATGTGGCCGCCGATATTGTCGAAGTAGTTGAAATGGATCTGCTCTTCGTCGATGATCGTCTCGAACAGCTTCATGCTGGTGCTGTCGCCGTTTTCGCGACACACCAGCAAAAATTGATTGTAGACCTCCATGGTGTGGTCTTCCAGGTCGGCGTCGAAGGGGAAGATGGCCTCGACCTTCTGGCCTTTCTTGGTCTTGGCCGCCGGCTCGCTGGTCGGCTCGCCGCCCAGTTCCTTGATGCGCTCGGCGAAGGCCTCGGCATGGCGCATTTCGTCGATGGCGATCAGCTTGACCTTGGCCGCCAGTTCGCCGTAGTCCATGTCATCCAGGTTGTAGTGCTGGTTCATGTACTGGCTGATGGCTTGCAGCTCCATCCCGCGGGCCTGGTTCAACACCTCGATCACTTTACCGCGCTTCTCGTTTTTGGCTTTCTTATCCATTCCACGCTCCTTTTCTTAAGGGTTGATATAACCAGCATATCCAAGGAAAGACAGCCTGCTCTGGCTTTCATTTTTGGCCTTCATCTCCGATATCCCCGTTGGGATCGAACGCCAGGGCATTGAAATCGATGTTCCTGGCCGCCGCCTCGATCTCCTCCAGCGGGATCTCGGGCAGCGTCTTGCGATCGGGCCGCAGGCTTTTGGCCTCGCGCAGGTAGACATGCACGATCTCTCGCATGCTGCGCGTGGTATTCCAATGCACCAGAACGCGGATACAACGCCCCAGGCTGTCCGGCACTTGCATTTCATGCCCGCACATCAGGGCCGCATCGTACCAGCCCAACTGCCGTGCCGCCAGGGCCGGATAGGTGGCGTTGAGATCCACGGTGGTGGTGAAAAAGACGCTGGCCACATCCTCCACGGCCATCCCGTTGGCCCGCATGATGACGAACAACAGCTCGCGCGTGGCCTCCAGAATGGCTTCGCGGCTGTTCTCCACGGCCGTGGTGGCACCGCGCACGCCCCGGCAGCGCACCGGCGCCGATCGATCTGTGTCAGGCAGGATGCCCCCCTTCATGCTTCACTCTCCGTAATGATCCGCATCGCCATGCGTGTCGCCTCCTGGTTGAAGTGCTTGCAGCGATAGACAGCTCGCCGCTTCGCTTTACAATAGCTTCCATTGCCCGATGAATCTCTCTTTGGGTGGTTACGAGGTCCGCGACCCCCATCAATAATGCAGGGCGCAACGCTTACCGTCGATCTCCACGGTAGTTTTGCTGAAAGTCAGCTTGTTGATGATCTTGCCGTCCTTGAAGTGAATGACATCCACGCCGTGGCGCCTCTCCAGTTTGCCGGCAAAGGCTTTTTCCGGACAGGGCCACTCCAGGTGCCAGCGAAAAAGCACCTTCTGGTCGACTTCATCGACGAACATCTCTTCTTCGATGAAGCGAAAGTTGCCCTGCCCGAACCAGGGCTGCCAGGCCTTACGCAACTCCTCGCGGCCCACGGCTTTGCCGCCGGTCCAGTTCTCGAAAAGCACGTCGGCGTGCATGAGGGCCAGAACGCCCTCCAGGTCGTGGCGCGCCCAGGCCTGGTTCCAGGCCTTCAAGGCTGTCAGAATCTCTGCTCTGGAAAGCTTCATGGCCATTCTCCTTCTACCGTTTCAGGGTTAGGACGTGACGTACGAAATTTTCGGCCGCTTCCGGTCCGGTGACCGCGAAGATCGGCTTGGCCCGACAGGGCTCCAGATCGGCGCAGGCGGTCAGGCAACCGTGCACTGCCAGAACAATCTCGGCCGTTGGATCGTCGGCCCGCACCCAGATCGCCTCGTCGCCCAGGCGGCGCTGGATCGCTTCCACCAGCGCCACCCGGTCGTAATCGGGTTTGCACCCGCCGCAGTACTTCAGGCCGACGATCACCGCAACGGGCGCATTACTCATCGATACCCGAAAGCTTTTTGGCGGCCTTCTTCTTCTCGGCCATGTTGGCCAGCCGGGAGATCATGATGCGCTGGGCCTGGGGCGAGCCGGCCCCGTGCATGGATTCGGTCAGGTAGCCCACGGCGGCCGTGCCCAAAGTAAGGTTCTCGATGAGGCGCAGGATGCGCATGCGGTTCAATGTGGGCACGTCGCAGTTGCCGGCGTAGTATTTGTCCAGCCATTTGCCGGTGGTGGGCGACTTGAAATCCTCTTCGGCCGGCATGGTCACCATCAGGCCGCCGGCGATATCCTGGGCCAGGCGCGCAATCTCGTAAGGGAAGCGCGTCACGTTCTGCTTGTGCACGTTGGCCAGCAGCTTGTCCACCACGTAGGTGCCGCTGGGCTCCTTGTGGCCCTCGCTGGCGCAGGAGATGCAGCCGCAGTAAAGGGTCTCGTTGAGATGGTTCATCTCGATGATCTTGTCCTTGACGTGCGAGGCCCGTTCGGCGCCATTATACTCGGCCGCGGTCTGGGAGGCGCCGATCAGCACGTCGCCCACGCCCACCTTGCAGGCATAGCTCTGGCGGTGGTAGGAGGCGAAGTTCTCCACCAGGCTGCCGGCGAACTCGTACTCCTTGTACATGAAGACCCGCTCCCAGGGCACGAAGACATTCTCGAAGACCACCAGGGCCTCGTGGCCGCCGAAGAAGGGGTTGCCGCGGTCCAACTGCCCGGTCTCCAGCTTGCGCGTGTCGCACGACTGGCGGCCCATGATGTAGACGATGCCCTTGGCGTCGCTGGGCAGGGCGAAGCTCACGGCGTAATCTTTATCTTCGGCGCGCATGGCGATGGTGGGCATGACGATGATCTCGTGGGAGTTGACCGCGCCGGTCTGGTGGGCCTTGGCGCCTCTTACCACAATGCCGTCCTTGCGCTCTTCGACCACATGCAGGAAGAGATCGGGGTCGGCCTGCTGGTGGGGCGCCAGCGCGCGGTTGCCCTTGGGATCGGTCATGGCGCCGTCGCACACCAGATCGTGCTCTTGCACAAAGGCCAGATATTTAAGGAAGCGCTGGTTGTATTCGGTGCCCTTGGCCTTGTCGATGTCGTAGGTGACGATGGACAGGGCATTGAGCGCGTCCATGCCCACGCAGCGCTGGAAGCAGCAGCCCGTAGCGCGGCCCATGAGGCGGCCCATCTTGCTCTTCTTGACCAGGTCGTCCACGTTCTGATGGATATGGGTGAAGCGGTTGATGCGCTTGCCGGTGAGGTGCGACTTGACGGTCATGATGTCTTCGTGCTCGGGCCGCTGGGCCATTTCGTAGGTTTTGGCCACGGCGTTCATGGACGGCCGGATGATGGGGTCGTCCACCACGTTTTCCACGCGTTTGCCGAACATATAGACTTCAAGCTTCAACTTGCGCAGGCTCGCTTCGTATTGCTGGGGTGTCATCATGGCGCCAAATACCTTTCTATATGGAATTCGATGAGTTATCGCGGGTGACGGGGTCAGGGCCACACTATAGGGGGAAACGAAGCGGCCTGTCAAGCCGGCCGCGCCATATGCGCAGGGTAACCGCATTTGGAATTAGTGATGTATGGGACTTTAAAAAGTAGCCTTGGCTCTTGTTTTTAACATGCAGTAATCATTAAGAAAAATCTAGACTTTTGCCTATATTTGTGCTACCTC
>JAKAFO010000345.1 GCA_021819735.1 Deltaproteobacteria bacterium
GCGCATTGGGCCTGGCGGTCAAGCTGGACACCAACGGCAGCCGGCCGGAGGTGCTGGCCCGCTTGATCGAGGAACACCTGCTCGACTACATCGCCATGGACGTCAAAACCAATCTTTCCCATTATGGCCCGCCCCTGGTGACGGCCGAAGCGGCGGGGCCGCTTGGCGCCGGCCTGCGCCGCAGCATCCACCTGATCATGGCCAGCGGCCTGGATTATGAATTTCGCACCACCTGTGTGCGGCCGTTTGTGGACGAGAACATCATTATAAATATCGCCCAGGCCATCCGGGGTGCCCGTCGTTATGTCTTGCAGCCTTTTCGGGACGTTTCGCTGCTGGAGCCCACCTTTTTCGCCGGCCAGGCCCCCGGATTTACCCCTCCTGAAATGGAACGGCTCAGAGCCGCCGCCGCCCCAATGGTAGCGCAGTGCTCGATCCGGTCGTAAGGGCAAACCGGCGGTCGCCCCCTGAAAAATGACCAACCCGATGCCCATGAACCCCAAAAATGTATGCAACCTTCCTTCATTTAATTTGTTTTATATTCAGTGGCTGTACGTCATTCATTTTTTACCTTGACATCATTACCCCCCTTTTCTATGGTCAAATTTGAAAATCAAACCCACCGAGGAGGCCATCATGACCGATGCATACAAAAAGGCGTTTGAGCAATCCATCAACGATCCGGAAGGTTTCTGGGGCGACGCGGCCGAGGATATTGTCTGGACCCAACGTTGGAACAAAGTCTTGGATGGCAGCAACCAGCCGTTCTACCGCTGGTTCGTGGGCGGCCAACTCAACACCTGCTACAACGCCCTCGATCACCACGTGGCCATGGGGCGCGGCGATCAGGCGGCCTTGATCTATGACAGTCCGGTCACCAGCACGGTCAAAACATTTACCTATCGCCAACTGAGAGACGACGTCGCCCGCTTCGCCGGCGTTTTGAAAGCCCAGGGGGTGACCAAAGGCGATCGGGTCATCATTTATATGCCCATGATTCCCGAGGCGGCCATCGCCATGCTGGCTTGCGCCCGCATCGGCGCGGTGCACTCGGTGGTCTTCGGCGGGTTTGCCGCCAACGAGCTGGCCACGCGCATCAACGACGCCAAACCCAAGGTGATGGTCTCGGCCTCGTGCGGCATCGAAGTACAGCGCGTCATTCCGTACAAACCACTGCTGGATGCCGCGATCCAGATGGCCCAATTCAAGCCCCAGAAGTGCGTCATCCTGCAACGGCCCATGCAGCGCTGCGACCTGATCCCGGGCCGCGACCTGGATTGGCAGGAGGCCATGGCCGGGGCCCAGCCGGCTGACTGCGTGCCGGTGGCGGCCACCGATCCGCTCTACATCCTGTATACATCGGGCACCACCGGGCAGCCCAAGGGCGTCGTGCGCGACAACGGCGGCCATGCCGTGGCCCTCAAATGGAGCATGAAGGCCATCTATAACGTCGATGCCGGCGAGGTCTACTGGGCCGCCTCGGACGTGGGCTGGGTGGTGGGCCACTCCTATATCGTGTATGGCCCGCTGCTCAAAGGGTGCACCACGATTCTCTACGAAGGCAAGCCGGTGGGCACGCCCGATGCCGGCGCCTTCTGGCGCGTGATCTCCCAGCACAAGGTGAGCACCATGTTCACGGCGCCCACCGCTTTCCGGGCCATCAAGCGCGACGATCCCGACGGCCGCTTGATCAAGCAGTATGACCTGTCCAAGTTCCGGGCCCTGTTCCTGGCCGGCGAGCGTCTGGACCCCGACACCCTCAAGTGGGCACGCAGGCAGTTGAACGTGCCGGTCATCGATCATTGGTGGCAAACCGAAACCGGATGGGCGATCTGCGCCAATTGCATGGGGCTGCACACCTATCCGGTCAAAGAGGGCTCGCCCACCAAGCCGGCCCCGGGCTGGAACCTTGCGGTGCTCGACCCGGAGACCAGAGAGCCGGTCAAGGCCGGAGATATCGGAGCCCTGGTGGTCAAACTGCCGTTGCCCCCGGGCGCCTTGCCCACCTTGTGGAACAACGACCAGCGCTACATCGAATCCTACCTGGCGGAATTTCCGGGCTACTATAAGACCGCCGATGCCGGTTTCATCGACGCCGACGGCTACGCCTATGTCATGACCCGCACCGACGACATCATCAACGTGGCCGGCCATCGCCTCTCCACCGGCGCCATGGAAGAGGTGCTCTCCGACCATCCCGATGTGGCCGAGTGCGCGGTGCTGGGGGTAGATGACGCCCTCAAGGGCCAGGTGCCGGTGGGTTTCATGGTACTCAAGGCCGGCGTCAAGCGGCCCGAGCAGGAGATCATCGCCGAGGTGATCAAGATGGTGCGCGAACGCATCGGCCCGGTGGCGGATTTCAAGAAAGCCACGGTGGTCAAACGGCTGCCCAAAACGCGCTCGGGTAAAATTTTGCGCGGCACCATCCAAAAGATCGCCGACAACAAAGATTTCAAGGTACCGGCCACCATCGACGATCCCGCGATCCTGGGTGAGATCGAAACCGCCCTGGGCACCATCGGGCTGGCCAAATCCCGTCCGAGATAGCAGCCCGGCAATCGACATTCCATTCCGGAGGCACCCGCTGGTGCCTCCGGACAAACCCTCTTCCCGCCTTCACCGTAGACGGGCACAATCGAGAACTGTCCGCGGGTGGCTAGTTGCACCGCCGATAGAACGATCGCTCTTTTTACGAACACGATTTTCCATCCTCGAATTCCACAACCCTCCGTAATTGGTAAAAATAGCTTGTATTTAAAGCATTAAAGCGCTTTGTGGGCAGCGACCTTTTCGCGACAAGCTGTTGACAACCTTGCCGGGCTTGGCATACAAAAATTTAAATACTGAATGGAGTTCAGTTTCTTATCGTCTGCGGGCATACCGAATTCCGTTGCGAGCGTCTGTGCTGGTTTGAACCTTTCAACCAAGGACTTGTACCATTGGCCGACCACCCACCCAAGGTAATGGGCACCGATCGGGCGCCCCCTCCACCGTTACCTTGTCCTTCATCCACAAAGACCGAAATTCGGCCGGCAGGCCGGCAAACGGTAACCCCGTGTTATTCACGAGTGAAAGGAGACGTTATGAAAGGCAAGAGGCTTTTATGGGTCGTGATCATGATGGCGGCGATCGCCTGGACCTTCGGAGCATCCGCTTGGGCGGCCGACACGATCAAAATCGGCGTCATCGGCCCCATGCAGTTCGTGCAGGGCAAGGGGCACTGGAACGGCGCCACCATGGCGGCCGATGAGATCAACGCCAAGGGCGGGATCAAGGTCGGCAAAAAGATGATGAAGATCGAGCTGGTGCAAGCCGACTCCAATGAATTCCTCAACGTCACCGACGCCACCAACGCCATGGAACTGCTTATGACCAAGAACAAGGTGGACTTCGTGGTGGGCGGCTTCCGCACGGAAGCGGTGCTGGCCATGCAGGACATCGCCATGGAGTACAAAAAGATCTTCATCGGTTGCGGCGCGGCCCATCCGGAGTTGTGCGAACGCGTGGCCCAAAACTACGATACCTACAAATACTTCTTCCGCGGCACGCCCTTCAATTCCAAGTTCCTGGTCAAGACCAGCTTTCTGCACCTGAAATACGTTGGCGATCTCCTCAAGTCCAAACTCAACATCCCCGCGCTCAAGGTGGCCATCGTGGCCGAGAAAGCCATGTGGGCCGATCCCATGGTCAGCGCCACCGAAGGTTACCTGCCTAAAATCGGCATGGAAGTGGCCGGCATCTGGCGGCCGTCTTCGGTCGCCACCGACGTGACCGCCGAACTGTCCGCCATCCAGCGCTCCGGCGCCCAGATGATCTTCACCATCTTCTCCTCCTCGGTGGGCATTCCCTTCGCCCGCCAGGCCGGCGAGTTGAAGATCCCGGCGGTACAGGTCGGCATCAATGTGGAGGCCCAGAAGGACGGTTTCTGGGAAGCCACCCAGGGCCTGGGCGAATATGTATTCACCATGGCCACCTACACCCAGGGCGTGGAGTACAACGAACTGACCAAACCGTTCATCACCACCTACGTTAAGAAATACGGAGAGACCCCCACCTACACGGCAGATACCTATTCGGCCATCGTGTACGGGCTCATGCCGGCGATTGAAAAAGTGGGCAGCCTGGACGCGGACAGCATCGTGAAGGTGATGGAGGAGAGCACCGAGATGGTGCCCGCGGGCGTCACCAAATATTACAAGGACGAGCAGGGCCGGCAAACCCACGATCTGACCTGGGGGCCGGGATACCTGACCAGCATGGGCGCTCAGTGGCAGGCCGGCAAGTTGGTGGGCGTATGGCCCAACAAGTGGAAGGCTTCGGAAGATGCGCCCGAGATCACCTACAAAGGCATCGTCGACTACAAGATTCCGCCCTGGGTCGAGGCCGCCTACAAAAAGTAAACCCTCCCCTCCCATAGGATCAAGCCACCGCCCCGGTCGCCAGTGCCGCGACCGGGGTGGCCGGCCCGCTCCGCGCAACGAGGTATTATGGTATTCGACATCCTGATCACCAGCCTGATCAACGGCAGTACGTACGCGATGCTGGCCATCGGTTTTTCGCTGATCTTCGGCGTAGCCCGCATCGTCAACATCGCCCACACGGCCTTTTACATGGTGGCGGCCTACTGTATCTACTTTACCACCTACCGCATGGGCTTCAATCCGGTGAGCGCCATGCTCGCCGCGATTGTCTTCGTCACCTTCCTGGGCTACATCGCCTACATGCTTTTCATCAAACCCATCCGCGAACATGAGCAGGCGGTGCTGATCGGCACCATTGCCCTGGCCATCGCCTTTCAAGAGGTGATGATGCTGATCTTCACCGGCGACTATCTGAGCGTGCCGGCCTTGATCAAGGGTTACACCACCATATTCGGCGTCAAGGTGTTTTACCAGCAACTGCTCACCTTTGCCTCGGTACTGGTGGTGCTGGGGTTGATGAGGCTTTTTTTGATGCACACCAAGCTGGGCCTGGCCATCCGCGCCACGGCCCAGGACCGCGAAGTGGCCAATCTCATGGGCATGAATGAAAGCCGGGTGGCCATGATGGCCGTGCTCATCTCCGTGGGTCTGGCCGCCGCCACCGGCGCGGTGATCGTGCCCCTGACCACGGTGGAGCCGTTCATGTGGAACCATCCGCTGATCATGATGATGGCGGTGGTGGTGCTAGGCGGCATGGGCAGCATCAAGGGCAGTTTCTATGCGGCCTTCATCCTGGGCTTCGCCGAGGCGCTGGTGGTTTTCCTGATCCCGGCGGGCGCCTTCCTCAAGGGCGCCGTGGCCCTCTCGATTATGATCCTGGTGCTGCTGGTCCGGCCCGCCGGACTGTTCGGCGTTCAATTCGAAGAAGAGAGATAACCATGAATCTGCTGCGTTACTACCTTCGCAAGTTCTACACCCTGTT
>JAKAFO010000346.1 GCA_021819735.1 Deltaproteobacteria bacterium
AATGTTTAAAGTCAAAGTATTCGACCCATTGATGGAAAGTGGTCTTTACCGATATAGGCTTTAGGAATCGGATACCCAATGGACACCAAACTTCAGTTCCACATCAAAGCCCAGCCCGACGACACCACCTGCGGACCCACCTGCCTGCAGGCGGTCTACAACTACTTCGACGACAAGATCGCGCTGGACAAGGTGATCGGTCAGGTCAAGCAGCTCAAGGGGGGCGGCACGCTGGCCGTGCTCATGGGGTGCCACGCCCTGCGCCGGGGGTACCGCGCCAAACTATACACCTTCAACTTGCAGGTGTTCGACCCCACCTGGTTCAATCTGAATTCGGCCGAGATCCAGAACCGCTTGCAGCGCCAGATCGAGGTCAAGCCGAATCCCAAGATCCGGGCCGCCAGCAAGGCGTACTTGCAGTTTCTGCGCCTGGGCGGGACGATCCGCTTCGAGGACCTGTCGGCCCAACTGGTGCGCGGGCTGCTCACCCACGGTATCCCTATCCTCACCGGGCTGTCGGCTACCTTTTTATACCGCACGGCCCGGGAGATCAGCGTGGGCCGGCGCATGGTGTACGATGACATCCACGGCGAGCCCACGGGCCATTTCGTGGTGCTGTGCGGCTACAACCGGGAGACGCGCACGGCCCTGGTGGCCGATCCGCTGCTGCCCAATCCCATCAGCGCCAGCTCGATTTATCCCGTGCGCTTGAATCGGCTGGTGTGCGCCATTATGTTGGGCAGCCTGACCTATGACGCCAACTTACTGATCCTCACGCCCAAAAAGGGCTTGACCAACCAACCCGCTAAAGGAGGAGGTCGTGACCGTTCTCGTGGTCATTGAAAACCCGGAAGAGTGCCCCCTGAGTTTTACCGATGTCGAGCCGGTGGCCGCCAGAACCTACCTGTCGGATCAATCTTTTCTCGGGCTCAAAGGCGCCAAAGTCTTCAATATCTGCCGTTCGTACCGCTACCAGAGCATCGGCTACTATGTCAGCCTGCTGGCCGAGGCGCGCAATCACAAGCCGGTGCCCAACATCACCACCATCCAGGACATGAAATCGGTGGGCATCATCCGCCTGGTGTCCGAAGAGCTGGAAGCGCCGCTGCAAAAGCTCTTCACGGCTGACGATCCCCAGAAAGTTTCGGTGGACATCTATTTCGGCAAATGCCTGGACAAACGCTTCGAGCAGATCGGTTCGCGGCTCTTCAAGTTCTTCCCGGCACCGTTCCTGCGCGCCGATTTCGGTTTCTACAACGATTGCTGGCAGTTGACCAATGTGTCGCCGCTGACGGTCAAGGAGATCCCGGAGTCGGAGCGCGCCTTCGCCCAGGTGGTGGCATCGGAGTACTTCGCCGGCAAGAAGCTTTACATCCCCAAGCGCGCCGTGTCGCGCTACGACATGGCCATACTGCAAGATCCGGACGAGCAGCGGCCCCCCTCGAACGCCAAGGCCCTCAAGCGATTTACCAAGGCGGCCGAGGAGCTGGGCATCGGCGTGGAGATGATCACCAAGGAGGACTCCAACCGCCTGTCGGAGTTCGACGCCCTGTTCATCCGCGAGACCACCAACGTGGATCACCACACCTACCGTCTGGCGCGCAAGGCCGTGGCCGAAGGGCTGGTGGTGATCGACGATCCGGAGTCGATCCTGCGCTGCTCCAACAAAGTCTACCTGGCCGAACTGCTGAGCCGCTCGCGCATCCCCATCCCCAAAACGCGCATCCTGCACTCCAAGAACCTGGAGTCGCGGCTGCCCGAGCTGAGCTACCCGTGCATTCTCAAGCAGCCCGACAGCTCCTTTTCCCAGGGGGTGGTACGCGCCGAGACCCCCGAGGCGGCGCTGGAACTGGCCAAACAGTTGCTCAAAAAATCGGAACTGGTGATCGCCCAGGAGTTCATGCCGTCGGAGTTCGACTGGCGCATCGGCATCCTGGACCGCAAGCCCCTGTTTGCCTGCAAATACTACATGTCCGGCGACCACTGGCAGATCGTGCGCAAGGACAAGGGCGGCCGGGATGTCTATGGCCGCGTGGAGACCCTGCCCGTGGGCAAGGCCCCCCCGGTGGTGGTCAAGACCGCCTTGAAGGCCGCCAACCTCATCGGCGACGGCCTCTATGGCGTGGACCTCAAGCAGATCGATAAAAAAACGGCCGTGGTCATCGAAGTCAACGACAACCCCAACATCGAGGCCGGATACGAAGACGACGTGCTCCAGGACGAACTCTACACCCGCATCATGGAAGTGTTCCTCAAGCGCATCGAAGACCGGACCATCGGGAGCCGCAACACATGAGCACCTACCCCCTGCACCTGTTCGAAGCCACCGGCATCGAGCTGGAATACATGATCGTGGACCGCACCAGCCTGGCCGTGCGGCCGGTGGCCGACCAGGTGCTGGCCGCCCAGGCCGGCAAGATCGTCTCGGATGTGGAACTGGGGCCCATCGCCTGGTCCAACGAACTGGTGCTGCACGTCATCGAATTGAAATCCAACGGCCCGGCCCCGCGCCTGGCCGGCCTGGCCGAAACCTTCACCGAGCACATCGGCCGCATCAACACCCTGCTGGCGCCCCTGGAGGGCCGCCTGATGCCCGGCGCCTGCCACCCCTGGATGGACCCGGCGACCGAAACGGTGCTCTGGCCCCACGAGTACAGCCCGGTGTACGAGGCCTACAACCGCATCTTCGACTGCCGTGGCCACGGCTGGTCCAATTTGCAGAGTTTGCACATCAACCTGCCTTTTTGCGGCGATGAAGAGTTCGGCCGGCTGCATGCCGCCATCCGCCTGCTGCTGCCCATCATGCCGGCCCTGACCGCCAGTTCGCCGATTTTAGACGGACGGCGCACCGGCTTTCTGGACAGCCGCATGGAGGTGTACCGCCACAATTCGGAGAAAATTCCGTCGGTGGCCGGCCGCATAATACCCGAGCCGGTTTACGACCATGCGGCCTATGACCGGGAGATCTTCCAGCGCATGTACGCCGACATCGCGCCCCATGACCCCGAGGGCACGCTCCAGGAGGAGTTCCTCAACGCCCGGGGGGCCATCGCGCGTTTCGATCGGGGGGCCATCGAGATCCGGGTGCTGGATGTCCAAGAGTGCCCCGCCGCCGACCTGGCCGGCGCGGCCCTGATCACGGCAACCCTCAAGGCCCTGTGCGCCGGACAGTGGTGCGGTCTGGACCGGATCAAATCGTTCGATACCGGTATGCTGGCCGACCTTTTTATGTCGGTAATCAAGGATGGCGACGCGGCGCTCATTGACCACGGCCCCTACTTGGAAGCCCTGGGCCTGAACGGCGCGCCCCGGCGGGCCGGGGAGGTGTGGCAACACCTGGCCGCGGCCACGGCACGCTTCAATTCCGACTGGCAAGACCCGCTGCTGGCCAAGGCCGGCCAGGCCCTTCTGGAAAAAGGGTGCCTTGCCCGCCGCATCGACACAGCCTTGAATGGGGAGCTGCGCCGGGAAAAGCTATTCGAGGTGTACGGTCGGTTGTGCGACTGCCTGGCCGAGGGGAAAATGTTCGAGTAAACATGAAAGTCATCGTCACCTGCGAGCATGGCGGGAATCGCATTCCCAAGCCTTACCGCGAGCTGTTCAAGGGGCATGAAGCCCTTTTGGCCACGCATCGCAGTTATGATTTGGGCGCCTTGGGGTATGCTCGCAAGCTCGCGGCCCGGCTCGATGCCCCACTATATTCGGCCACCACCTCGCGCCTGCTGGCGGACTTGAATCGCACGCCGGGCCATCCGCGAATTTTTTCCGAAATCACCCGGTTTTTGGATAGCACCGCCAAACGAGCCATTCTGGAAAAAGTGCACACCCCCCATTGGCGCAAGGTGCACGCCGCCGTGCAGGAAAGTCTGACCGCCGGCCAATCGGTTTTGCATATCGCCTGCCACAGCTTCACCCCGGTACTTAATGGCCAGGTGCGTGCCATGGATGTGGGGTTGCTGTATGACCCTGCCCGCAAAGCCGAGCGCCGTTTCTGCGACCTGTGGAAAACCGCCCTGGCGGCCCGGGCCCCCGCTCTGCGGGTGCGGCGCAACGCCCCCTACAAAGGTGCCTCCGACGGCCTTGCCACCTATCTGCGCACCCTGTTCCCGAAAGCTTACCTGGGCATCGAACTGGAGCTGAACCAGCGCGACTTCATCGAAAACCGCCCTCGCTGGCGCACCCTTTGTGCCGAGGTGATCGAGAGCCTGGCGGCCACGCTCCGCGGGGGCTAATGTTCCACCCCGATTCGGTCGATATCCTGGTGTGATCCATTATTTGCCAGGGAGTCGGCTCCATGAAAAAGATCTTTGCGTGGCTTAACCGGTTGCTGTTTAAAAACAGGTCGCTGAAAGGCAAGCTGAATCTCGTTTTCTTCTTTTTCTTCTTCGTGCCGGTGGCCGCACTCATCTATTTCGGACTGCATTACAACATCCTCAACGACCACTACCTGCCCCACTTCTTTCTGGCCCTGCTGGCGTTCGCCTTTATCGGTCTGAATATGTTGCGCAAGGTGTTCGATCAAATCAGCCAGTTTTCAAGTACGCTCTCGCGGCGGGTGCAAAGCACCTTTCCCGAGGCCTGCGGCATGGCGCCGGAAGGTGACGAACTGGGCCAGATGACCCAGGCCATCGGCGTCATCGATCAGCGTCTGAGCCAGACCCAGGCGCAACTCCGGCGCCGATCGGAAGAGATCAGCGTGCTCAAGGGGCTGAGTGATCTATGCTATGTGACCGCCGATCCGGATGAGATCCTGTATGTGGCTTTGGAGCGCGCCCTGGCGCTGACCGATTCGGATGTGGGCTCGATCATGCTGCTGGAGGGGCCGGATAATGCCCGTTTCCAGGTGCGCGCGGCCATCGGCCTGGAACAGTGGGTCAAAACCCACAGCCACGTTCCCTTTGAGAGCAGCATCGCCAAGTATGCGGTTCTGAACAAGGCGGCCATGGTGGTGGACGATGTGGAAAAGGACACGCGTTTTGGGCGCGCCAACCGGCCCCACTACGGCACCAAGGCCTTTATCTGTCTGCCCATCAAGACCAGCCGCGCCATCATCGGCGTGCTGACCATTTCGCGCAAAGCCAACGACCAGCCCTACCAGCCGGAGGCGGTGCGGGTCCTGGAACCGTTGATCAGCAACGCTGCTTTTACTTACGAAAACCTGTACCTGATGATGGCGGAAGAACGCAAGAACCTATACCTCAGCGCCATCGCCGCTATTTTGGAGATCTTCCATTCCACCTTGCAGGGCGATGAGATGATGCGCGCCTGCCTCCAGGAAGTTCGCACCGTGGTGCCGTTCGAGGCCGCCTTTTTGCTTTTACGGGACCCCAAACGCCAGGAAGAATTGATGGTGCATGAAGCCGTGGCAACGGCGCCCTCGGCCATGGCCAAAGGG
>JAKAFO010000347.1 GCA_021819735.1 Deltaproteobacteria bacterium
TCTGGAAAAGCTGGGCTATGACCATGACCACATCATTTTGTCCCTGGAGAACAGAATGAAGTGCGGCATCGGCATGTGCGGCCGCTGCGGCATCGGGCGCGAGCTGGTTTGCAAGGACGGGCCGGTCTTCACGCTGGCCCAAATCAACCGCACCCCCAAAGAGTATTAAAGGCCGCCCGGCAGGCGGTCTGCCGGGAAATAAAGTTCCCTGGAAGGCGCCCTTTTCGTGTTGACAAGAAGTAGGTGATTCGTTATTAGGGTTAGCTTCATAGTTTCGGAACAGCAACGGCTGGATAGCCAAGAACCATAAAATTTTGGCAAAGGAGGATTCTCAATGCCGACAGTTGAATTTGGTGGTAAATCTTTTAGCGTAGACGAAGACGGCTTCATCGATGATTACAAAAACTGGAACGAAGGTTGGGTTCAGTATGTAAAGTCCCAGGAGGGCATCGATGAGCTGAACGAAGAACACAAGAAGGTGATCGAAGTGCTCCGCGAGTACTATGAGAAGAACGGTATCGCCCCCATGGTGCGCGTTCTTTCCAAGGTTACCGGATTCAAACTGAAGCACATCTACGAGCTGTTCCCCTCCGGCCCGGGCAAGGGAGCCTGTAAGATGGCTGGTCTGCCCAAACCGACCGGCTGCGTCTAATCCCGTTCGCCATCTTCCGAAATCAAGAGGCTCTGCCCCTACCGGCAGGGCCTTTTTCGTTTGGCATCGAGGAGGCGTCCTGACATGCAACTCACTGTCAAAACCCATGCCCAGACCGAAATGATCGACGTCACCGCCCAGGTTCAAAAGCTGCTTGCGGAGCACGGCCTTCAGGCGGGCGTCTGCATGCTCTATGTGCCCCACACCACGGCGGCGGTCACCATCAACGAAAGCGCCGACCCCAGCGTACGCGAGGATATCCTCCTGGTGCTCAACCAGATGGTGCCCTGGAAAGCCGCCTACCGCCACGCCGAGGGCAACTCGCCGGCCCATGTCAAGGCATCGCTGATCGGCGCATCCCAACTGGTGCGCATCGAGAACGGCCGCCTGGCCCTGGGCACCTGGCAGGGTATCTTTTTCTGCGAATTCGATGGCCCGCGGACGCGGACGATGGATGTTACGATTCTCGGGAAACCGTAATCCAGGGGAATGTGTTACCCGTAGGGGCAGGCCCCCGTGCCTGCCCTGGCCCCCGTGCCTGCCCTGGCATTAGGGCAACCACAGGGGGTTGCCCCTACGTGATGCCGCCCAATGAATGCCCCGGTGTCCAATTCCAACAAATGATATCCAAATACCTTCCCCTTAGGGGCTTGACATTCCTTACCGTCCACATGATAGTAAGGCTTCAATAATTATGTAAGGCCCATCGGTGGGGTGCTCGAGCAAATTGGAGGCCGAAGCAAGATCGATAGCGATCTGCATCGAAGAAACGCAAAAACAGACCTAAGGGAAAAACTGAATGAATATGACTGCCAAAATTACCAGTAAGGGTCAGATTACGGTTCCGCGCCAAATTCGTCAACACCTGCAGCTATCTAAAGGTGATCGCATCGAGTTCTTGATAGGGGCCGATGGCAAGGTGACGCTTTTATCGGCAACGGCCAGTATTACCGCGCTCAAAGGCATGGTTACCAAGCCTAAAAAGCCGGTAAGCATTGATGACATGAAAAAAGCCATTGAAACGGCGGGGGGCAGGAAGGGATGATCGGCATCGATACCAATGTATTGATACGCTACATAGCCCAAGATGACCTGCATCAAGCCCAACTGGCCACAAAATTCATCGAAAAGACCTGCACCACTGAAAACCCTGGCTTTATCAATCACATCACTCTTTGCGAGATGTGCTGGGTGTTGAAGCGGCTTTACAAAACTCGCCGAGAACAACTGCACCAGATTATCGAGCAGTTGCTTCGCACCGCCGAACTGGCCATCCAGCAGCCACAAATTATTTGGATGGCTCTCGAAGCATTCCAAAAAAGTGCCGCCGATTTCCCTGATTGTCTAATTGCCCAGGTCAACGCGGCCAACAATTGTACGGCTACGGTCACCCTCGACCAAGAGGCCGCCAGGGTAGCTGGATTTCAAATTCTGGCTTGAAGATGAAGCTCACCGCCACGCTAAATCACCCCGGGAATAAAACGATACCGCACCTGCCGGCAATAGGCCTGATAATAGGGGTCCATGCCCAAGTGGCGCTCCTCGGTGATGGCCCTGAGGTAATAGAACCAGGTCATGAAGATCAAGCCGAGGATCTGTGTAACGGCGGTCCCCAGGCCGGTGTGCACGGCGTTATAGACGATGGCCGGAAACATCACGCACCACCAGGCGAAATTCTTGGAGGCATAGGCCGGATGGCGGATGATGGCATAAGGCCCCTTGCGGATGATACCTCTATTGGTGAGGTTGGAAAATCGCACCCCGAACCAGAGGGTGGCGGACATGTAGACGAAATAACTGAGCACCATCATCACCGTGAAGAGGGTGATGAGCCACTGGTTGGAAAACTGCAGCACCGCCCGTTCCCCCGGCGCCGAGTAATAGAGCCCGAGCAGGCGCTGGAACGGCGGATAGCAAGCGATGCACACCAGCCAGCCGAGCATGGTGGGTTCGGCCGTGACGGTCTGGTTGTCCACCCAGCGGGAAGAGATCACATATCCACACCACGCCAAGGCCACATCGATGGAGAAAATAAAGGCGATGGAAATATTGAACAGGTCCGTATTGAATTGGGCGTGGGGATACCCTCCGCCGAAGATGACCCCGGGCAGCGCACCCAGCACAAAGCCGATATTGTTGACGAGATGGGGGAATTGATCGGTGAAGAAGACGGTCATCAAGGGGGTAAAAAAGAGCTTCACCAGCAAGGCCCGGGTTGTTTTCTTATCCAATTCGCCGAAGCGCGGCCGGAACCGTTTCAAGCCCGGCAGCCATGAGATCGAAAAGCGGAGCACTCGGGCGGTAAGCGCGGAGAAATCGCGCCGGTCCGCGACGGCATCGTATTTGAGGGCGCGGGTCAGCAGCACATAAGGCAACCCGGCCCAGAGATAGGCGGACCAGGCCAGATCCAACAGCCGGAACCAGACCCGGTAATAGTCGTTGTTCTGCCGGTAACCGTATTCACCGGCGGTGCGAAAAAACAGCATCACGACGCCCAACAGGGCCAGATAAAGCAGCCAGTTCACGAGGGCATCGCTGAAAAAGCTCAGATAACGCCGTTTTTGAAGGTCGGGATGGATGGTGAAAAAGTGCTGCTTGTCACGTTGCCACAGCCGCACCATCTCGGTAGCCAGCATGGCCCCGGCGATGACCACCAGGGCCAGCAGCAAACTGTCGGTTTTAAACTCGGTCAACTGCAAGCCGGCGATGGCGACACCCTTTGTCAAGGCGCCGGTCACGTTGTAAAAAAGTGCCATGGCCAGCACCATGAATGCGCCCACGGCGCCACAGATCCAGGCATCGTCGGTAATCCAGGGGCCGTTTTCGGGTGGAACGGCAAACGGGATGTCTCCCGGATAGTCGGTCGAAATCGGTGCTGCGGACCTGTTCGTTTGAACGCGCGTCATCGTCAGAATTCCTTGATTTTCGAAATATTAGATCTCTTGGGAGGGCAGAAGATCGCCGCAGATGGCATGAATAGAACCAAAATCGGTCCGTTCGTCAAGGGCAAATTTATGGTTGCCGTTTTGGACGCTTGACATGCATCATTGTTAAGATAAGGTATGCGCAGGGAGGCAGACGCCATGCGAACGACATTAAATATCAACGAAGAAGCCCTTGCTGCCGCTATGCAATATGCTCCGGAGTTGACCAAAACAGAGCTGATCAACGAGGCCCTGCGCCGCTTTGCGCGGGTCAAACGTCGCAAGGAGCTCTTATTGTTAAAAGGCAAAGTGCTGTGGGAAGGCAACCTGGATGAGCTTCGGAAACGCACATGAGGGTAATGGTCGACACCTCCGTATGGATCGATTTTTTTAACGGTCATGACAGCCGCGAAGCCCGCGCCCTCGCCGAGTTGATCGAGCAGGAAGTCGAGTTGCTGACCTGCGGGGTGATCGTTGCCGAGTTCATGCAAGGCATCAAAGACCGCAAAACCATCGCGACATTGGAAAGCCATTTTCTGGACATGCAGTGGCTTTCACCGCGAGAACCCGACACCTATCTTGCGGCCGCATCTTTATTTCGAACCCTGCGCGCGCATGGCATCACGATTCGCTCGACCATCGATTGTCTTGTCGCTCAGCTTGCCGCCGAAAGCAATGCGTTGCTATTGTGCAAAGATCAAGATATCAAACGCATTGTCGATTCGGGCATCGCGCCTTTGAAAGCAATGGATTGGTAGTAAACGGGCATAGTGAACTTATGGACGACATCGACAAAGCCATACTCAACCGTATTCAATCCGATTTCCCCATTGCATCAAGGCCTTTCGAAGCCATCGGGCAAGAGCTGAGCCTGAGCGAAGACCAGGTGATCGAGCGGGTGCGGGCGCTCAAGGAGCAAGGCATCATCCGCCGCATCGGCGCCAACTTCGTGCCCGGCAAGGTGGGCTTCGTGAGCACCCTGTGCGCGGCCCAAGTGCCTGAAGAGAAGATCGACCACTTCGCCCAGGTCGTGAATCGCTACCCCGGTGTTACCCACAACTACCAGCGCGACAACGCTTTCAACGTCTGGTTCACTTTCATCGCCCGCTCCCGGGAAGAGATTGCCCAAAGCCTGGCCCGGATCGCCCACGAGACCGGCGTGGAGACGATCCTGAACCTGCCGGCCACCAAGGTATTCAAGATCCGGGCGCAGTTCGATCTATGAAAGACATTCGCATCGCCGCCGTCGTCTGCCGCGCGCCGGTGGGCGACATCGAAGGCAACCTGGCGCAAACCCGCCACTGGACCCGCCTGGCCAAGGCGGCCGGAGCGGATCTGGTCTGCTTTCCCGAACTGAATCTGACCGGCTACTGCAACCAGGCCGAAATGGCCGCCATCGCCCTGCCCCATCCCGGTCCGGTGACGGCGCAGATATCCGTTCTGGCCCGGGAAACCCAAACCATCATCCTCGCCGGCTTGGCCGAACGCAACCCGAACGGTTTGCCGTTCGCCAGCCACTTGGTCTTCTGGCCCACGGGAGTGATCGAAGTCTACCGCAAGCTGCACCTGGCGCCCAACGAACGGCCCATCTTCTCCGCCGGCGACACGGTTCCCATCTTCCACGCGCCCCAGGCCGCCTTCGGCATCCAGCTCTGCTACGACGGCCACTTTCCCGAACTCGCCACGGCCATGACCGCCAAGGGTGCCCAGATTCTATTCCTGCCCCACGCCTCGCCCCGCGGCGACGCCCAGACCAAGCACCAATCTTGGTTGCGCCACCTGCCGGCCCGGGCCTACG
>JAKAFO010000348.1:0-352 GCA_021819735.1 Deltaproteobacteria bacterium
GAAAACGGTGTTAAAAAAACGGACCCGCCGGTAAAGGTTAACCGGCCACAACCATTTTTAAGATGGCCTTCAAAAGCGACACGCTGTGACCCAGCTGCCGATAAGCCTCCTCCCGGGTCATACGGCGATTCTGTGCTTCGAGGGTGTGGCCGAGTTGCTTGGAAAGGTTGGCGATCCGGGCCACCTCCCTGGAAAGGTCAGCCTCCGATTGAATGGTGATTTCGTAGGTGGCAATCATATCCATATGTCCGAGAACCTCATCATTGACGATGCCATCGTTGTCAGAGTGGTTCTTGCGGTTGAACTCGTTGTACATGGTGTGATGCAAGGGCATGGAGAGGTCACCGATGTA
>JAKAFO010000348.1:362-2558 GCA_021819735.1 Deltaproteobacteria bacterium
AGTGGACCAGGTAGGCCATCTGGCCTTCCGCATATCGGCCTTCGCGTTTAACTTTCAAGTAAGCCCGGAGGGACCCGATAATGGCACCATACAGATGCCCGTTGTGATCTTCTTTGTCATATAATTCAGCTTGCCCCAGAACCATTTCCGGTGTGATGACAACCCCCTTCGGGCTGTTGTGGTAGTGGTTGAGCCCTTCACGCGTGCCGAGCTTTATCTTTGCGACATCGGCTGCCGCTGCATTGCACCACTTCTTGTAGCCGGCCGCTTTGGCAATAGCGATGTGGGTCTCATCGAACCAGGCATGCGCCGAGCCCGTCAAGGCGAGCAGGAGAATCGCGGCCGCGGCCAGTTGCTTTCTCATGGATAGGCCTCTCGAGATCTTGGAGTAGTTTGCATCCAACATACTTACAGCGCAACAAGGAACAATGGAAGGGCCTCACGCGGGTCTCTCCGCCCGTTGCAGCTCAAATCGCCTGACTGCGTCTTCCGGATGAAGTTTCCCGTCGATCTCTTCAAGCAGCCCAATTCCTTGACATCCACGACCTTTGCCTTTAGGCTGTCGCCCATAAGCCGCTGTTATTTAATAAAGTACCCTGAAGGAAAGGAAGCCCCGATGTTTGCCATCGAAGATTGGAGCAAGGAAAAGGTCCACACGGTCATGCGCGAGGTGCTTTTCAGCTTCAACTACATGTGGTTTCTCATGGAAGAGTGGGCCAAGCAGAATTGTCCCGAGAAAGCGCAAGGTGAAGAATTCCAGAGGCTCTCCGAGGAGTTTGGGCGCTACCAGGCGCAGCGCCTGGAAAAGGTCGTGGATGCCAAGCTCACCGGCGTGGCCCGTTTGGCAGCCTTTGTCCGGCATTCGCACTGGTGTGCCTTTGAAGAGATCGAGCTGACCCCGCTCTCGGACCACAGCCTGCGGATGCGCACCTTGAACTGCACGGCCCAAAAGGCGGCCCGGAAGTGGGGCATGCCCCATTACGCTTGCGGCCAAAGCGGGTTGCGGTTGCGCACGGGATTCTTCAGGGGCGTGATTCCCACGGCGCAGGTGGCGCGCGTATTCACCCCACCGGACGAAAAGCCGGCCGGCACGCCTGCCGAGGCGGCCTGCGAATGGATCATATCTATTTAGAGCCCATTTTTCGCTTTAGGCTTATCCAGCACATTTCGAATTTTTAGCGAAATCTCGGAAATGTTATATGGTTTTTGAATGAATCCGTTGCAGCCTCTTTTCAAAATCTTGTCCGCTTGGCCATTGATAGCATATCCGCTGCAAAGCAGAACCGGCATGTCCGGCCGAATATGGCGAATGCCATCGAATACGGCGCCGCCGTCCATCCCAGGCATGATCATGTCGAGAATCACCAAATCGATTTCGTCCCCCATATCCGCAACAACCTTGACGGCTTCCTGCCCTTCCCTACAAGCCAGAACACGATAGCCCAGCCGCTCCAGCATGGCCCGGCCGACATCAACAATCAACTGTTCATCATCCACCAGAAGGATGGTGGCCGATCCCTTGATGAGCTCTCCTGCGACGGGGAGCTCTCGATGGGCCTCTTTATCGGATGCCGCCAGATAGATGTTAAACGTGGTTCCGTGACCGATTTCGCTGTATACCGTAATCATGCCACCATGATTCTTGATGATTCCATAGGCTGAGGCCAGCCCCAAACCAGTTCCGCGGCCCTTTTCCTTGGTAGTGAAAAACGGATCGAATATTTGCAGACGGACGGCTTCGCTCATACCGGTGCCGGTATCCGTGATCGAAATCTTAACGTATCGCCCCGCCTTGGCCTCATGGGCTTTGCAATAGGCCTCTTCCATTTGAACGACGCTTGTCTCCAAATACAGCTCACCCCCCTCAGGGGGCAAGGCTTGCCATGCATTGATGTACATATTCAGGAGCACTTGTTCGATTTGTCCCCGGTCTGCTTCCACCACGAGGGGCGATGCCGGACACTTGGTATGGATGCGGATCTCTTTTTTCGTCCGTCCGAACATGGTGGCGCTGCTGAGCACCAACTCATTCATATCGATGGGTTTTACCTGGTATTTGCCGCCCCTGGCAAAACCAAGCAGTTGCTGGGTGAGGCTTGTCGCGCTGCGGATGTATTCTTCTATAGCGCGAATCTGCTCCTGGTGCGGGTGGGAAGCGCCTAAATCCAAGGATATCATGGATGCACGCCCCTGAAT
>JAKAFO010000348.1:2658-5372 GCA_021819735.1 Deltaproteobacteria bacterium
CCTCTTCGACGCTGAATCCACGCACGCGCAAGCTGGCCGGACTGATGTAGGTAAACCGCAGAGCCATATCCATGACCGATATCAGATCCGCCGTATTTTCCGCGATCAACCGATATCTTTTTTCGCTGTCCCGGAGGGCCTCTTCCGCTCGAATGCGTTTCGAGATATCAACCCCCACCCCCAGCAGATAAGACTTTCCGGCAAGCTCCAATTTGGCGCCGGTCAGGAGAAAGGGGATCATTTCACCGGTTTTCGTCAACAGGGGAGATTCGATCACATTCTCGCCTTTTTCCATGACCACTTGCACGGCCTTTAGAATCGCTTCTTTTGCTTCCGGTATTTGCCAATCCAGGATGGGGCGGTCCTTGATCTCCCCAGGGCCAAATCCCAAAAGCGTTTCATGATTTTTATTCCAGCGTACGAGACGCAACTCGGGGTAGGAATAAAGGTAAAAAATGCCCGGCAGACTGTCCAGCAGCGTTTTTAGGAGCAGTTGTTCCTGCACCAGCGCTTCCTCGGCCCGCTTGCGGTCGGTGATGTCGCGCCAAATGCAATGATAGACTTGACGTGCATCAAGATTGATTACCTGCGCGGCTACATGAACATGCCTTATTTCACCACTCTTGGTGCGGTGGCGCGTTTCAAAGCTATCGTAGCCATTCCGCACTATCGTCCGTATGTGAGATTTTGTCTCTTCAGCAGTTTCATTCGCTTCTATATCCGGCAATCGCAACTGGGCAAATTCATCCCGCGAATAACCCAACTGGCGACAAACTTGATCATTGAAATCGAGGGGTCGGGCGGTTTCAGGGTCCAGGGTCAGAACGCCATCCATCCCGTGTTGGAAAAAGGCACGATAATAGCTTTCCGACGCCGTTAGCGCCTTCTCCCGCTGGATAGAGGCTTCCAGTTTTCTCGATAACTCGCTAACCTTTAGCTCTAATTCCGCATAGGTTGGTTTTTCAGTCACACGAAACGTCTCCAATTTCTAAAAAAGCTGCAACTACTCGCAAGGGGGGTCGAGCGCTGGCGCGATTCGGTTTCCAGCTTTCTGCCCGGAACATCGCATTCAATTTCGTTTTTGAGAATACCCACCGGTGGTCCTCCGCGGATTTTTCGAGTGTTCCTCTAGTCAGCGCGGAGATCAAAGCGCGCGAAATTACGAGCTACCGAAAACATAAAGGTTTTCAGCGCAATTCTGATCCCACTACGCTTTATCCTAGATCGCACGTCACTGGACAAACTGTAGCGGAAGGTGTGGCCTGACTTTAATAAGCACGGATGGAGGGGGGATTTTGCAAACGCGGGGCCTTTTCCTCCCGTGACACGATCGAGCTTCGTACCAAAGCTCGTGACCAAGCGGAAAACACTGGGTGGCGAAACAAAAAAGCCATTGAGTTTCAATGGCTTATCAGCACTTTGGTGGAGATGAGGGGGATCGAACCCCTGACCTCGGCGTTGCGAACGCCGCGCTCTCCCAACTGAGCTACATCCCCTTGATGTGGCGCCCTTCATAGCAAATCGATGCGGCCGAAACAACACAAAATTTAGAGCGTCATGGGCTCGCCGGCGCCGGCTTGCAGGCTGGCCCAGACGATCTCCACGGGGTGGCGGATGGGCTGGCGGCCCAGGTGCTCCATCTGCATCTGGCAGGTGGGGCAGTCGGTGACGCCCAGGTCGGCGCCCGAAGCGGCCAGCTTGTGGGCCATGTCGGCGCCGATGGTGGTGCTCAGGTCGTAGTTGCGGGCCAGCAGGCCCCAACTGCCGGCCATGCCGCAGCAGTGACCCTGCAAGTCGATCAAGCGGGCGCCGGGCACTTGGCGCAGCAGGTGAAGCGAGCTGGCGGCCTGGGCTTGCAGCCGCAGGTGGCAGGGTTGATGGTAGGCCAGCGTGCGGGGGACGGCGCCCAGTGGGAGTGCCTGGCCATGGGTCTGGATCAGATGGGAGATGTGGGTGGTCTTGGCGGCCACCTGGGCCGCCTGCCGTTGGTCCAAAAGGTAGGACCAGTCCTGCATTAAGGCATAACCGCAGGAGGAGCAGGTCACGGCCACATAATCGACTTCGGCCAGCAGGCGGCCCCAGCCTTGCAAATTGCGGCGCACGGCCCGGCGGGCCGCGGCCGTCAGGCCTTTGGAGAGCTGGGGCAGTCCGCAGCAGAACTGGGGCGGCAGATGCACCTGGCACCCCATGCGGCGCAGCACGCCCACGGCGGCCTCGCCCAATGCCGGCCGGATGTAGGCCGCGTAACAGCCCGCATAGTAGAGCACCCGCGGCCCGGAACCGCCGATCCTTGCGGGCAGGCGCTTGGCGAGCGGCCGGGGGTCGAAGCGGATCATCTGGCGTTGGGGGGCCAGGCCGAAGCAGCGCGCCGCCAGCCGGGCCGCCGGCGGATGGGCCCACAGCGAAGCCGCCAGGGGGTCCAGCGGGTGGGTCAGCCGGGCGGCCGGCTCCACCTGGGCCGTGAGCCACTCGGACCAGGCGGCCCCGAAACGCGCCACATACTGGGCCTTGGCTTCCATGGCCAGCTTGGGAATGTTCACGTTGGAGGGGCACTCCAGGTAACAACTGCCGCAGTTGACACACTGGGCCATCACCCGGCGCAAGGCTTGCTTGTAGAGCGCCTTTTGCGGCACCGCGCCGCTGATCAAAGCGCGCAGCACATTGGCTTTGGCCTTGGGCGCGGCATCCTCGTCCCGGGTGAATTTGTAGACCGG
>JAKAFO010000044.1 GCA_021819735.1 Deltaproteobacteria bacterium
TGATCGACGGCGTGGCCGTGCTGGTCAAACGCGTGGCCGTGGATTCGCCGGCCGCTCTGCGCGATCTGGCCGACCGCTTCAAAGACCGGATCAAATCGGGTGTGGTGGTACTGGGCAGTGCCGCCGGAGAAAAAGCCCTGCTGATCGTCATCGTCAGCAAGGATCTTGAAAAACGCTATCACGCCGGCCAGATCGTCAAGGCCCTGTCGGCCCTGGTGGGTGGCGGCGGCGGCGGCCGGCCCGACATGGCCCAGGCCGGCGGCACCAAACCGGAGAATTTGGACATGGCGCTGGAGAAGGCCTACGACATCATTTCAGGAAAGTAGAACTCTCAAAAGGATATCCATCGAAATATAAAAGGCGCTCGAAAGAGCGCCTTTGTTTTTCGAAGAAAAGGGGTTTGCTTATTCTTTTACTTTCAGGGCCACTTCGATGATCATCTCGCCCTTGTCGGTGGTGCAGGGGATGGTGATGATGGGGATTCCCGAAGGGTAGCTGACCTTGTGTTTGCCCACCACGACGCTGGGCACCGAGATGGCGTTGTCGTTGCTGGGAAAGTCGGTCTTGGCGTTGCCGGCGATCATGTTGGCGATTTCGCCGATGGCGTCCGTGCACACCTCGTCCATTTCATGGACCTCTTCGCCGATGAGCACCGAGACCAGTTGAAAGGCCACGGCCTGGGAGAGGCTGATGACCACGCAGCCGCTGACGTTGCCCGAAAGGCCGATGATGCTGCTGATTTCGTGGGGAACCTCGTTGCCTTTTTTCAAAATCGGCTTGCCCAATTGAAAGGGCACGGTGATCATGGTCTCGAAAACCCGCTTGACGGCCACCACGAACGGTTTGATGTAGTTGGGATCCATTATATTCGCACCTCTGCCTTTACTTGTCCGCTATTTCAACCATTCCCGTTCCGGGAATTGCCGCATCCATGGCTGTCCGCGCAAACCGCCATCCGACGCATCACTTTTATCATCGGCATCCAAATGGCGAACTTTACATAAATAATCATGAATTTTGGCGCCGGCGGCATTTTTGTGAGCCGTTTAGGAGACCGCGGCGCCGGCCTTGAGCACATCGATCATGGAAAAGGCCTTGCTCCGGATGCCTTGCGCCACCTTGTCGGCCAGGAAGCAAACCGCGTCCATGGTGCCGTCGCCGTAGACATCCCGACCGTTGATGTTGTGAGTGAATTCGAAGCGCACGGTCTGATCGGGCGACACCAAGGCATAGGTGTGCCAGGCATGACCGGCCAGGTGGGCCGGCGGAACGCCCCACAGGTTGAGTTGGCGTTCGGGGTCGCGCTCCTTTTCGATCTGCTCGGGGCCGAAGGGGATGCCCATGCGATTGAAGTGGGCGACCATGGCCTTGGCCGTGCCGCTGGTGTCGGCCTTGCCGGCCTGATGGCTTTCGCGGATGGTGAGCCGATAGCCTTTGAAGAGGTTGGGGAAATTCTCGGCGGCATAGGCCATCATGGCCTGGAAACCCACGATCTGCTTGGCCATGTTGGGGGCGATGACGGCCACATTGCCGCTCTCCAGCACCGCTGCCAGCAGCCGCTCGCGGTCGCCGCCCGTCGTGCCCATCACAAAGGGCAGCTTGTGGCGGCAGTAGAAGTCGGCATTGGCGTTGACCGCCGAAGGATGGGTGAAGTCGACGCTGATGAAGGGCGCTTCGGCGGCGACGATGGCGGTCATGCGGGCCTCCTGGACTTCCGGGCGGATCAATTCGACGGACAGCGTGTCGATCGTGACCTGCTGGGCATCGATATCCGGCCCGGTAAGGGCGTAAGGCAATACCTTGAAGCGGCGGTCGGCGATAAAGTGGCGGGCGATGACCGTGGCCACGTTGCCGGGCAGTCCGTTGAGCATGACATGGATGGCTGGCATGGGAAACCTCCCTTAGTTGGGTTCCGGTGGCCCGGAACCGGTTGGTCAGGATGCGAAGTGTCGTGCCGCTTCGGCCGCCGCCGCTTGCAAGCGGGGCAGGGCGATGCCGACCTCGGGGATACGACGGTTCAGCGTGGCCACGGCCTGGGGCATGTAGGCTTCGAAGCTGCGCTTGCCTTTGACCCGGCTCAAGAAGCCGAAGGCGCCCAGCATCTGCAGGTTGCGCGTCAGGGCGCAGTAGTCGTAGCCGCGCAGGAAAGCCTGAACATCCAAGGTTGCACACCCGGACAGGACTTTTACGGCATAGGCCAGCAGCCGCTCCTGCTCCGGCGGGGTCAGGGCCACGTAGGGGTCGATGAGCAACGAGGCCAGGTCGTACTGCAGCGGCCCGAGTCGGCCGCCCTGAAAATCGATGAATCGGACCCGGTCGTTCTGAAGCATGATGTTGCGCGACTGCAAATCGCGGTGCATGAATCCCATATGGCCGAAACGCAGGGCGCCGTCCGCCAACTGCTCGAACTCGGCGGCCAGATCGTCATAGGAGATTTTCTGTCCCAGGAATCCGTTGAGGAACGCCTCCACGAAGTAGCGGCACTCCCGTTCCAGGATCACGCCGCGATCATAGTGGGTGCTCTGCCAGGTCCAGGCCGGGTCGAACTCCCGGGCGCCGTCGACGGCCATGGGCACCCAGGCGTCGATCACCTTGCGGTAGAGCGGTTGGCGCGCCTCCGGGGCCAGATCCCGGGCCGCATCCTGCAAATGACCATCTCCCAGGTCTTCGAGAAAGACCAGGCCGGCAAATGTATCATATAGATAGATGTGCGGCACCGGGGCCCCCTTGGCTTCCAGGTGGCGGCCGATGTGGACGAAGGCGTCGGCCTCCTGGCGGCCGTCGGGTTGGGCGCAAATGCCGTGGTCGGCGAGGACCAGGCTGCGGCCCTCGGCTTCCAGGCGATGCCAGCGCCGGTCCGACCCGTCGCCCTGGAGCAGTTGGGCGGCCACATGCGTCCGGGGGCGGCGGCCGAAAGCGGTTTCGAAGGCCAGCGGCGCCATGTGGTCCAGGGCTGTGGTGCGGTAGCTTTCGGGCGTACCGATATCCTGCCAGTAATGATCGCGGACCACCAGGGCTTTGATCGCTTGGCCGGCGCGCAGCATGGCGGTGTAGGCATCGATGATGTGGGCCGGACCGGCCGGCGGCAGGAAATCGAGCACCCGGCGGGTCACTACATGGATTCCGGTGAACGCCAGTTGTCGGTGGTCGCCGGCGGGCGGCCTGGATTCGTCGAAACCGCTAACCCAATCCTCGGCATTCACCCAGACCGAATTGAAGCGGGGGAAATCGTGCATCACCATGGTCACCGCGCCCTGGTGCGTGCGGTGGAAAGCCGTCACTCGGGCCAGATCGATATCGGTGACGATGTCGCTGTTGACCACCAGCAGCCATTCGTCCTCGCGCCAGAAATCGGCCACATTGCGGATGGCGCCGCCCGTGCCCAGGATCTCGGGTTCGTGACGGGTTCGAACGGGCATGGCATAGGATCGGCCGGCCAGGAAACGCTCGATCTGCTCGGGGTGGTAATGGGTATTGATGGTCACCTCCCGGCAGCCGGCTTTTTGGAGCCGCTCCAGCGTCAACTCCAGGACGGGACGTCCGTTGAGCGTGAACAGTGGTTTGGGCGTGTGCCGGGTAAAGGGCAGCAGGCGCGTTCCCAATCCGGCGGCAAGTATCAAGGCCTTCATCGGCACTCTTTCGGTAATGGTCGGACGACATCATCCAAATCGCGAGCCGTCACTGCCCATGGGTTTTTATTTTATCACCTGCATGAATTTGCGGATATCGTTTTCATACGGTTCGATTTTTTCGACGTTCTCCGAACCCCGGATACCATGGCTGGTGAAGAAGCTGATGCCGTTTTCGAAGTTGATCTTGGAGAGCGATTCGTTCAGGGCCAGTTCGTGCTGCTTCAACATGGCGCGGCCCAGGTTCTGGATCTTCTTCATGCGGTCTTCGCCGCCGGCATCGGCCCGGGGGGTTTGCTTGAAGAATTGCAGCACCACCCAGTAGGACTCGAAATAGGTCAGCAGAAAACGGGCGAAGAGCTTGAGCTTGCGGAAGCCCACCGAGGTGAGCTGGTAGGTGTCCGGCAGTGTGGGATGGGGGATCAGGATGGCGTCGTCGATGAACGATTTGATGTTTTTGCGCGCCATGCGTTCGGCGGGCACGGCCAGATCGAAAGCAAATTCATACTTGAATAAATCCTGCAGGTAACGATAGCGGTCGTGCAGGCAAGCCGAAGAGAATTGAAAGGCGTCCTTTTCCAGAATGGCGGCGGCGATGAACGCGGCCGGCACGAAATAGGCGATGCTGTTGTTCTTGTAGTACTCCAGTTGCAGGCGCTTCTGGGCCGGCAGGCTATACTGGGCCGCTTCGGCCGGCACATTCTTTTCGCCGCCGGGCAGTTCGATGATCTTGCGCTGGATATAATTGTCCAGGGCGTGCTGGCAGGCCCGTTGAGGGTCCATAAGCAACGTGTCGGTGAGTTTGGCGCCCTGGGAGGTGAGCAGGTTGGTGTACGTCTCCACGTTCTGCATCAGATCGTCGGCGGTAAAACGTGCGGCCGCGCAGTTGAGGGCCGCCGAGGCCACCAAGGCGTGGGGAGTGATTACGCTCACCTGGTCGATGGCGTTGATCACGCGCCAGCCCAGATTGCGGCACAGGGCGTTCTGCTCCTTGGTGGGCATCTCCTCCAGGGTGGTGTTGTTCTCCGCCAGCAACTCCTTGAGCGATATGGGCTCGTGAAAATTGATGTAGATCTTACCGTAACGGCGCTTGAGAAAACGACGCGCGCGCAGCACCTGGGAAATGTTCTCCGGCTCCTTCTGGCCGCCGGTGAGCTCCTGAAGATAGGCGGTCTCCTCGAGCACCCGGTCATAGCCGATGAAGACCGGCACGAAGATCATGTCCTGGCAGGCGCGCTCCTTGAAGGCGTTGAACAGCAGGGTCAGCAGGCCGAGCTTGGGCATCAGCAGTTTGCCCGAGCGGCTGCGGCCGCCCTCGATGAACAGCTCGATGTTGAAGCCATCCTCCAGCAGTTTGTAAATATACTCCGCGAATACCTTGGCGTAGACCACGGCGCCGCTGAATGTGCGCCGCACAAAAAAAGCCCCGCCGGCCCTGAATAAGGGGCCCATGGGCCAGAAGGAAAGATTCTTGCCCGCGGCGGTATGCGGCGCGGGCATGTTGTGGATGAAGAAAATGTACGAGAGGATCAGGTAGTCCATGTGGCTTTTATGACAGGGAATCAGGATGAGCGGTCCCTTGAGGGACTGGGCTTTCACGCGTTGAAGCCCCTCCTTGTCCACCGTGATGCCGTCGAACATCGTATCCAGCAGCCAGCTTACCGGCTTGCAGGCGCACGAGACGAAGAAGTGATTGTACTTGGCGGCGATTTCGTCCAGATAGCCGTCGGCCTGCTTGCGCACTTCATGCAGCGGCACTTTGCGGCTTTCGGAATGCTGCGCCAGAAATTGCCTCAGGCGCTGGCTGGACAGAATGCTCTCCTTGAACTCTTCATGGGATTTGACGACCGGACCGGTGATGCTCTGGCGGTGACGGTTGTGCTGCATGAGCAGTTGGCGGCGCAGCATGAGCGCCTGGTACTCCGTGCTCTCCTCCGATTTTTCCGCCATCGCGATGAATTGGCGCAAGTCCAGCGGTTGGGAGATCTCCACGAACACCTTGCTGGGGTTGCCGAACAGCGTCATCAGGCGGCGGATCAGGCCGGGCCGCTGCTCGGAGCCCAGGAAGATATCGCGCAAGCGGGGATAGGACGGTGCCGGGCTTTTGCTGAAAAACATCAAATGGGGGATCAGGTAGATGGGCCGGTCGCTGGATTTCTGCAACTCGATGAGAAAACGCAAGGGGTCGGTCTGGGCCTTGACGAAGCGGCGGTAAAAGCCGTGTTTTTCCACCAGGGGCAAAATGGCTGCCTGACCGCCGAGCAACTGCTCTTGCCAGAAGCCGTTGGCGTATGGATCCAGCCACTGGCGCCGGGTGACGAGCCAATCCAGGTGGGCCAGGATGCAGCGCCCGATGCGGCTCAGGGGCTGCATCAGCCAGGGGCGCAGACCGAAGCTGAGCTCGGGCACCGGCACTTTTTCCTGTTGGTACCGCGTGTGGTAGAACAGATATTCGAAATAGGTTCGGTACTTGATCGTATAGATCAGGATGGCCTGGGCCGGCAGTTGGCGCAGGATCTCCAGGTGGGGGCGGTCCATGGTGATGCCGTTGAAGAAGCGCTTCAGCAGCCAGCCTGCCAGCCCGGTGCGCGGGGGCAAGTGAAACAGGAAATGGTTGTGGCTGCCCTTGAGCAGCCTTGATATGAATCGGCGCCAGCGGTCTTGCCAGGACGCTGGTGCGGATGGAGCCGGTGTGGTGGACATTGAGTTCTCGCCCTTGAAAGGTTGTTTGCCGCTCGGGTTGCAAGTTTGAAAGCGGCGACGTCGAAAACTAACAGAATCGATCCCCATTTGCAAACGGGGATCGGCCGAGGCCAACGGTTGGGGTTTACTGCATAAAACCTGCTGTTTTCAAGCTTAAATCCAAGGTCGGGGGTGCTAAAAATAGACTTGCGCGGACCAGGGGCTTATGGTAATCCGAACACTTCGACACAGGTCCCCAGGCACGCGGTGGATGAGCGCTGTTGACGATTCCCAGGATATTTTTTCCGTAAACATAGTGACTTTACAGGCAAACTAAAGGAGGTGGGTGGTTTATGAAAACTTTGATTGGTGGCGCAGTCGCGGCAGTCTTCGGCCTCATCGGCCTGACCGTTTGGTTTCCCGCATTTCTCCAGCTTCTGGCCGGTGCTATTCCCATCATGCTCTTGCTCGGTGGCGGACTTGCCATTTACCTGGGGTTCGACGAACTGAAGGATTCCTGGAAGAAAGAAGACAGCGGCGCGGCCGAGGGCAAGGAAGAGCCTGCCAAGTACAAACAAGAGATCGATGACCTGAAAAAAGAGATCGAAACCCTGAAGTCCGACAAAGCCTGATTCCCGGACTCAGCCCTCTGATCTTACAACCCCTTGCGCCGGATCTTTCCGGGTCAAGGGGTTTTTTATGCGCCTTTGACGGCCTGAACCGCCAACTGATCGGCCCGCTCGTTGTCCGGATGACCTGCGTGCCCCTTGACCTTCACGAAGCGCAACTTCGGAAAGGTCGCCGCCAGCCGCCGGATTTCGTCCACCAGTTCCATATTCTTCTTGGCTTTCCAGCCTTGACTCAGCAAGCCGAGGGCATAACTGCTGTCGCTGAACAAGATCACCGGCAGCTTGCGGTTCTTGACCGCCAGCAAACCGACCCGGATGGCCTCCAGTTCGGCGATATTGTTGGTGGCCGTGCCGAGGGAGCGGGAGATCTCCTTGTGCTTTTCCTTGTAACGCAGGACGACGCCGATGCCGGCCGGTCCCGGGTTACCGGAACAGGCGCCGTCAGTGTAGATACAAATGGCCTCGGCACAGGCTTCGGGCGTAACGGCAGGCAGGGCCTTGGCGGCGGAGGCCTTGGATTTACCTTTTTTCTCCGCTGGAAGTTTGGCCGCGCTTTCGGGCGTTCCCACGGCCACGACACTGGACGGATGCACCCAATATTCATGGGGCTGCTCCAGTTGGTATTTGACCAGCACTTTGCCTTTTTGCAGCAGGGGATGCTCCTGTTCGTCCACGGCCATCCAAACCTTGTTGCCTTTGAACTGCATCCGTTTCCAGTGGGGGTGATCTTTCAGAGAGGTTGCGGTCATAGGTTTTTTAGACTTAGGTGTAGAGAAAATAGCGCCGGCGCATCTGATCGTAGGCGGCCAGATCCGCCTGCCAGGCGGCCTCCAGGTCCGAGACCGATTCCATGGCTTGCAGGCGGATGCGCACCGCGTCGCTGCCCAGGATCAGGTCGATGGGGAGCCGCTCGTGTTCGTATTCATACGGCGGCTGCTTCCATTTAAAGTCGTCGGGATGGTTGCGCAGGATCGCCTGGAGCAACCGCAGGCTGCTCTGATAAGGCCGGAATGTGTCCGGATCGGTTACGTGGAGCTGAAAGCCCCGGCAGGCGTGGCCTTGCCATTTGTTGCTGGTGGGTTCGAACTCCATGGGCCGCAGGAAGCCTCCCGGCAGCGTCTGGCCCCCCAGGAAATCCAGGATGCCTTGGGGATCGATGAACGGCGCGCCGAAAAGCTCGAAGGGCTGGGTGGTGCCGCGGCCCTCGGAGACGTTGGTGCCTTCCCAGAGCACCTGGCCGGGATAGACCAGGGCCGAGACCGGGGTCGGCATGTTGGGCGAGGGCGCCACCCAGGGCAATCCGGTTTGCGCAAAACCCATGTCGCGCCGCCAGCCGGTCATGGGAATGACATCCAATCGGCAGCCGATGGCGAATTCCTGGTTGAACATCAGGGCCAGTTCGCCGATGGTCATGCCGTGGCGCATGGGCAGAGGATAGCGTCCCACGAACGAGCGCCAGGCCGGGTCCAGGCAGTTGCCCTCCACCAGCAGGCCGCCGATGGGGTTGGGCCGGTCCAGCACCACCACCTGCTTGCCCAATTGGCTTGCAACCTCCAGGCAATAGGACATCGTATAGATAAAGGTATAGACCCGGGTGCCCACATCCTGGATGTCGATGAGCAGGGTATCGATATTCGCGAACATCTCGGCGGTGGGGATGCGGGTCTGGCTGTAGAGGCTGAATACCGGAATTCGCAGCAAGGGGTCGCGGCGGTGGCCGGATTCGATCATGTTGTCCTGCTTTTCGGCGAACAAGCCATGCTGGGGCGAAAAGAGGGTTGTCAAATGCTGGCCGAGGCAGTCGTACAGGCGTTGCCGGGCGTGCACCAGATGACGATCCACCGAGGCGGAGTTGCACAATAGGCCGACCCTTTGATCGCGCAGGTCGGCCGGAGGTGATGCCACCAGTTGCTCCAGTCCTGAAATGACGTCAACCATGCGATCTCCTTATGCCGGCCGCGCCGGAAAGCAAAGCCCAAAGTTTGTCCTTATGGAACGCTAAGATAGTGGAACCCGAACATAAAGTAAACCTGAAAGCGCTTGACACCCCCCGGCGAACCCAATAGATTGGCGCCGTTCACCGTCCGGCTGAAACCAGGGCGGGAACAACCTCTGGAAGGAATGGTGCGATACACGGCATGGCGGCTGCGCTGCATTTGAACGGCATTGTAATTATCGTGGGTAACTACGGCAGCGGCAAAACCGAGGTGGCCGTCAATCTGGCGGTGGATCAGCAGGCCAAAGGCAGGCAGGTGCGGCTGGCTGATCTGGATCTGGTCAACCTTTACTTCCGGACCCGGGAAGCACGCCATGCGTTGAGGGCCTTGGGCATCGAGGTGATTCTGCCTCCCGAAGGGTGGATGCAAGCCGACTTGCCCATCCTGATACCCCAGGTGGCCGGCCTGATCCGCCGACCGGGTGATCTGGCAATCCTGGATGTCGGCGGCGACGGCGTGGGGGCCAGGGTGCTGGCGGCTTTGGGTGAAGCCTTCCAGAACGCTCCCGAAACAGCCCAGTTGTTCCAAGTGGTCAACCCGTTCCGGCCCAACACCGATACGGTGGCGCGCTGCCTGGCCATGCGCGCCGTCATCGAGTCGGCCTCGCGACTCAAGGTCACCGGTTGGGTCGGCAATGCCCATCTGATGGACGAGACCACGGCGGATCACATCCGCCAAGGCCATGACCTCATGCTGGCGTTGGCCGATGCCAGCGGCTTGCCCTTGGCGTGCATGGCTGTGGCCGATGGATTGATGCATACGCCGGTCGTCGACGCCATGGCCTGCCCGGTATTGACCATTCGCCGGCAGATGGTGCCGCCCTGGCGCCGGCCGATGGTGTTGAGCGGCGAAGATACGATATTGCAGTGATACAGGAGAAAGAAGGCATGCCCTACTGTTATCAGATTGAAGCGGATCGATGTAAAGGTTGCGGATTGTGCGTGATGGTATGCCCCAAGAAAGTGCTCGAACTTTCCAATCAGGTCAACAGCCTGGGCTATTTTCCCGCCTATCAGGCGCGCCCGACCGATTGCATCGTGTGCGCCATTTGTTGCACCATGTGTCCGGACGTTGCCATCCGCATCAGCCAAGTCTCCGAGACGGAACCCTGCGTCGGCGGCGGCCGTGTCGGTTCCAAATAAGAAGCGAAAAGGAAGCAAGCGATGTCCAAGGTTTTGATGAAAGGCAATGAAGCCATTGCCGAGGCGGCCATTCGTGCGGGGTGCCTCAATTACTTCGCCTACCCCATCACGCCCCAGTCCGAAGTGGCCGAGTATCTTTCCTGGCGCATGTCGGAGGTCGATGGCGTTTTCCTGCAGGGCGAAAGCGAAGTGGCGGTCGGCTACATGATCTTCGGCGCCGCCGGCGCCGGCGTGCGGGTCTTCACCACCTCCTCCAGTCCCGGCATCAGCCTGATGAGCGAGGCCATCAGTTACCTGTGCGGCGCCCAGTTGCCGGCGGTCTTCGTCAACATCATGCGCGGCGGGCCGGGGCTCGGCGGCATCCTGCCCTCCCAGGCCGATTACTTCCAGGCCACCAAAGGCATCGGCCACGGCGACTGCCGCCTGCTGGTCATGGCCCCGGCAAGCGTGCAGGAGGTCGTGGAGATGGTGATGATGGCCTTCCCCCTGGCGGAAAAATACCGCAACCCGGTGATGATTCTGGGTGACGGCCTGATCGGCCAGATGATGGAGCCCGTGGAATTTCCGGAGCATCTCAAGAGCGAACCGACCAACAAAGACGCCTGGGCCTCCAACGGCATCGATTTTCGCAAGGGCTCCAAGCGCAACCTGGTGCGTTCGCTCTTTCTGGACCCTGAGCAGTTGAACAACAACAACCTGGAATTGCGGGCCAAGTACGAGCGCATGAAGCAGGAAGAGGTGCGCTACGAGGCCTACAACACCCAGGGCGAATACAGCGTTTTGATCGTTTCTTACGGTACCATGAGCCGGGTGTGCAAAACCGCCATCGAGACGCTCAAGGCCGAAGGCATCGAAGTCGGCCTGATCAGGCCCCAGACGCTCTTTCCCTATCCCGAAATCGCGGTGCGCGAAGCGGCCCGCAAGAGCAGTTGTCGGGCCGTTTTGTGCATCGAGATGAGCATGGGCCAGATGGTGGAGGATGTGGAACGCTGCGTGCAAGGCGCCCGGCCGGTGCAGTGGTACGGCAAATGCGGCGGCGACGTGCCTACCCCCGAAGAGATCATCGATCTGGTCAAACGCACCCTGAGCCCCATGTGATCAAGGAGAAGAATCAATGGCCAAGACCTTTCAAAGACCCCGCGCCATGTTCGAGGCCCACACCCATTACTGCCCCGGGTGCACCCATGGCGTGATTCACCGTCTGGTGGCCGAAACCATCGACGAGCTGGAGATCCGCGGTCGCACCGTGGGCATCGCCCCGGTGGGCTGCGCCGTGATGGCCTATAACTACATCGACTGCGATTTTCAGGAAGCGGCCCACGGTCGGGCCCCGGCCATGGCCACGGGCATCAAGCGCGTGCGGCCGGACCTGATGGTCTTCACTTATCAAGGCGACGGCGACCTGGCCAGCATCGGCATGGGTGAGATCGTCCACGCGGCCAACCGGGGCGAGAAATTCACCACCATCTTCGTTAACAACGCCATTTACGGCATGACCGGCGGCCAGATGGCGCCGACCACCATGCCCAATCAGCGCACCACCACCTCCCCGTTCGGACGCAAGACCGATGAGGTGGGCATGCCCATCCGGGTGGCCGAGTTGCTGGCGACCTTGATGACGCCGGGCTACATCACCCGGCAGACCGTCATCGGTCCCAAATACATCCAGAAGGCCAAGCGCGCCATCCGCCAGGCCTTCCAGTATCAATTGGAGAATCGTTGTTTTTCGCTGGTGGAGGTGGTGAGCACCTGCCCCACCAACTGGGGCATGACTCCCCAGGAAGCCATCAAATGGGCCGAAGAGGTGTTGCTGCCCTATTACCCCCTGGGCGACTTGAAGACGCCCCACGACCAGCAGCCCAAGGAGAAGTCATGCAAAGCGAAGTGATGTTCGCCGGATTCGGCGGTCAGGGCATTCTGCTCAGCGGCAAGATCCTGGCCCATGCCGCCATGGAAGAGGGGTATGAGGTGGCCTGGATTCCCTCCTACGGGCCCGAGATGCGCGGCGGCACGGCCTATTGCCTGGTGGTGATCAGCGACAAGCCCATCGGGTCGCCGATCATCAAGAACCCCAAGCATCTGGTGGCCATGAACCGGCCCTCTCTGGACAAGTTTGCCAACGTGATCAAGCCCGGCGGCGTGATCCTGTCCAACGCGTCGCTGATTCCCAATCCGGCCGGGCGTAGCGATGTGGATGAACTGCGCGTTCAGACCGGCGAGATCGCGGCCCAGGCCGGCAGCGCCAAGGCGGCCAACATCGTAGCTTTATCGGCCTTCGTGGCCCGCTCGAAGCTGGTTTCGCTCGATACGCTGCGCCGCTGCATCGAAGAGGAATTCAGCAAACGACCTAAACTGATCCCACTCAATCTGAAGGCCATGGAAGCGGGGATCGCGGCGGCCCAAAAAGAGTAAAGACCAAAAAGAGTAAAGATAAGATCCATGAAACTGGAAATACCGGATTATATCTACACCATTCCGCCCTACGTTCCCGGCAAACCCGTGGAGGAGCTGGAACGCGAATTCGGCATCACCGACTCCATCAAGCTGGCCTCCAACGAAAATCCCCTGGGGCCTTCGCCCAAGGCGCTGGCGGCCCTGGGTGCCGCCGCGGCCAAGTTGCATCGCTATCCCGACGGCGCAGGCTTTGCGCTGACCCAGCGGTTGAGCCGGCACCTCAAGGTGAAACCGGGTCAAATCGTCCTGGGCAATGGTTCCGACGATCTGCTGGGCATGCTGGCCCGGGTGCTGTTGCGGCCCGGCGATGAGGCCATCGTGCCCGATCCATCCTTTCTGATGTACACCATCGTGGTCCAGAGCGCCGGTGCCGTGCCGGTGAAGGTGCCCCTCGACCAGCGTCTGGCCATGGACTTGCCGGCCATGCTCTCCAAGGTGGGGCCGCGTACGCGCATGGTGTTCATCTGCAATCCCAACAATCCCACCGGCACGGCCATCGGCCGCCAGGCTTTCGATGCTTTCCTGGCGGCCTTGCCCGAGCGCGTGCTGGTGGTGGTGGACGAAGCCTACTATGAGTTCGTGCGCGACAGCGGCTGCGTCAGTGGGCTGGCCTATCTTGAGTCGCCGCGCACGGTGGTGACCCTGCGCACCTTCAGCAAGGCCTACGGCCTGGCCGGGTTGCGCGTCGGGTACGGGGTGATGAACGCCACGGTGGCCGATTTGCTCAATCGCGTACGCATGCCGTTCAATGTCAATAGCCTGGCCCAGGTGGCTGCCACGGCTGCTCTGGACGACAGTCTCTTTCTGGAAAAGACCCTTGCCACCGTGCACCAGGGACTCGATTTTCTTTATGCCGAGCTCTCTAAGCGTGGACTGCGCTACTTCCCCACCCAGGCCAATTTTTTCCTCATCGATGTCGTTCGACCGGCGGATGAGGTTTTCCAGGCCCTGCTGCGCCAGGGGGTGATTGTGCGCTCCATGCGGGCGTACGGCTATCCGACGTATATCCGTCTGAGTGTGGGACTGCCCGAAGAGAACCTGCGTTTTCTGCGGGCACTGGATGCGGTATTGTAATCCTTATCCGCGAATATAAAATCCGACCTTGTGTTCGGCCACCAAACCAAAGGAACGGCCATGAGTGCGTTCAAACTGCCCTCCCGCCCGCTGATCGTCACCATCGACGGTCCGGCCGGCGCCGGTAAAACCACGGTGAGCAAGCTGCTGGCCAAAAAGCTGGGGTATCGCTATCTTGACACCGGTGCGCTCTACCGCGGCGTGGCCGTGGCCGCGAAGCAGGCGGGTATCTCCGCGGAGGATGACACGGCGCTGGAGGCCCTTTGCGGGCGCCTCAAGCTGGATCTGATTGCGGATGATGAAGGCTTGCGCCTCTTATTGAATGGCACCGATATCACGGGTCAGATTCGTACCCCCGAGATCTCCATGATGGCCTCGGCCGTGTCGGCCCGGCCGGTGGTGCGTGCTTTCCTGCTCGCCACCCAGCGTGATCTGGCCGCGACCAAGGCCGTGGTGGCCGAAGGCCGCGACATGGGCACCGTGGTGTTTCCCCAGGCCGAGGCCAAGTTCTTCCTGGACGCGGATCCGGGCATTCGCGCCCAGCGGCGTTACGAGGAGCTCAATCCCAAGTCCAATGCCGGCCCTTCCCTGACGACCGTCGAGAGCGAGATGCGCCAGCGTGACCGTAACGATGCCACCCGTGCCGTGGCGCCGCTGCAACCGGCGGCCGATGCCATCCGCATCGATTCCAGCCGCCTTTCCCAGGCCCAGGTGGTGGACGAGATGCTGCGTCACATCGCCTCTATCGCCTAAATTTTCGTTGCAATTTGGACCCCCGTTGGCTATAGTCCCGTTTTACGCAATCGCTCCGCGCGGTGCGAAATTCGGCTGAGGGGGAACTTAGAAGCAAATGAATAACATGGCAGACAACGACATCGAAACCACCACCGACCCAGATTCTTTCGAATCGAACTCCGAAGAACAAATAGCCCAAGGCAAGAAAAAAGAGGGGGCGGAAGCCTCCATGGACGACCTCATGGATCTGTATGAGGAGAGCTTCAAACGCTTTGCCGAAGGCGAGGTGGTGACCGGACGCATCATCTCCGTGGACAAAGACCACGTGCTCGTCGATATCGGATACAAATCCGAAGGCCAGATCCGCATCAATGAATTCATGGATGAAAGGGGCCAGGTCAGTGCCCAGCCGGGCGATCGCATCGAAGTAATGGTGGAGTGGTGGGATGACGAAAACGAAGTCGTCGTGCTCTCCAAGGAAAAAGCGGAGAAGGTCAAAGTCTGGGAAGAAATCAAGAAAGCCTTCGAGGCCGACCAACCCATCGAGGGCGTCATCTCCAGCCGCGTCAAGGGCGGTTTTTCCGTGGACATCGGCGTCAACGCCTTCCTGCCCGGTTCCCAGGCCGATCTGCGGCCCGTGCGCAACCTGGATGAAATGGTCGGCAAGACCTACAAATTCAAGATTCTCAAGTTCAACCGCAAGCGCAGCAATATCGTGCTCTCCCGCCGCGTGATCCTCGAGACCGAGCGCGAATCCAAGCGCAGCGCCACGCTGGGGTCGATCTGCGAGGGCAAGGTGGTCACCGGCAACGTGAAGAACATCACCGAGTACGGCGTGTTCGTCGATCTGGGCGGTGTGGACGGCCTGCTGCACATCACCGATATCTCCTGGGGCCGGGTGAAGCATCCCTCGGAACTCTTCTCCGTGGGCGACGAGATCAAAGTGAAGATTTTGAACCTGGACCTGGAAAGAGAACGCGTCTCCCTGGGCATGAAGCAATTGGCACCCGATCCCTGGAGTCTGGCCGCCCAGAAGTACACCATCGGCTCGCGGGTTTCCGGACGCGTGGTGAGCCTGACGGATTACGGCGCCTTCGTGGAACTGGAAGAGGGCATCGAAGGTTTGATTCACGTCTCCGAAATGTCCTGGACGCGCAAAGTGCGCCATCCCAACAAGGTGGTGTCGGTGGGCGAAGAGGTCGAGGCCGTCGTCCTGGATATCAAGCCGGAGAATCGCCGCATCTCCCTGGGCATGAAGCAGGCTGTGCCCAACCCGTGGGATGTGATCAGCGATAAATACCCGGTGGGCACCACCATTGAGGGTAAAATAAAGAATATCACCGATTTCGGTCTGTTCATCGGCATCGACGAAGGCATCGACGGCCTGGTGCACATTTCCGATCTTTCCTGGACCAAGCGCATCAAGCATCCTTCCGAGATCTACAAGAAGGGCGATACGGTGCAGGCCATCGTGCTGGAGATCGACAAGGACAACGAGCGCTTCTCCCTGGGCGTCAAACAGTTGAACGCCGATCCTTGGAACACCGTGGCCCAGCGTTATGACGTGGGCAAAGAGATTACCGGCACCGTGACCAACGTGACCGATTTCGGTGTCTTCGTTGAACTGGAAGAGGGCATCGAAGGCTTGGTGCACGTCTCCGAGATCAGCAAAGAGAAGATCAAAACCCCCGTGGGCATGTTCAACGTGGGCGATGCCATCAAGGCCCGGGTGATGAACATCAACGGCGAAGAACGGCGCATCGGGCTGTCCATCAAACGGCTGGAGATGGAGAGCGATCACGAACTGCTCAGCGATTACGTGAGCAACATGGGGCCGGCGACTTCGTCCTTCGGCGAACTGCTTCGCGAAAACCTTCAGGAAAAGCTGAACGAAGAGTAAACCCGACCTCATCCATATCATCGATTGCTACGGCCGGCAGGGAAGTGAATCTCCGTCGGCCGTTTTCTTTTTAGTGTTCGTTAGGCAAAGGAGCAAGCGTCATGTTTCCGCGAAGACACCCTTACCTTTTCTTTCTGCTCATTATGGCGGGTCTCGGTGCCGTGAGCATGGTTTCCCTGGCCATGGTGGCCATGACTGTATCGGGTATGGATACGCCAGACGGCGGCGATAAAGTGGGTGTCATCGAGATCGTGGGCGCCATCGTCGAGAGCCAGACGATCATCGATGACCTCAAGGCCTTCCGGGAAGACGATTCGGTCAAGGCCATCGTGGTGCGCATCGACTCCCCCGGCGGCGGCGTCGGGCCTTCCCAGGAGATCTATCGCGAAATCCGCAAGACCGTGGCGGACAAAAAAGTGATCGTATCCATGGGCTCGGTAGCGGCCTCGGGCGGATATTACGTGGCGGCCGCCGGCAACGGCATCATCGCCAACCCCGGCACCATCACCGGCAGCATCGGCGTCATCATGGGCTACACCAATTTCGAAGCCTTGATGGAGAAGATCGGGTTGACGCCGGTCGTGATCAAAAGCGGTGAATACAAGGATCTGGGCTCTCCGGCCCGGCCCATGACCGCCAAGGAGAAGAGCTTGCTCGAAGAGGTGACGCGCACTATCCACCGCCAGTTCGTGGGAGACATCGCCGCGGGCCGGGCCATGGCGCCGGAAAAGGTGGAAGCCATCGCCGACGGCCGGATCTTTACCGGCGAAGATGCCCAAAAACTGGGGTTGGTGGACCGTCTGGGCAACTTTCAGGATGCCGTGCAATGGGCGGGAGAGTTGGGCGGCATCGAGGGCGAGGTGGAGACGCTTTATCCCGCAAAAGAGAGGCTCTCTTTCATGGAATATCTTATGGAGTCGGCCCTGCACCTATGGGACAAAGGCGGTCTGCGCTCACGGCTGGTGCCGGAAGCCAGGATGAGGTAGGAGCTTGTCGAGTACGCATGCGAGCACCGTTGCGCTGAGTACGCGTGCGATTAAGAACTTTACTCCAGGGAACTGACGTCGCCCAAGGCCTTGCGCAGGATCTCGGGCTCGTCGCCGATGAGCGATACGACGCTGGACGGCACGCCGGGCACCGGGCCGCCGTCGATGATCAGGTCGAGCAACTTGCCGAAATGGGCTTCGATCAGCCAGGGCTCGCTGAACAGTTCGCCCTCTTTGGTGGCGGCGCTGGTGGAAAGAATCGGGTTGCCCAGGGCGTTGATCAGGGCCATGCAGATAGGGTGGTTCGGCACGCGGATGCCGGCGGTCTTGCGCTTGGTCAGCATCATCTTGGGGACCAGGTTGGAGCCCTCCAGGATGAAGGTGTACGGACCGGGCAACAGGCGGCGCATGGTCTTGTAGGCGTAATTGGAGACCTTGGCATACTGACTGATGTTCTTCAGGTCCGAGCAGATGAAGCTGAAAGGCTTGTGCTTGGGCCACTGTTTGATTTGATAGACGCGCTCGATGGCCTTTTTGTTCATGATATCGCACCCGATGCCGTAGATGGTATCGGTGGGATAGGCGATCACACCGCCATTGCGCAGCAGCTCCACCACTTGGTTGATCTTGCGTTCCGGCGGATTGATGGGGTTGATCTCCAGCAGCACGGTCTTTTGTCTTCCTTTTGGTTGAGCGGTTATGGGCGCGAGGGAAGCATAGTCGGGGAAGTTCTGGATGTCAAATCTCAAATTCCAGTCGGAACAATGCAGGGTTGATCGGCCAACACAAGATATGGTAACGTGGCCTAACTAAGTGCCCAATAAGTTGTATATTGCTGATTTGAATATAAAATAGCCGTCCATAGCGATGCGGAGGTTTCCATGAATACCATTGTTCCCGAGGAGAGCTTCTCCTTCGACGACGTTCTGCTGGTTCCCAACTATTCCGATGTGCTGCCCAAGGATGTGGATTGCAGCACCCAATTGACGCGCAACCTTTGTTTGAGTATCCCCATTGTCAGCGCGGCCATGGATACGGTCACCGAATCTCAGACCGCCATCACCATGGCCCGGGAAGGTGGTATCGGGTTTGTGCACCGCAACATGAGCATCCAGAACCAGGCCATGGAAGTGGACCAGGTCAAGAAATCGGAAAGCGGCATGATCATCGATCCGGTGACTATCCATCCCGACCAATTGGTGCAGAAGGTCCTGGAGCTGATGGCCAAATACCGCATCTCCGGCGTGCCGGTGGTCAAAGACGATCATTTGGTGGGTATCGTCACCAACCGTGATTTGCGCTTTGAAACCGATATGCAGAAGAAGATCTCCGATGTGATGACCAAAGAGAATCTGGTCACGGTCCCAGAGGGCATCAGCCTGGAAGATTCCAAAAAGATGCTCCACCAGCACCGTATCGAAAAGTTGCTGGTGGTGGACCCCAAGGGGCGCCTCAAGGGCATGATCACCATCAAGGACATCGAAAAAATCAAGAAGTATCCCAAGGCGTGCAAAGATCAGATGGGCCGGTTGCGCGCCGGTGCGGCCATCGGCGTGGGGCCCGATCGGGTGGAACGGGCCCAGGCCCTGCTCAATGCCGGGGCTGATGTGCTGCTCATCGACACCTCCCACGGTCACTCCGAAAACGTCATCGACACCGTGAAAGAGCTGAAGGGCACCTTCAAGAACATCGAGCTGATCGCCGGCAATGTGGCCACGGGCGAGGGCGCCGAAGCCTTGATCGCCGCCGGCGTGGATGCCGTCAAGATCGGCATCGGCCCCGGATCGATCTGCACCACCCGCATCGTGGCCGGGGTGGGTGTTCCCCAAGTCACGGCCATCATGAATTGCAAGGCGGCGGCCGACAAGCACGGTGTGCCCTTGATCGCCGATGGCGGCATCAAGTTCTCCGGTGATGTTACCAAGGCCCTGGGCGCCGGGGCCCATAGCGTCATGATCGGCGGGCTCTTCGCCGGTACCGAAGAGAGTCCGGGTGAAAGCATTCTCTTCCAGGGTCGCAGCTACAAAGTCTACCGCGGCATGGGCTCCATCGAGGCCATGAAGAAGGGCAGCAAGGACCGCTACTACCAGACCGAACAGGCCGAGGACGACAAACTGGTGCCCGAAGGCATCGTCGGCCGCGTGCCCTACCGCGGCTCCCTGGCCGCCAACATCCATCAATTGATCGGTGGCCTGAAAGCGGGCATGGGCTACGTGGGTTGCCGCACCATCGCCGAGTTGCGTGAAAAGGCGCGTTTCTTGCGCATCACGGCTGCCGGCCTGCGCGAAAGTCATGTGCACGACGTCATCATCACCAAGGAGGCGCCCAACTACCGGGTGGATCAGTAGGATGACCGCCGTCCCCGCCGATTTCGTTCATCTCCATGTGCACACCATGTACAGCCTGCTGGATGGGGCCATCCGCCTGGACGGCCTCTTCAAGCGGGTCAAGGAGTTCGGCATGCACAGCGTGGCCATGACCGATCATGGCACCATGTTCAATGTGCTCGAATTCCACCAGAAGGCGGTCAAGGACGGCATCAAGCCGATCATCGGCTGCGAGTGCTACGTGGCGCCGCGCACCCTGGCAGATAAAACCTCCCTGGACGCCAAGGGGGTTACCCATCTGGTGTTGCTGGCCGAAACCCAGGAGGGCTACCGCAACCTGTGCCGTCTGGCCTCCATCGCCCAGGCGGATGGGTTTTACTACCGGCCGCGCATCGACAAGCATGTGCTGAGCGAGCATTGCGCCGGCCTGATCGGCATGTCGGCCTGCCTGCACGGCGAAATCCCCCAGCACATTATCCAGGGCCGCCTGGACAAGGCCGAAGAGTCGGCGCGCTTCTTCCAGAAGCTCTTCGGTGAAGATCGTTTCTTCTTGGAGGTGCAGAACAACGGCCTGCCGGCCCAGGATACGGTCAATGCGGCCCTGCGCGAGATGAGCGCCAAACTCGCCATCCCCCTGGTGGCCAGCAACGACTGTCACTACCTGAACAAGGAAGACGTGCGTGCCCACGACGTGCTGCTGTGCGTGCAGACCGGCAAGACCGTCAACGACACCGACCGCTTTCGTTTCCGCACCGACCAGCTCTACTTCAAGTCCCGGGAAGAGATGATCGCCTACTTCAAGGATTTTCCCGGCGCCATCGACAATACCGTGGCCATCGCCAAGCGCTGCGATGTCTCGTTCGACCTGAAGAGCTATCACTTCCCGCACTTCGAGGACCCCTCCGGCTTGAGCGCCGAAGATCTCTTCGCGCGCCAGGCGCGCGAAGGTTTCGAGCGGGTCTGGAAGTTGATCCGCGCCAAGCGGCCGGAGGCGGACGAGAAAATCTACCGCGACCGCCTGGAATACGAAATCGGCGTGATCAACAAGATGGGCTTTCCAGGCTATTTTCTGATCGTCTCCGATTTCATCAATTACGCCAAGAACAACCATATCCCCGTCGGGCCGGGGCGCGGTTCGGCCGCCGGCAGCCTGGTGGCCTACTCCTTGCGCATCACCGATCTGGACCCGCTGGAGCACGGCCTGATCTTCGAGCGCTTCCTCAATCCCGACCGCATCAGCATGCCCGATATCGACGTGGACTTTTGCATCAACGGCCGGGAGAATGTCTTCAAGTATGTGGTCGAGCGTTACGGCGGCGGTGAGTACGTGGCCCAGATCATCACCTATGGAAAACTCAAGACCCGCGCCGTGATCCGGGACGTGGGCCGGGCCCTGGGTATCCCGCTCAACGAAGTGGATGCCATCGCCAAGCTGGTGCCCGATGAGCTCAACATCTCCCTGGACAAGGCCCTGGAGAAAGAGCCCCAACTGCGCGAGATGGAAGAGACGCGGCCCGAGGTGGCCGAGCTGATCAATATATGCCGCACGCTGGAGGGGTTGCCGCGCCACGCCTCGACCCACGCGGCCGGCGTGGTGATCGGCGACAAGCCCCTGGTCGACTACCTGCCCCTGTACCGCGGTAAAAAGGGCGAAGTGGTGACCCAGTTCGACATGAAGCACGTGGAGATGATCGGCCTGGTCAAGTTCGACTTCCTCGGGTTGCGCAACCTGACCGTCATCGACCACGCCCTGGCCCTCATCCGCCAGCAGGGCAAGCAGCCGCCCGATCTCTCCAATTTGAATTTTGACGACCGGCCGACCTATGACCTGCTGGCCGCCGGCGACACCACCGGCGTCTTCCAGTTGGAAAGTTCGGGCATGAAGGATCTGCTGGCGCGCCTGAAGCCCGAATCCTTCGCCGACATAACGGCCCTGGTGGCCCTCTACCGGCCCGGGCCGCTGGACAGCGGCATGGTGGACGATTTTGTCGAGCGCAAGCACGGCCGCAAGGCCGTGGAGTACATGTTCCCCGAGCTGGAGCCGCTGCTCAAGGAGACCTACGGCGTCATCGTCTACCAGGAGCAGGTGATGAAGATCGCCAGCGTTCTGGCCAGCTACACCATGGGCGAAGCCGACGGGCTGCGCAAGGCCATGGGCAAGAAGATCGCCGCCATGATGGCCGAGCACCGCGAGCGCTTCGTCAAGGGCGCCGTGGCCAACGGTCATGACGAGAAGAAAGCCATCGCCCTGTTCGACCTGATGGAGAAGTTCGGCGGTTACGGGTTCAACAAGTCCCACAGCGCGGCCTATGCCCTGATCGCCTACCAGACCGCCTACCTCAAAGCTCACTTTCCGGTGGAGTTCATCGCCGCCCTGCTCACCAGCGAAATGCACTCCATCGACGGCGTGGTCAAATACATCAACGAGTGCCGCGCCCATCAGATCGAAGTGCTGCCGCCCGACGTCAACAGCGGCGACACCACCTTCACGGTCTCCGACGGCAAGATTCGCTTCGGCCTGGTGGCGGTCAAGAACGTGGGAGAGGGCGCGGTGGAAGTGATTGCCGAAGAGCGGCGGACCAGGGGGCCTTTCCAGTCGCTTTTCGATTTCTGCGAACGCGTGGATTTGCGCAAAGTCAACAAGCGCGTCCTGGAAGGCCTGGTGGCTTGCGGGGCTTTCGACGCCACCGGTGCCAGACGTTCCCAGATGATGGCGGTTTTGGAAGAGGCCCTGGAGTACGGCCAGAAGGTCCAAAAGGAGAAGTGCGATCCCCAGATGGGGCTCTTTGAAGAGACCAACGACTGTACGCTCTCCATGACTCCGCCGGCCCTGCCCAACATCCCCGAGTGGCCCGAGCGCGAACGTTTGACCCGCGAAAAAGAGGCCCTGGGCTTTTACATCTCCGGGCATCCCCTGGCACCGCACCAGAAGACCATGGCCAAGTTCAGCACCTTTGCCAGCGGCGCCACCGACGAGGCCGCCGACGGCCAGACCGTGCGCATGGGCGGCATGGTGACCAGCCGCAAGACCATCCGCACCAAAAAAGAAGAGCTGATGGCCTTCGTGCAACTGGAAGACATGGAGGGCGGCATCGAAGTGGTCATCTTCCCGTCGGTCTATGCCGCCTGCCAGCACCTGCTCACCGACGATCGGCCGATTATGGTGCAGGGCAAGCTGCAGAAGGACGAAAAGGGACCCAAGCTTCTGGCCGACACGGTGATTCCCATGGAAGAGGCCGAAACCCTCTGGACCGCCGAAGTGCACTTCAACATCGACGTGACCCGCACCGACAAAGAGAAGTTGGAGCGT
>JAKAFO010000349.1 GCA_021819735.1 Deltaproteobacteria bacterium
CGAAATACTGGAGATCACCGACCAGAATCGAAATTCAGAACTTTTCGCAAAAACCCTGTCAAGTCTTTTTTTACTTCTTTTTATGTTTTTATGCTGAATAGTTACGAAAAAAATTCTTCAGGCCTCAGGCTTTAAGGTGGAAGATGCAAAGAAGGGGAAATAGTGCTTGTAGACGCTTCAAATGTTCAGGGCCAAGAGCAAGTATCAGCGCTTTAAAGTAGATCCTGCTTTGCCATTTTTAGTTTCAATTCGGACTCTAAAATTTGAGAAACAAAACCATCTGCTTGTTTTTCTCTTGCCACCAGATCGCTAAGTCGCTGGCGGGCCTCAGACGTGCAGCCCGCATGCTCGGCGGCTTTCATGGTCCATTGATAGGCCTGCCGGATGTCTAAGCTTGTGACCTCGTAGCCATAGCCCCGTGCAAGCCACTGCAGTGCCGCCATGCCGGCTTCCAAGGCAAAACGTGGTTGTTTTTCGGCCATCTCCTTGGCCGCCCGGATAAGGGTCCTGGGATCGCAGGGGCTTTGGTGGGCCAATTCAATCGCTAGCCCATAGAGACTGGCCGATTTGGCTGCGGCGAACCATTTGCCCTCTTCCCCGGGAGTGCTGTCTGCGAGATCCTTCAAAATATCCTCGGGTTTTTTGTGCGGGTATTTTTTTGCCATGGCGCTGAAAGTGGCCAAATAGGTGGTTTTCCAATTGGCGTCGATGGCATAGCGACTGTAGGCTTGTTCGGACAGGCCGCTGGATAGAAGGATCTCTTCGCAGGCCTCGCTGATCAAAGAATTAGATTCATTGCGCCCGCGGGAATCCTCCGCAAAACTCAGCGCGTTGCCTTTTTTACCCATGGCCAGAAGCGCTTTTACGCCCCATTGCCGATAGTGCCAGGACTTGTAAGGGGCCAGTTGCAGCAGTTGCAGGATCTCTTCGTTGCGCCCGGCTTCAAGCAGCGCACTCAGACAGGCGACCGTTCCCTTGTAGTGGCCTTGCAGCTCCGGCTCCGGCCCCCAGCTCATCCGCACGCCGTCAATGAATTCGTCCGCCCAGTGCGATGCGCACGGCGCGGATGCGCACAAATCCCCCCAGTGGTCGTATAGTATTTCGATATATGGAATACCGTCCGCTTCCACCGCCTGCCAGAGGCGTTTCAGCCAATCGTCTCGCAGTTTGTCATCGGCCGGCGCGTTGGCGATGATCGGTACCAGCGCCTCGATGGCATTGTTCACGGCCGTGCCGATGGCGCCCGATGAACTGTCCACCTGCTCGATCGCCGGTGAGATCCTTTCAAGCAGCAGCACGGCACCCTCGACGCCCAGAAGCGGGTCTTTGCGGGCCGCTTTCTTGATTTCCGCAACCGCTTCCTTTATGCGCGCAATCGCCGGTTGCGAGCGCCACCCAAAGGCATGGCGCCTGAACCGGGCGCGAAAGGTCCATGTGGATTTGTCGCTGGAAGACATATTTTTCAGTGTCTCCTTTCGGCCTCCGCCGATCGAAGCAAATGGCGCCGCGTTCGACGAAAAGGCATACCATTCAGACGAACAGCGGCGTGATGGCCCCGGCCACCCCGGCCAGGGTGGAAATCGGAAAGAAGCGCTTGGAGATCGGAATCCAGGGTAGATACATGGCCCCAAAGAAAAGCAAGGTGACCGCCATTGAGAGCATGGCCGGCCATCCCGCCCGGGCCAGAAAGAGCAGCAGCATCAAGGCGCTCAGGGAGATCAGATGGGAGCCGGCGGCCACTATCTGCGCCCTGCGGGCCCCCAAGGCCGCCGGAATGCTGTGGATGCCGGTGCGCCGGTCGCTCTCGATGTCCAGCAAGGCGTAGATAATATCCGCGCCGCTGAGCCAGAAGAAAACGTAGGCGGAGAAGATCCACACCTCGGCCGTCAGATCCACATGCCCGGCGGCGGCCACGAAGGCGCCCAGGGGCGCCAGGGCCAGGCACAGGCCGATGCCGAAGTGGCACAGGGCCGTGAAGCGTTTGAGCAACGAGTAGCCCAGCAAGGGCACCAGGGGCACCGGCGAAAGGATCAGACACCAGCGGTTGAGCAGGGCGCAGGCGGTCAGATAGACGACCAGGCCGCCCAGGGCCACGGCCAGGGCCGTGCCCACGCCCATGGCGCCCGAGGGGAGCTCGCGCCCGGCCGTGCGCGGGTTGCGGGCGTCGATGCGGCGGTCGAAAATCCGATTGCAGGCCATGCCGAAGGTGCGCGCCCCCACGGCGGCGGCGATGATGCCGACCAACACCCCCGGCGACGGCCAGGCATGCCCGGCCCCCATCCAGGCGCCCGTAAAAAGCAGCGGCAGGCTGAAAGCGGTGTGCTCGATTTTGATGAAGCGCAAGATTTTACTGACCATGTTCCCACTCGGATAGTGCATCTCTTAAAAACAGGGCGAGGCGCTCGCACACCGTGTCCAGATTGCGCAGCAGCATCTCGCGCTCCAGATGCAGGGCCGTGTCGGTGATCCCTTTGATCAGATCGCAGGGCACCCCATAAAGCGCTGCCGCCCGGGCCACCGCCGCCCCCTCCATGTCCACCACATCGCCAAATTGGGCATACTCGGCGCGCCGCACGGGGTCGAAGACCGGCCGGTCGCTGGTCACCAGGCGCGCCGGCGGCAGGGCCGCGCCCAGGCCGGCGCCGCAGGGCACCGGCGCGACCCGTTTGCCGAAGATTTCGTGATCGCCCTCCGAGGCCTCGCTGATGCGCACCAATTGGCCCACGGCCAGTTCGGGAGTGTCGCGCAAGGCCCCGCAGGCCCCGGGGTTCACAATGCGCGTGGCCCCCTGCCGCAGGATCATGGCCTGACAGGCCGTGGCCGCGGCGATCTTGCCCATGCGGCTGATCACGATGCGCAAGCGCGAATAAGCCGGGCTCTTGTAGACCGCAAACGGCTGGGCCTCCAGCGGCTCGGCGCCCACCAGGGTCAAAAAGGGACGCGCCTCCCGGTTGGTGGCAAAAAGTACGGCGATCATGCGAGCAGCCCTGCCTGCCGCGCCCTGGCCGCCAGGGTGTCGATGGCGTTGCGGCCGGTGGCGCCCAGATCGAGGCTGAAAGGATTGACGAAGGTGTCGATGTGCGCCCGCAGCACCTCGGCGGTCATCTCCTGGGCATGGGCGCGGACGTACGGCAGGGCGCTTTCGGGGTCCCGGCGTGCCGCTTCGATACTGTCACGAATCTTGGCTTCCAATTCACTGGTGAGCGCCGGCGGCAACCGCCGGTGGGCGGCAATACATCCCAGGGGGATGGGCAGACCGGTTTCGGCCTCCCACCAGGCGCCCAGATCCACCACGGCCTGGAATCCGGCATCCTGGAAAGTAAAACGGCTCTCGTGGATGATGACCCCGCAGTCGGCTTCGTCGGCCTCCAGGGCCGCGAAGATGCGGTCGTAGGGCACGAAACGGCGCTGGCGGGCATCCGGGGCCCAAAGTTGCAGCAGCAAATGGGCCGTGGTCCACTGCCCGGGCAGCACGATCCGGCAGCCGGCCATATCCTGGCGGGTCAAGGGCTTGCGCGCGATCACCAGCGGCCCGCAGCCGTAGCCCAGGGCGCCGCCGCTGGCCAGCAGACGGTAATTCTCCTGAACCTTGAGCCAGGCGTAGAACGAGAGTTTGCTGACATCCAGGGTCTGGTCGAAGGCCATCCGGTTGAGGGTCTCGACGTCGTGCAACACCGGCTGCAAGCGGTGGCCCGGCCACGCCACCCCGCCGTTCACCAGTCCGTTGAAGATGAAGGTGTCGTTCGGGCAGGGAGAGAAGCCAAGGGAAATGTTCATCTTCAGCCTTTCTTAACAAACTCCCCGATCTTCTCCACCACATACGCCAATTGTTCGGGTCTCAGCTCCGGATAGACCGGCAAGGCCAGCGTCTGGGCCGCGGCCTGCTCGGAGACGGGAAAATCGCCGGTCTTGTACCCCAGGTAGGCGAAGCAGGTCTGCTGGTGGAGCGACATCGGGTAGTACACTTCGCTGCCGATCTGCTGGGTGGCCAAGTACTCGCGCAGGGCGTCGCGCTTTTGAGGCACGCGGATCACGAACTGGTTGTAGATGTGGCGGCTTTGCTTCTCCACGGGCAGGCCGATGCGTTGGGCCAGGCCGGCTTCCTGGAAGAGTTTGCGATAGAGGGCGGCATTCTTCTGCCGCGCCGTGCTCCAGCCGTCCAGGTAGGGCAGCTTCACGGCCACGATGGCGGCCTGCAGGGCGTCCAGGCGGAAATTGCCGCCGATGGCATGGTGGTAGTATTTAGGTTCCATGCCGTGCATGCGCAGCAGGCGCAACTTTTGATCCATCTCCTTGGACAGGCAGGTGACCAGGCCGCCGTCGCCGAAGGCCCCCAGGTTCTTGGAAGGAAAGAAGGAAAAACAGCCGAAGGCGCCCATGCTGCCGGCCCGCCGGCCCTTGTACTCGGCGCCGATGGCCTGGGCCGCGTCTTCGATGATCGTCAGATTGTACTGTCGGCAAATCCCCAGGATCGGGTCCATCTCGGCGCACTGGCCGTAGAGATGCACGGGGATGACGGCCTTGACCGTGGCGCGCTCGGCCGGGGTCATGCGTTCCAACGCGGCAGCGAGCTTTGAGGGGTCCAGGTTGTAGGTATCGGCCTCGATGTCCACGAAGACCGGCAAGGCACCCACCCGGGCGATGGCCCCGGCCGTGGCGAAAAAGGTGTAGGGGGTCGTGAGCACCCGGTGGCCCGGACCGATGCCGGCGGCCATGAGGGCGATGATCAGGGCGTCGGAGCCCGACGACACGCCCACGGCATGGGGCGCCCGGCAGTAACCGGCAAGGGCTTCTTCCATTCGGGCCACCTCGGGTCCCAGGATGAACATTTGGCTCTCGCAGATCTCGTCCAGGCGCGCGCGCACTTCTGCTTTGATTTGTCGGTACTGTGCTTTCAGATCCAGCAGGGGTACTTGCATAATCGAGTACTTCCTCTTCCTTTATTTTTAATGTGCTCTGCGGCCGTTGCGCGCCCGGTGGCCGTTGCCTTCGGCCGGCTTGATCTCGCCGCAACGGGTCTCCACGGCGCCGTAACCCAGCAGGGCGGCCACTTCGCGGTTAAAGGCCTCACCGGGCTGGATGCGCCACTGTTCGGACATGGCGACGATGGTCTCCACCTCTTCTTCCATTTTCAGGTGCAGCCATCCCGAGCAGTCGCCGGGATAGCGTCGAATCAGGTCGCGCAGACGCTCCAACTTCTCTTTGTCGGTGCGGGTCACGTCGATGTTGAAGTGCACTTCGGCGGTCCAGAGGGTTTCGGCCTCTTCCATGGGAATCACCGTGTCGGCCAGAAGCTTGGGTCCCTTTTCGTCC
>JAKAFO010000350.1 GCA_021819735.1 Deltaproteobacteria bacterium
GTAGGCGGCCACGATTTCGTTATCGCCGTCGCCGTCCAGATCCACCACGATGGGGGAAGCAAACCAACTGGTCTGGCCGTCCAGGTTGCGCACGAAGACCGGCGCCCGGACCGCGCCTTCGCTTTCGCCGACGCCGCATACCGGTTCGGTCTGACCGGCCGTGGCGTTGCCGCCGGGGCTGTTGGCGCTGGGAACCGCCGAATCGTCGGAAGCGCCGTTGCCGCCATCACTGCTGCCGCCACCACCACCGCACCCCAGCATGAGCGCCAGCACCATCGCCGTGACCGCCATCGTCCGTTTGACTCGCATCGAATCCTCCAAATTGCTTGTAGAAATGAATCTCGGGAAACTCGAAAGATACAGCAAAGAACATGCCCGGCCGCGGGCGCCGTCACGATAGCGATCGGCTAACGATTGGCGGGCGGTCTGGGCTGGAGCCGGACGGCCGGGATGCAAAATTTTGCACGCCGTGTAAAATAGTACGCACATATTGTGCGACCGCCCTTTTGGCGTATGGCCAACCCAAGACAAAGATGCTATAGCGCGGAACATGACGCCGACCATCATCCACTTAGTCCGCCACGGGGAGGTTCACAATCCCCGCAAAGTGCTCTACGGCCGCCTGCCGCGCTTCGGCTTGAGCGTCAATGGCCGGCGCCAGGCCCGCGAGACCGCCCTTTTCCTGGCGGAGACGCCCCTGCGGGCCGTGTTCACCAGCCCGCTGCTGCGGGCGCGCCAGACGGCCGAAGAGATCCGCCAGCGGCATCCCCACCTGCGCCTGCGCCGGGACAGCCGTCTCAACGAAGTGCGGACCATTTACGAAGGCGTGCCCGGCGACCAGATCGACCGCAAGCGCGGCGATATCTACACCGGCGTGCCGGCGCCGTTCGAACAGCCGGCCGATATCTTCCGGCGGGTGGAAGGATTTCTGGGCTTCGTCCGCCGGCACTTTGCCGGCGAGCAGGTGGCGGCAGTCTCCCATGGGGATGTGATCATCTTCACCGTGCTGTGGGCCTTGGGCTGGGAGCTGCTGCCCCAGAACAAGAGCCGCCTGCGGGAGGCGGGCTACGCCACCAGCTATCCCAGCCATGCCTCGGTCACCGGTTTGATTTTTGCGACCGATGCCCCCCACGAGCGGCCCACCGTCACCTTCACCCAACCGTGGCGTTGATGGGGCTTTGTTCGCCGGGCACCCAAGGCAACGTATTTCCGGTTGAATTAAAACCCGAGACATTTTATTGTAGACCATCATCGCCAAAAGCCTGGACCTTTGCTTCCTCTTCCGAATCGGATTCTCTTCTCGGCGTGGCCCGCATCCCCATGGCGATTTCGACATGTTCAATACGACTTACGATGTAGGCACGGCGGAAGGAGCGCACGGCTAACGGGCAAGCGTTTTGACCTCGACACGAAAGGCGTCTCATGAAACGCAAAGCAGCACGGGACATCGAAAAAGGGTACACCGCCGGCCAGATGGCCGCCAAACTGCGGCGGCTGGCCGACAGCCTGGAGCAAGGCAAAGCCTTCAGCATCCAAATTGCCGGCGAGCGGCTGACCATCCCGGCCACGGCCACCTTCTGCATCGAGCACGAACGGGAGGCTGGGGTCCAGGAGGTCGAGTTTCAACTGCGCTGGGAAGTAAAATAAGTGCATTTCCTCGACAGGCTCGCGCCCGCCTGGGGCGCGCTGGAAAAGCGCATGCTGCCGGCGTATGTCTGGCACGGCGATCCGCTCACCTTCTGGCGGGAGCGGGTGCTGTTCGTCATGTGCTTTATCGCCGGCGTCTGCGGGCCGGTGGCGCTGATCCCTTCCCTGACCCTGGCCTACCTGGAGCGGCGCTGGAACGTCATGCTGCTCGACCTGCTGGTGTACGGCAGCATTCTGCTGGTACTGTTCAAACCGCGCTGGTCGCTGCGGCGGCGGGCCGTGCTGGCCTGCCTCAATCTCTATGCCCTGGCCGTCGGCCTGCTCTGGCTGTTGGGGCCGGTGGGTGCCGGCTACATCTGGCTCTTCGGCATCTCGGTGATGATCAGCACGATCATCGGTTTGCGGGCCGCGGTCGTCACCCTGATCCTGAACACCTTGGCCTTGCTGGGCGTGGCCCTGCTGATCGATACGGGAACGCTGCCCTGGGCCGCCCTGATGGAAAACGCCATGCAAAAGTGGCTGGTGATGACCGCCAACTTTCTGGTGCTCAATACCTTCGTCACCATCACCACGGCCTTCATGCTCGACGGGCTCAAGCGCCTGCTGCTCAACGAGCAGGCCATCAGCGCCAGTCTGCGCCAGAGCGAGGAGCGCTACCGCATCGTCTCGGACTTTACCCACGATTGGGAGTATTGGATCGCACCATCGGGGGATTTCAAGTACATCTCGCCCTCGTGTGAAGAGATGACCGGCTATCCGGTGAGTGCGTTTCTACAGAACCCCGCCCTGCTCACCAAAATCGCTCACGAAGAAGATCGCCCCGGGGTAGCGCGTCACATCGAAGAAGACACCCGAGAAAAGGAACCCGAGGCCAGCCTGGACTTCCGCATCTGCGCCCGGGACGGCCGGATCAAGTGGATCAGCCATTACTGCCAACCGGTCTTCTCCGACGACGGCCTTTTTCTCGGCCGCCGGGTGAGCAATCGCGACATCACCGACCGCAAGCTGGTGGAAGACAAGCTGCGCATGCACCACGAGCGCTTTTTGACGGTGCTGGACAGCATCGATGCCACCATCTATGTCTGCGACATGCAAACCTACCGAATCCTGTTCATGAACCGACAGATGATCCAGCGCCTGGGCCGGGACGCCACGGGCGAGATTTGCTGGAAAGTCATCCGGGAAGCATCCGGCCCGTGCGAGGGTTGCACCAATGCCAAACTGATCAATGCCCAGGGCGAGCCCAACGGGGTGCATGTGTGGCACGAACGCAACAATGCCACCGGTCGCTGGACGGTGAACTACGACCGTGCCATCCGCTGGACCGACGGTCACCTGGTCAAGATCCAGATCGCCACGGACATCACCGAAGTCAAAAAGATGGAGGCCGATCTGCGCCAGGCCCAGAAGATGGAAGCCCTCGGCACCTTGGCCGGCGGCATCGCCCACGACTTCAACAACATCCTGGCCTCGATCCTCGGTTACACGGAGCTGGCCCTGGAGGACGCCGAAAAGGGCACCTTGCTGGAAGACAATCTGCGCGAGGTGCTCACCGCCGGCAAGCGCGCCAAGGAGCTGGTGCAGCAGATCCTGGCCTTTGCCCGGCGTTCGGACGAGCGCATCAAACCCATTCAGGTGCGCGCCATCGTCAAGGAGACGATCAAGTTGATCCGCTCCTCGTTGCCCGCCACCATCAGCATCGAGCAGAATATCGCCAGCGACGCCTCGATTCTGGGCAATCCCACCCAGGTCCACCGGATCCTGATGAACCTGTGCACCAACGCCGGCCACGCCATGGCCCAGCGCGGCGGCGTGCTGCGCATCGACCTGATCGACAGCCACGTGGACGCCGCCTGGGGCCGCCGCTACCCGGAACTGGCGGCCGGGCACTATCTGATCCTTTCCGTGGCCGACACCGGCCACGGCATCCCGGCCGATATACTGCCCTCGATCTTCGAGCCGTACTTCACCACCAAGGAGACCGGCCAGGGCACCGGCATGGGGCTGGCCATGGTGCACGGCATCGTGGAGAGCTACGGCGGAAAGATCTTCGTCGAAAGCGAAATCGGCCGGGGAACGGTCTTCAGCATCTACTTCCCGGTGGCCGGCTCCCCCGCCGAGCAAAAGGAGAACGGCGCCGAGCCCCTGCCCGCGGGCCATGAGCGCATTTTGCTGGTGGACGACGAATTGCCGATCACCCTGATGGGCCGCCAGACCCTGGAACGGCTGGGATACTCGGTGGTGACCGAGACCGACAGCCGCAGGGCCTTGACGCTCTTCCAGACCGCGCCCGAGGCCTTCGACCTGGTGATCACCGACATGACCATGCCCCACATGACCGGCGACATTCTGGCCGCGGAGCTGATGCGCATCCGGCCGGACATTCCCGTGATTCTGTGCACCGGTTACAGCCGCACCCTTTCCGAAGAGACAGTGGCCAAACTGCCGATCAAGGCCTTGGCCTTTAAGCCCATCGTCAAAAAAGAGCTGGCCCTCACCATCCGCAACATATTGGACGAAGCCAAATGCAGGGTTTGATGCCGGAGTCAGGGGCGGGCGAAAAGCTCGTCCATGCGCCGACGGACCAGATCCGCGATGGCCTCTACTTCCATGTGCTTCAAGGTCCCATGGGCGATGGGCGCGCCCAAGTGCAGGCCCATGCGGCCGGGCCGGATAAACAGGCGGCCCTTTCGCAGAATATCGAAGGCGCCGGTCATGACCACCGGCACCACCTCCACGGCCACGCGCCGGGCCAATAGAAAAGCACCCTTTTTAAACGGTTGAAAGGCACCGTCCAGCGTTCGGCCGCCTTCGGGCAGGATCAGGACCGAGGTGCCGTCGGCCAGCGCGGCCTGGGCCGTCTTCAGGCTGCGCAGGGCCGCGCGGCCGTTGCTCTGGCTGATGGGAATCATGCCCAGGCGCCGGATGATGCGGCCGTAAAAGAACCAGTCGAAGTGTTCGTCCAGCTCGACCCCGCGGAAGAACAAGGGGATGTAGCCGTAGAAGACAAAGACATCGAAGAGATTGACGTGGTTGCCCACGAAGAGATAGGTGCGGCCGGGGTGCAGATATTCGCGCCCCGTCACCCTCACGCGCACGCCCAGGGCCCGCAGGATCAGGCGGCAGCTCCAACTGGCGAAGGGGTGGAAGCGCCGGGGCGGGGCCAGAAAGCTCAGCAGCACGACCAGGCTGCCCAGGGGCACGAAGAGGCAGGTGCCGGCGGCCCAGGAAATACCCGAGCGCAACAGGGCCATGGCTTTCATCCCGGCATCACCACACGGTGAAAGGCTTCGGCCAGCTCGTAGCCGCTTTTGGCGGCCAGGTTCTTGTAGCGCTGGCGCAGCCAGGCATCCAGGTCTTCGGCCTTGAGCTCGCGCATCTGGCTGGCGTGGCACTTGAGGGCCGCCAGCTTCTGGTCGATGGTGTCGCTGATGTCGCTGTAGTGGTTGATATCTTCGGCGCCGAAGAAGAGCAGCTCCTTGACCTTGTGGGGCTCGTAGCCGTCGGCCAGCAGATCGGGGTAGGCGGCGTGATCCCGGGCAAAGGGAAAGGCGGCGTCCAGCACCACCTGGCCCACGATGCGGTGATCGCGGTGCCACAGGTAGCGGCGGTAGGGATCGGTGGTGACCACGGTGTCGGGCCGGAAGG
>JAKAFO010000045.1 GCA_021819735.1 Deltaproteobacteria bacterium
CTAAATACGATCAACGGCTATTACTTATTTTTTGATGCCAAGATAGTAATTAATCCAGTCCCTGTGTCAAGCACTCCGCCGGACCGTTTTCGCCCTTTCGCGTGCATTATTTACATTGCCGGGGCCGCGGCCTATAATGCCCTCCACGCACAACAACCCTGCGTGCGGTTTGTGAGAAATGGTAGCCAACCGAACGAGAAGGACCCAGCGGCATGATCCCCTTCGAACAGATTAAAGCCTTTTACGAGGCCCATTTGCCCGAGGCGGCCTGGAAGGGCACCCACCTCATCGCTCCCTGCCCCTTTTGCGGCCGTCAGAAGAAAGAGAAGCCGGGTCGGCTGGTGGTCCTGCTCAACCCCGAGAGCTACTTTCGCGGGCACTTCCGGTGCCTGAACGATTGCGTTCCCAGCGGGTTTCATTCGCACTTCGCGCGCCTGATGGGCATCGCCGGCACCCAGGTGCCGGGCTTCGATCCCGATGACGATGCCTATGCCCTCAATCAGAACTATCCATCCCGCCACCTGGGTATGGAGTTGGATAAGTTTGCCTCCCTAATGAGCGCCGAACAGCATGCTTACTTTGGCCGATACGGCATTTCGCAGGCCACGCTCAAGCAGATGCGCGTGGGGTACAACGGCCGCTACCTGGTCTATCCCTATTTCCAGGAGAGCGGCTTCGCCTATGCGGCCCACTGCGTGCTGCCGAGCAGGGAGCAAGATCAATTCTGGCACGGCGACGAGACGTTCTTCACTGGCGAAGCGGCGATCTTCAACGCCCGGGAGATCGGCCGCTGCGACGGCGGGGCCCTGTTCATCACCACCAGTGAAGTCAATGCGTTGATTCTCAAGGAGCTGGGTTATCCCGCCATCGCCGTGCCCGCGGTGGATCAGATCGTCAACCTGCGCCCCGAGCGGCTCGACCGCATCGAACACCTTTTCCTGCTCGTGCCCAATACGCCCGAAGCCCGCCTGGCGGCCCGGGAATTCGCCGTGGTGATCGGTTTCAAGGCCCGCATTCTCTCCTGGCCGTCCCATCTCAAACGGGGTGAGGATCTGATCCACCTGGCCGCGGACCCGGCGGTGGAGACCCCCAAAGCGCTTCAGCAAATGATCCGGCTTTCCAAAGCCTTTTCGCCCTTCAGCGCACCGGAAAAAGAGCACGACCGGTTCGTCACCCAGCTCGACAAGGAGAAGGGCAAAGCCATGCCGGGATTGGCCACCGGCTTTGCGAAGATGGACCGTCACCTGGACGGCCTGCGGGGCATCAACATCATGGGCGGGCCGCCCAAAGCCGGCAAATCGTGCTTCTTCATGCAGATCTCCTCGGAAGTGGCCCGTCGGGAAGTGCCGGTAATTTACTACGATTTCGAAAACGGCCGCCAGAAGATCTACATGCGCACCCTGGTGCGCCTGAGCCACCTGGCCGAAAAGCAGATCCGCGCCGACCAACTCAACCCCGAAGAGAACAAAATTCTCGACCAGGCCCTGACTGAGTTTCAATCGCTGCTGACCTATTTCCGGGTAGTCAACGACCGCCAGTTGACGCCCGACACCATGCGCCGGCATATCGACTTCATCCGCCATGAGACACGCAAGGATGAGCTGCTCATCGTGGTGGACAGCCTGCACAAGCTGCCTTTCAAGGATTTGAGCGAGCGGCGCACGGGCATCGACTCCTGGTTGCGGCAACTGGAATCGATCCGCGACGAACACAACGCCTGTTTTCTGGTAATCAGCGAACTGAGCCGCGGCAAGGGCGGCGGTTACGGCGAAAAACCGGACCTTAGTTCTTTCAAGGAGTCGGGGGATATCGAGTACAGCGCCGACAACGCCCTGGTGCTCATGCCCGATTGGGACCCCATGGCTCCGACCGCTAACCAGCAGCGCAAGAGCATCTTGTGGATGGTGGCCAGCCGGGAGGCTTCCCCCGGTCCCGTGGCCCAATACGAATTGGATTTCCCCTACTGGCGGTTCAAGGAAGTCTAGGCGCGTATGAACGTTCCAATTCAAGAGCGGCTGAAATTCATAACCCTCCAGCCGCTGGCGGATCTTCTCAACTCCAAATCGTTTCTGTTGCTGATCTTCTTTTTGTGCGGCGCCGACCGCCTCATCAAGCTCATCAAGGGGACCTATCACTTGAACCTCAAGATGCCCCCCTTCTGGCGGGTGGATCCTGAGCTTTCCGCCCGCATGCTTTTCAAATTTCCCGGGATGGTCTGGAAACAGATGGGCTCTGAAGATCTGATGCTGGCCGTGGCCGGCCTTTTCCTGCTCAAAAAGCTCCTCTGGCTGTGGCCCGCCAGCGACCTGCGCCGCAGGCACCGCAATGTGCGCGGGCGGTTCGCCATTTTCGGCTCGCTGGCTGCCATCGGTTGGAAAGCACCGGCCTGGTATTTTCTGGCGCTGCTGGCCTGGTGCGCCGCCATCGCCGGATGGTGCGCGATCTGTTTTTATATCTGCCGTCTCGGGTGGCAGCGCCATCCCGGCGGCGGATGGGTATGGGGCCTGGGCATCGTCCTGGGCGTTACGCTCCCCTGGATATGGGCGGGTTTCTCTTTCGCCGGCAAGCTGGCGGTCAATGCCGCCGGCAGCCCCCTGGAAAAACTCGGTTTGCTGTTCAAAACGGTCAGCGCATGGCCCGTGGCTTGGCGCGCCTGGCTGTTCTATCTGGCCTGGATGGGGTTGGAACTCCTTTTCATCAGCCTCACAACCACCCTTATCCTGTCCAAAATCACACCAGGCAACGTGCGCGTGCTCCTGGCCATCGTGCTGGCCACTCCTTTTTATGCCTACCTGGAGACCGCCGCCTTCAAGCTTTTTTTGGTTGTTTTCAAAGACTATCCTGCCATTCGGCAGGATTACGAAATCTGCGGTCGCCATTAAGATCTTTTCAAAACAGCCGATATAAATCTCGATCGCCTATGAAACGATGTGGGGGATACCCCTTTGGTCGGACTTGCGAGTAGTGTCTGAGCGGAGTGAGACGATGAACCCGAAACTGCTGATCTTGCTTGCCTGGGTCTTTTACCTGCTGGAACGCCGTACTTCGGACGAGATTTGGCTCTTTTGCATGGTCTTTAGCTGCGTTCTGGCCGTCTGCGCCTATTTTTACAAGAAAGAGGGCCGCGGCGACCGGGCCGCTAAAAAGACCAAGGATGCCTAAGAAGGTGGCTTAAGAAATCACCATTTTTGCAGGCCCGCCAGGACCGCGGCGGCATTGGCCGGACTGGTCACCATCACCGGTTCATCGATCTTTTGGCCGTCCAGGTATTCCCCTAACAAAAAGGCCGATCCATCCAGCTTGAACAATTTAGCGCCCGCCGATTCCACAATCACCCGCACCGCCGCCAGATCCTTGAAATATTCATTGGCCACGATGGCCGCGTCGGCCCGTCCCATGGCCACATAGCACAAGTGAACCCCGGTGCTGCCCATGGCTCTGATCTTACCGGTAAAGCGGCAACGATAGTTCTGATTGAAGCGCGAGAAAGTCAGAATGACGCTCTCCTGGGAAAGGTCGCCGCGGTCGGCGATGCGAATCGGCCGGTCGTTCCAGTAGGCCGGCTCGCCGGCCGTGGCGCGGAACAGATCCTTGGTGGCCGGCATGAAAAAGATACCCAGCACCGGCCAGTGGTTCTCGTACAGGGCCAGGGACATCCCCCAGATGGGGATGCCGGTCTGGAAATTGTCGACGCCGTCGAGCGGGTCGAAGACCCACAGGAATCGTTTGCCTTCGTGGCTGTACCCCTCGCCTACGGGTTCGCGGCCATAGAGGCGATGATCGGGAAAGCGCTCGGCGAGATGATGCTGGAAGGCATCGTTGAGATGCAGTTCGGCCTGGGTGACCAAGTTCTGGTCGAAGGGTTGTCCGGACTGTCCCTTGCCGTAATACTTCAGGGCCTCCTGCCCCATTTTCTGGATGGCTTGCAGCGCAAATGTGTTCAGTTCGCCGATCTTCGGGACGGCCGGGGTACGTTGCATGCTAACTCCTTTAAAAGGGTTATCGCAAAACGCGCTATAGAGGCAGAGAATAAAACACGCCTTGGGGGCAGGTCCGGGGCATGCAGCGGCCATCTTTGGGCCTTGGGCCCTGGACTACAGCAGGAGAATCAATGGCGAATTGAAAAAGGCGTGGCGCTACTTTTTAGACGAAGCATAACCGTCGGCATACCAGCCGCCGCCTTTAAGCTCGAAGGTGCAGGCGCTCATGATCTTTTTGGCCTGTTTTTTATGGCAGCGAGGGCATTGATGGGTTTCGGTTCCCATGGGAACCAGTTCTTCAAAGAGGTGACCGCATTGGCATTTGAATTCGTATACCGGCATTGCGTTAATCTCCAAAACTTCAGCTTCGCGGAGCTGGAAAATTTAGCGCTAATTTAGGAGGCAAATCCCTTTCTGTCAAGATTATAAAAGAAAATGGGCCGGTGGCTGCTTGTGGCCACCGGCCCGACGCACGCAGGGGCGGGTCCCTGCTTTCGCGGGGGGAGGGAAAAGGGCTTTATATTTAAGGTAGGATTTTGACGGCTTTCAAGCCCTCGTTGCGGCGCATGATCAACATATGCAGCGGCTCCTTCTTGTCGGCCTTATCCATCAATCCTTCATAATCCTTAAAGTTTTCAACTTTCTTGCGGTTGATCCCCTTGATCAGATCGCCCACGCGGATGCCGGCTTTGTCGGCGCGGCTGCCATTTTCGACATCCACCACCAGCACCCCTTTTTCATCTTTATCCAGGCCAAATTGCTGGGCGCGTTCGGCCGAAAGCTCGGCCACCTGCAACCCCAGGGCATCGCTCTCTTTCTGTTCGGCCCCGGCGCTCAGTTTTTCGTCTTCCCGTTTGGCCACGGTGGCGGTGACGGTCATCTCCTTGCCGCCGCGCAGCAGGGTGATTTTGGTCTTGTCACCCACGGCCCGGTTGGCCACGATGGCCGACAATTCGCGCCCCGTGGATACCGGTTGGCCGTCCAAGGCGATGATGACATCATTTTTCTGCACGCCGGCCTTGGCGGCCGGGTCGCCTTCGAACACCTGGGTCACCACGACACCCTTGCGGGCCTCCAATCCATAATATTCCGCCAGCTCGGGGGTGAGATCCTGGATGCCGACCCCCAACCAACCGCGGGTCACTTCACCTTTGTCTTTGAGCTGGGCCACAATGGTCTTGGCCATGTCGATGGGAATGGCAAAACCGATCCCCTGTCCGCTGGCCACGATGGCGGTGTTGATGCCCACCACCCGGCCCTGAAGGTCGAGCAGCGGCCCGCCGCTGTTGCCCGGGTTGATGGAAGCGTCGGTTTGAATGAAATCGTCATAAGGTCCGGCCCCGATCACCCTCTTTTTGGCGCTGACGATACCGGCCGTGACCGTCTGTTCCAAACCGAAGGGGCTGCCGATGGCCACCACCCAGGTCCCGACTTTGAGCTTTTCCGAATCGCCCAACGGCAAGGGTTGCAGATCCTTGACCCCCTCTATTTTGATCAGGGCCAGATCGGTTTTGGGATCGCGGCCGATGACCTTGGCATCGTACTCTTTCTCGTCGGCCAAGCGGACTTTGATTTCATCGGCGTCATCGATGACGTGGTTGTTGGTAACGATGAAGCCTTCCTTATCGATGATGAATCCCGAGCCCAGGCTCTGCTGCTTTTGCTCACGCTGGGGTTGCTCGCCGAACGGTCCGAAGAAATCCTCGAACGGATTGCGCTGGCCGCCGAAAGGGTCGCCGAAGAAATGCCGATAGACCCGGCCGCCGCCTTTCATGGTCCGCTCGGTGCGGATGTTGACCACGCCGGGGCGGGCGATTTCGGCCAATTGGGAAAAATTGGCCGGCACCATGGCCACCTCGTCGCTCTGGGCTTGAACCGAACCGAAACCCGGCAGGGCTGCCGAGGCTGCTACCAAAAACAGGATTAAAAGAATCGATTTGAACTTGGACATGTATTGCCTCCTTTTGGATCGGGCGTCACGCTTTGGTTTAGCGCAACAATAATACAAAATAATGACGGGGAAATGATTCCAAGATTACCATTTGATCATGTTCTGGATGAAGCAGATGCCCGCCCTGCCACGCGGGATTTTAGCGCACTGCGTTTGCATCCATGGGTAGGCGCACCGTAAAGAGACTTCCCTGGCCGGGTTGGCTGGCTAAGCCAATCTCTCCGCCGTGGGCCCGGACGATCACCCGGGCCAGGCTGAGCCCCAGACCGGCGCCATCCTGGGCGCGGCTCTGGTCGCCGCGGAAGAAGCGTTCGAAAACCTTGGGATGATCTTCGGGGGCGATGCCCGCGCCGGTATCCTCAACCGTCAGCCGGGCGCTGTTTGCATCACAAGCCACACCGACCCGCACCCGCCCACCCGGGGGAGTATATTTGATGGCATTATCTAACAGATTGCCCAGCACGCGCTGCAACATGGAAGCATTGCCGCTGACCGGGCATACGCTCTGGGCTTCGATGTGCAGGGCAATGCCCTTGTCTTCGGCCAAGGGTTGAAAAAGGATGCAAGCCTCCTGGGCCAAGGCCGACAGATCCACCTCCTGAAAGCTTTTGGGATCGAGACCCGCTTCGGTCCTCGAAATCGTGAGCATGGTATTGATCATGTGCAGCAGCCGGTCGCACTCCTCGATGGTGCTGGCCGCCATGTTCTGGTACTCCCCAAGGTCGGCGCCCCCCAGGGTCACTTCGGCCAGGCCGCGGATGCGCGTAATGGGGCTGCGCAGGTCATGGGCGATATTATCGTTCATCTGGCGGATGCCCACCACCAGGTGCTGAATCCGGTCCAGCATCTGGTTGAAGGTGACCGCCAGTTGATCGATCTCGTTATGCTGATGGAAGACCGGCACGCGGGTTTCCAGATCGTTCTCGGAGATTTGCCTGGCCGTGCGGGTCACCGAGGCGACCCCCGCCAGGGCCCGCCGCGCCATGAACCCGCCCACCACCACGGCCAGCCCCAGCAGGGCGACCATGGTGATCATGAAGATACGCTGGAAGCTTTGCAGCAGGCGCGTTTCCGCTTCCAGGGAGTACCCCATTTGCAGCATGATGGATTGCCCGATGCGCCGGTAGATGACCCGGGCTTTAAAGGGACGGTCCGGGATCGCCTGGGTGGCATAGCTGTGGGTGCGGCCTTGCACCAGCAACTCGTCCACGGCGCGGCGGTCGGTGCCGATATTCTTCCAAAAGGCCATATTGGAAGAGGAGTAGAAGATGCCGGTGGCATAGAACAGGCGGAAGAACATCTTGTGCTCGCCCACCGATTGCACTTGCAGCAGGGCGGCGCGCTGCAACATCTCGCTGCCCTCCAGATTGTAAATCTGGCCGAGGCGGTTGGCCTGGGTCAGCAGGTCGGCGTCCGTACGCTGGTCAATAACCCGCACGATCAGCAGATAGAACAGGGCAAAGGCCGTCACCGCCAGCAGCACGAAGACCAGGGCATACCAGAGGGTCAACCGAAACGCCAAACTATGAAAGAGATTACGCATCCTGTCGAAGAACATAGCCGACCCCTCGCACCGTGTGCAGCAGCTTGGACGCGAACCCCTTGTCGATCTTGTCCCGCAAGCGGCAGACGCGGGCTTCGACCACGTTGGTCTGGGGATCGAAATTGTAGTGCCACACATGCTCCATGATCATGGTCTTGGAGATCACCTTGCCGGTGTTGCGCATCAGATAGGCCAGCAGGGAATACTCCAGGGGCTGCAAATCGATGCGCCGGCCGTCGCGGGTCACCTCCCGGGTGACCAGATCGAGGCTCAGGTTGCCGACGGTCAAACGGGTGGCCTCGGCCGCGCCGCTGGCCCGCCGGATCAGGGCCTGAACCCGGGCCAGCAACTCGGCGAAGGCGAATGGCTTGGAAAGGTAGTCGTCGCTGCCGGTCGTAAGGCCGCGCACGCGGTCGTCCACCGAATCCTTGGCGCTGAGGATGATCACCGGGGTGGTGATCTTTTCGCGCCGCAGGTGGCGGATCACGGAAAGCCCGTCCCGCTTGGGCAGCATCAGGTCCACGATGAGCACCTCATAGGGTTCGACCAGGGCCAGGTCCAGGCCGCTGTCGCCGTCGGCGGCATGGTCTACGGCGAATCCCGCGGCCTGCAGGCCCTTGATCACGAACGAGGCGATCTTGGTATCGTCTTCGATGAGCAGCACGCGCATGGCAGGCTCCTTTGCTGTTGGCATGGGGCATTGCTGAACCGCATATATCTTTAATTTTGAAGCAATTGTCAAACCTTGGCGCTTGACAAACGGCACCGCTCCTGAAAAATATCAACCCACAGTCTACTCGAAGGATGACATTCCACCATAGGGAGGATGAAACCATGGGCTTACAGGATCAAATCAAGAAAGACTTGGCGACGGCCATGAAGGCCAAGGACGAAGAGAAGAAAAGCATTCTGAGGGTCATCATGGGAGAGTTCGGCCGCCAGGCCCAGAAAGAGATTCCCGACGGCGATGTGGTGCAGATCATCAAGAAACTGGTCAAATCCGAGAAGGAAGTACTCGCCCAAACCGGCGGCGGCGAGACCGACCGCTTCATCGAAGTGGCCGAAGCCTACCTGCCCAAGATGGCCACCGAAGCGGACATCGCCGCCTGGATCAAGGCCAACATCGACTTCACCAAATTCAACAACAAGATGCAGGCCATGAAACCGATCATGGCCCATTTCGGCGCCGCGGTGGACGGCAATTTGGTAAAGAAGGTGCTGCAGGGTTTATGACCCGGCAAGTTCGCACCTCTGTAAGGGCGCCTGTCAATTATCGAGTTGGGACAACTCATTGGCCAAGGGCAAGTAAACCTTAACGGTCGTGCCCTTCCCCAATTCGCTTTCAACGGCGATCTCACCCAGGTGATTTTTAATGATGCCGTAGGTGGCCGCCATGCTCAAGCCCCTGCCCGTGAACTTTGTGGTGAAATAAGGATCGAAGATACACTGCCGGGTGCTTTCATCCATCCCCTTGCCGTTGTCCGTAATCCTTAAGACGACGTAGTCACCCGGCAAAAGTTCCATCTGAGGCGCCTGCTGCGCTTCATGGATGGAGAACTTTTCCGCGCCGACCACGATGCGGCCGCCGCTGGTTTCGAGGGCCTCGATGGCGTTGGTCACGATGGCCGCCAGCGCCAATTGCATTTGGGTCATGTCCACTTGGACCATATACCGATCGGCAGGCAGCGCCAATTCCATCTCGAAACGGCTTTCACCGGTGTCCCCGACCCCGCCCAAGGCCTTCTCCACCAGTGTTTCCAAAGGAACCTTTTCCACTTTATGTTTGCCGCCGCGCGCATACGCCAAAAGTTTGTAGGTGAGCTCCTGCATTTTCCGGGAAACGGCTTCGATGCGCTCAAAAGATTTGTTGAGGTCTTTGCCCTGGGCGATTTCAAATCTCATTAAATCGAGATTCCCGACCAATACCGCCAGCGCGTTGTTGTATTGATGGGCAACGCCTCCGGCCAAGGTTACAATGGCATCCATTTTTCGGGCATTGAGCAATTGCTGGTCGCGTTGCCGCAGCTCTTCCACCTTCTGATCCACTTTGATTTGCAACTCCGCGTTCTGACGTTGGAACATGCCCAAATACTCGATGCTTTCCAACGCATTGGCGGCGTTGCGCAAAACCAGCGAAAGGGCCTGAAGCGATCCGTCGGGCAATCGGTTGGACTTGACTGGAAAGAGGCCTATGAAAAGACCCCTGATGCGGGCATACGTGGCCATGGCATGCAACAGCACGCAATAACGCCGATCCGTGGAGTAGACCATGATGCCGCGTTTTTCTTTTAGAGCCCAGGCCACATAACCATTTTGAATCAGGCTCTCGAATTGGACCTCCAGCTCATTTTGAAGCTCAGCGGGAAAACAGCAAAGGCGTTCGAGAGCGGAGGTCTGCTGTTCCACCAAATACATCGCGCTGATATCGAACTTGATGATGTCGTTGATCCGCTCGACCGCCAGTTGGAGAAACTCTTGGCGTTCGATGGGATGATCGACCTGCTTTTGAAAATCGCCAAACGACAACACCTGCTCCATCGCGTCTAAAATGAAGCGGTTTTTCGACTCTGCGGCACTCAGTCGCTGAAGGGTCCCTGCTGCTTTCAAAAGCATTGTGCCGGTCATCCTAAATTCCTGTAAACAGGTCCGTCATGATGTCCACCTGTTGGACCGTCTGATCAATGGCGGTCTTCAAAGCCCCCGGTGCGATGCCAAGTTGATGCCAGCCCCTGGGATCGAAATGCGGAATGATGTGCCCTCCGCTATGGCCCAAGCCCAATGCATTGACGGCGATGTCCGCAACATGCACGATACTGGGCTCCACAGGCTCCGGGCTGCGCATCGGACGGTGATGATGAATAATACCGTTGACCAGCGTATCGGGGAACCTCCATTTGTTGAGCAGGTGGCCGGCGATTTGGGTATGGCTGATCCCCATGCACTCTTTTTCGATTTCGTAAACGGAAAGCCCTGTGTTCTTGGCCATATTCAATACCAGTTTGGCCTGTTCGGGAAAATACCGGTACCAAACCAAACGGCCGATGTCGTGGAGCAGACCGGCAAGGAACAGGCGCTCGGTATGGGGCAGATTTGCCTGCGCGCCGAGGATCCGGGACAACAGCCCGCAGGATATGCTGTGCCGTAAAAAGCTGGCCAGATCGATGAGATTTTGGGGGATATCACCGAAGAATTGCACACTGCTGATCACCATCGCCAGCACCCCCACCTCTCTGGTACCAAGAAGCGTGACTGCCCGGGAAAGGGTATCGATTTTCGATGGGTACCCGTAAGCGGCTGAGTTGGCGATTTTCAGCAGCAAGGCGGCCAGGCTGGGACTGCGACTGACCACGGCGGCAATGTCATTGGCCGACGACAATGGGTCCTCGATGATTCGGTTGAATTCGGAAATGATCTCTGGTGATTCCGGCAGTTGTACCTCGGAGAACTGGATCTGGGTCTTCATGCCATTGTAAAGATCCAGTTTAAAATTCTCCGGAAGCGGTAACCGGGGGCCGAAATCGATAAAAAGACCCTTTTGAAGGCGGTATTCGATGGCCGCACTATAAATGGGACTAATGGCCGGATGGGCGGTATCGATATGCTGAAATATCGTTTGAACCGTGCGCTCGACCTTGAGCCGATCGTCTTCATCCTTATCGCCACTTTCAGTAACAACATCTTGATCTTGTCCCTGAATTTTGACTTCAGGCACCCCCCAGATTTTCAACAGCCGGATTTGGTTGAGATCAATCGGTTGGCCTTTTGTCAGAAGCAGGCGCCCATTATTATCACGAACATCCTCGCCAAGGACTACACCGTCCTTTAATTTGTCCAAAGCAACCAGAAGCAACTCCCGCCCTCCGTTGAAGTGATTGAAAAGAGCTCCAGAATCTGTTTTCGCCGGATTGCTTGATAACTTTAGCAATTAGCATGCGTTACGCCTCAAATTGAGTCGAGCTGTGGATTGGGGTTAGGATCATCTAAATTAACGAACTTGACAAGAAAAAAAACAGCGGTGGCCAGCCGTCATCGCGCTATCGATGAGCCGTTCAAAGTCGCATCTTTTTTGCCACCCGCACCCGCCCTGGCCCCCGATCCGTCAGGGCCTTGACAAGGCAATCATCGGTGGCAAACCTGTCACTAATTTATTACGCCAGAAACGAAAGGGTGCGCTATGACGACGAGAACCCTCGACACCGACTACCTTATCGTCGGCTGCGGCGCAGCCGGCATGGCCTTTGCCGACGCCCTCATCGCGGCTTCCGATGCCGAAGTAGTCATGGTGGACCGGCGGCATGCCCCCGGCGGCCACTGGCACGATGCCTACCCTTTCGTGCGACTGCACCAGCCGTCGGCCTATTACGGGGTTAATTCGCTGCCCCTCGGCAGCGAGGCCATCGATCGCCATGGGCCGAACAAAGGCTTCTACGAACGCGCCGGCGCTTCCGAGATCTGCGCCTACTTCGACCGCGTCATGCAGCAGGTTCTGCTTCCTTCGGGCAAGGTGCGATACTTTCCGATGTGCGAGTACATGGGCGGGCACCGGTTCGTATCGCGCCTGTCGGGTGACGAATTCCAGGTGCGGGTGCGCAAGCGTCAGGTGGATGCCGCCTACCTGGAGCCGTCGGTGCCGGCCACCTTCGCCCCACCCTTCGAAGTCGAACCGGGCGCGCGCGTCGTGCCCGTGAACGATCTGGTGCGGATGGCCTCCCGGGCCGACGGGTATGTCATCGTCGGTGCGGGCAAGACCGCCGTCGATGCCTGCCTCTGGCTGCTCGAGACCGGCGTTGCGCCGGAAGCGATCACCTGGATCAAGCCGCGCGAGGCGTGGCTGCTGAACCGGCACTTCGCCCAGTGCGGCGAGCTTGTCGGGAGCCTGTTCGAAGGGCTCTCGCTTCAACTCGAGGCGGCGGCCCAGGCCACCTCCCTCGACGACCTGTTCGCCCGGCTGGAGGCGACCCGGCAGATCTTCCGGGTCGACGAGGAGGTCGCGCCCAGCATGTACACCTCCGCCACGATGAGCACCGGCGAACTCGAACAACTCCGGCGCATCCGCAACGTGGTGCGGCTGGGGCGGGTCCGGCGCATCGAACGCGACCGCATCGTGCTGGAGGGGGGCACGCTGCCCACAAACACCCGCCACCTGCACGTCCATTGCGCCGCCAAAGGCCTGAAGGCGGCGCCGGCCCTCCCGATCTTCACGGCCGAGCGCATCACGCTCCAGCCGATCCGCAGCGGCCTCATCCCCTTCAACTCCGCCATCGTCGCCTTCGTGGAAGCGACCCGGGACGATCTGGTGGAAAAGAACCGCCTCTGTCCGCCCAACCCGCTGCCGGACGTTCCCCTCGATTGGGTCAAGGGAACCTTCATCGGCATGCAGGCGGACTACCTGTGGTCGAAACAACCCGACCTGCGCGACTGGCTCGAACGCGCCCGCCTCAATCCCTCCCGCGGCATAATGGCGCGCGCCGGCGACCCGCAGGTACAAGCGGCCGCCACGCGGTTCCAGGCGAACGTGCGCCCCGGGCTGGCACAGCTCGGGCGTTTCGCGGCAGAACAGCCCCGAGCGAATCGATCAACCGCTTGAACCGAGGCCGGCTTTTCCGCCTCGACGAGAGAGATCCGTTCTCCCTTTTTACAATGCGGCATAAATCCTGACAGCCCGTGACGTAACTGTCGCCGGGCATCCCCCCCGACCAGCGCTAAAATCCTTTCCCCGTTAATAGAATATAACGGCGACCATGCTCTTTCGCGCTGGTACGCGGGTTGCTTATTTCCAGCGCGAGCGACGGCTGGCTTGATCGGCATACACGCAAAGGAGACGACATGAACGGATTGGAAAAGCTCGATGTTCTGGCTCACATTCTCAAGTGGCGCTTGACCTGGAACCGCAAGGATCTGAACTTCAAACCCGACGGGCTGGCCAATCCCAGGTTCATGAGCGCCCTGGAGGCAGTCCGCTTGATCCCCGACGGCGCCACGACCTTTTCCTGCGGCATGGCCGCCAATGCCCCAGCCAAAGTCTGGTTCTGGGCCGTCGCCCAATCTTATCAGGAAACCGGCCACCCGCGCGGCTTGACGCATGTCATCGTGGGCGCCCAGGGGGGCCGGGGTCGCGTTCCGGGAACCGTCGAAGAACTCGGCCGGGAGGGCTGCGTGGTGCGGTTCATCGCCGGCCACCATGAAACAGTCAAATCCATGCTGCATCTGGCCGATCAGGGCGCGATGGAACTGCATACCCTGCCCCAGGGCATCGAGGCGCTGCTCATCGAAGCCCAGACCAAGGGAATATACAGTCTGGAAAGCGAAACGGGCGTGGGCACGTTCCTCGACCCGCGCGTGGGTCACGGTTCCGTGGTGGTACCCGGCAGGGGGCGCAGCCTGATCGAAGCCGCCGGGCCCAAGCTGCGCTACCGCCTGCCCAAACTCGATGTGGCCTTCTTCATCGCGCCGGCCACCGATGCCGAGGGCAATATCTATATCGACAATTGCGCCCTGTTTACCGAGAGCCATGAAGCGGCTCTGGCCGCAAAGGCCAACGGGGGCAAGGTGTTGGTCAGCGTGGCCGAAGTGATCGAAAAACGCTCGCAGGATATCTTCCTGCCGGCTGAAAAGGTGGATGCCGTGGTGGTCCACCCCTACAATGAACAGACCAACTCGGTGCCTCAAAAAAAATACTGGAAGATGTTCACCGAAGGCGCCAATGAGGACCTGGACAGGTCCATGGCCAAACTGCGCTATGTTAACCGCGTGCTGGGGATTACGCCCAAACGCGGTCCGGTGGATGACGCCCTGGCGCGCCTGGCGGCCGATCTTTTCACCCGCCAGGTCCGCAAGTGCTCCAATATCATCGTCGGGGTCGGCCTGCCCGAAGAGGTCTCCCGCCTGATCTACGAAGGCGGACTGTTCAAGGATGTGACTTTTATGTCCGAAACCGGCGTGGTGGGAGGGTTGCCGGCCCCCGGCGTCTTCTTCGGCGCCGCCGTCAACCCCAAGGAGATCATCTCTTCGGCCCAGGTTTTTCATTTATGCTACGAGCACCTGGATGCAGCCATTCTCGGCATCCTGGAAGCCGACAGCCAGGGCAACCTCAATGTCTCCCGTCGCGGCGACGGACCGCTCAATTATGTCGGGCCGGGCGGATTTCCGGATTTCTGCGCGGCCGCCGACACGATCATCTTCGTCGGCAGTTGGATGGCCCACGCCCGCATGCGGATCGTCGAAGGTCGCCTGGTCATTGTAAAACCGGGGCAGCACAAATTCATCGCGCAGGTCAGCGAAATCACCATGAGCGGCGCCCAGGCCCTGGCCAAGCAGAAAAATGTCTTCTATGTCACCAATGTCGGCATCTTCCAACTGACGGCCAAAGGCATGATGCTCATCGAAGTGATGCCCGGCATCGACATTCGCAAGGATATCCTGGAAGCATGCCCCATGCGGGTAGTACTACCCGACAACGGCGAGGTACCGGTCACGGAGGAGGCCATCGTCACCGGCCGGGGATTCAAGCTGCGCTGGCGCAAGATGTGACCGGATCCGGATAGGGATGCCTGTCGAACAGGAAATCCTGGAACTTTATAAGCAGGTATACTAATCTTTAACGTCGTTCATTCATCCCGTTCTGTAGTGCTGAAAGTAGAGGTGGAACATGCCGATATTCAAGCTGGACCCGGTTGCTTGCAAGGCCATCAAAACGGTGCTGTCGGAGAAGGGACTGCCGCTTTCCGTGCGCATCGAGATTCGATCCACAGGGTGCTGTGATGCGTCGCTGGGTATCGCGGCGGAAGCGGCCGAAGCACACGATCTCATCGAAGATGTTGACGGCTTGGCGATCGCCATGAGCCCGGCGACACATCAACTGGTTGGGGACGTCTCAATATCCTACCTCGATGATTCCGGTAGAAAAGGTTTCGTCCTTGAATCGGACAGGCCCTTGAACGAATGGGCCGGCTTCGCTCCCGGCAGCATCCGGCTTTAAAGCTCACCTCTTGCGCCAAGCAACCCACTGCGGTTGTCCCGGATGCAGGGACCGAACAGGCGTTGTTCGCTGAAAAGAAACCCAATTGACAAGGCCCACCGGCAGGACTAAGCTTAGCTAAACTATCTTGGCACGAGGTGACCAATGCCGACCCAGATGATAAACGTTCACGAGGCCAAAACCAAGCTTTCCGCGGTCTTGGCCCAAATCGAAGCGACCGGTCAAAGTGTGCTGATCTGTCGCAACGGCAAGCCGGTGGCCGAGCTGGGGCCTTTGAAAAAACGCAGTGGCGGCCGGCTCGGCAAGCATCCGATGATGAGCAAGATAAAAGTCAACTACGACCCGACGGAAGCAATGACAGAGGAGGAATGGGGGCCGACAGAATGATTCTGGACACCTGTGCATTGCTTTGGCTGGCCGATGAAGCGGGTAATAAGCTTTCCCAGGCGACTCTGGGCATCATCAATAATGCGGACACGGTGTATGTATCCGCCATATCCGGATTCGAGATAGCCGCTAAAGTCAATAGCGGCAAACTTCAGCTCCCGACCACGCCGCGGGAGTGGTTCGATGAAATCCTGAAATTCCATAATTTAGAGAAGCTCGATCTGAATCTTGAGACATGTATAAAAGCGGTTGAGCTTCCAAGAATTCACAAAGACCCCTGTGATCGTTTCATCATAGCTACAGCTTTGCTTCTTGGAATGTCTGTCGTGACGGCGGACAAGTACTTTGCCGAGTATGGGGTGCATGTACTGTATTGAAAGGCATCTTCAGCACCAGGGCGGGCAATGGACAAACCAAAGATCGTTCCACCGCGGTTACGTCGTCAGATGCGGGTGGCCGCGGCGGTTTTGATCGGCCCTTGGCTGGCAACCATTTTTCTTTACTGGCCCCAATTTCGACAGCATCCGGCCATGATCCTGGGGCTTTTGCCCGGGCTCGCGGTGGCGTTCCGCATTCAGGGCCAATTGTCCCATCATCTGGCAAGCAACCATCGCATCGGCGAAGAAATTCCCATTTTCGCTACACTGGGTGCCGCCAACTGGATTACCCTGCTGCGCGCGGCCGCCGTTGTCGGGCTGGCCGGCATCTTGCCGTTGACTATCCAACACGGTGCAGCGTTGTCCGAGGCCCTGCGCTGGGCGCCGGGGATCGTCTATCTGGGGATTTCGCTGGCCGATCTCGTCGATGGCGATATCGCCAGGCGGCAACGGCGGGAAACCTTGCTCGGCAAGCGTTTGGACATCGAATCCGATGCCGCGGGGCTCCTGGTGGCCTCGCTGGCAGCCATTGCGCTCGGCCGATTGCCGATCGTCTACCTCCTGGTGGGCCTGGCCTACTACCCGTTTATCCTCGGCATCTGGATACGGCAGAGACGGGCCCTCCCCGTGATGGCCTTGCCGCCGAGGCCCTATGCACGCATCATCGCCGGGTTTCAGATGGGGCTGGTCGGCCTGGCACTCTTGCCGATTTTTGATCCGCCGTTCCTCTCCGCGGCCGCCCTGATTTTCATGACGCCCCTGCTCGTCGGCTTTTGGCGAGACTGGCGGGTGGTATGCGGTCGGCTGAAAGCCGATGGGGAGCAACAAACACCTCTGGATCGTCGGGCCAGCGCTTTGATGCGCACGACCGTTCCCTGGGCGCTTCGCCTCATAATTCTCGCGGCCGGAGTCATGACGCTCGCCCGGCATAACGTTTTCCAGACGCACCCGCTCTGGCAGTCGGGCCACAGCCTTTGCTGCCTGCTGGCGGGGCTGGGTTGCATGGGGCGCAGCGTAGCGCTTGGCCTGACCCTGATGCTCGGCAGCATTTGGTCCCCCTTTGGCCTGACCGCGATTTCGATGGTAACCTTCGGCGCCGGTGCCGCGCTGATGTTGACCGGAACCGGTGCCATCTCCCTCTGGGCGCCGGAAGAACGCATCCTTTACCGCCGCTGAATCATGGCTCGCTCGAGAATTTGGCTGCCATGCAGTATTTGACTTGTCGACACAAGGCCGGTATCGTCACGAATAGATAAAGACCGCCAGGGAAAGGATTCCCATGGACGATGAAAAGGTTCAAACCGCTATGCTCGCTTGCCGCCCGGAGGCGTGGTTCGAGCGGTTGCCGCTCGTGTCCCAGGCGTTCCTTGCGCGCCATCATCGGCCGTTGGTCACGGTTTCCTACGCCCAGAGCGTGGATGGCAGCATCGCCACCCGCAACCGCGAGCCGCTCCAGTTGAGCAGCCATCCCGCCATGGTCCTGACCCATCGCATCCGGGCCGCCTGCGATGCCATCGTCATCGGCATCAACACCTTGCTGGCGGACAACCCCCTGCTGACGGTGCGGCTCGTCGAGGGCAGCAGCCCCCAGCCCATCGTGCTCGACAGTCATTTGCGCATCCCCTTGCACGCGCGCCTGCTCGAACGCACCGACCGCCATTGTTGGCTGGCTTGTACAGACCAGCATGAATCCCAGCGGGTCGGCGCGGTCCAAGGCCGGGGGGCGCAAGTCATCCGCTGCCGCCACGACCGGCGCGACATGGTGGACCTGCCCGATCTGCTGCGCCAGTTGGGCCAAAGGGGCATCCGGAGCATCATGGTGGAGGGCGGGGGCCGGGTGATCACCAGTTTTATCGAGGCCCGCCTGGTGGACCAGATGATCATCACCATCGCGCCCCGCCTGGTAGGCGGCCTGCCGGTATTGGATCGTCCGGCCGTGGGCAATGGCGCCCTTTTGCGTTTCGATCCCGTCTCCTATCAAGCCTGCGGCCCGGACATGATCCTGTGGGCCCAACCGCAATGGCAGGACGCATGAAGCAGCATCGCCTGCAATTTTCCGCGCCGGGGCGGGTCGCCGTCGTCGACGGACCCGCGCCCCGGCCGGCTCCCGATGAAGTCCTGGTGCAGAGCCACTGTTCGGCCATCAGCCCGGGGACCGAGATGCTGGTCTACCGGGGCCAATGGCCGCCCGGCGTGCCGGTGGATGCCACCATCGAAGCTTTGGCCGGTGCGTTCGCCTATCCGCTGGCCTACGGTTATTGCACGGTGGGCCGGGTCATCGAAACCGGCGCTGAAGTGCCGGGCCAATGGCGCCATCGCCGGGTTTTCGCCTTTCAACCCCACCAGGACCTCTTCTGCGCCCGACCCGCGACGCTGCATCCCATTCCCGCCGACCTGGACGATGAGACCGCCCTCTTTCTGCCCAGCATGGAGACGGCGGTCAACCTGTTGCTGGACGGTGCGCCGCTGATCGGCGAAAAGGTGATCGTGGTCGGCCAGGGCATCATCGGCCTGCTCACCACGGCCCTGCTCTCCCGATGTCCATTGGCCGCGCTGGCGACCCTGGACGCACACCCGCTGCGGCGCGAGGCCTCCCTGCGTCTGGGTGCCGGCGAATGCCTCGATCCCCAGGACCCGGAACTCTTCACGCGCCTGGGGGCCGTGCCGGGCCAGGGCGGCCAGGCGGATCTGGTGTATGAACTTTCGGGCAACCCGGCCGGCCTGGAGACCGCGCTGGCGCTGGCGCGCTACAGCGGCCGGGTAGTCGTGGGCTCCTGGTATGGCGCCAAAAGGGTCGATCTGGACCTGGGTGCTTTCTTCCATCGCGGCCGCGTTGCGCTGGTCAGCTCCCAGGTGAGCACCATCGCCCCCCAACTCACCGGCCGCTGGTCCAACAGCCGGCGGATGCAACTGGCCTGGGAGATGCTTCGCCGGGTGCGCCCCGGCGCCTGCATCACCCAGCGTTTTGCCCTGGCCGAGGCGGCCTCGGCCTATGCGCTCATCGACCGCAACCCGGGCGAGACGATTCAGGTCATTTTCGATTACCGGTCCGAAGACCAGAAGTAAAAACCAGGCAAGGAGGAAAAGCATGTACAGGCTCGGGGTGCGGCGCGAATTCATTGCCCGGCATTACCTGGTCGGCGGCGACTGGGGCCCGGAGAACAGCGAACACGCCCATCGCTACCGGCTGGAACTGGTCCTGGAGGCAAAGGCCTTGGACCGCCATGGCTTTCTGGTGGATATCGTCGCGGTGGAACAGCATCTGGATCAGGTCGTGGCCGATTTCCGGGACAAGACCTTGAACGCCCTGGCCGCCTTTGGGGGCCTGAACCCCAGCATCGAACGCCTGGCCACCGTCCTTTATGACCGTTTCAGCGAGCGGCTCGCCGATCTTGGACTGGACGGCCTGGCCGTCACCATCTGGGAGGATGAGATCGCCTGGACCTCCTACCGCGCCGACCGCTGATGCGTATCGGCCTGATCATCTACGGCCGCTTGGAAACCCTCACCGGCGGCTACCTGTATGACCGCATCGTGGCCCAGGGCCTAGCGGCCCTGGGCCATACGGTGGAAGTCGTCAGCCTGGCCGGCGGCACTTATCTTCAACGCCTGGGGCAAGGGTTATCGCCTGCGCTATACCGCCGGCTGCGGACCGGCCGATTCGATCTCCTGATCCAGGACGAGCTCTGCCATCCGTCGCTCTTTCTCTTGAACCGGCGGCTGCATCGCCAGGCGGGCCCGCCCGTGGTGGCCCTGGTGCATCACATTCTATGCAAGGAAACGCGCCCGCGCTGGCAGAATATGCTTTTATCGATAGCCGAACGCAGCTTTCTGGCATCGGCGGATGGTTTTATTCTCAACTCGGAGACCACCCGGCGCACCGTGGCCTCCCTGGTGGCCCACCACCGGCCCCAGGTCGTCGCCTATCCGGCCGGCAACCGTTTCGGGAGCCCCCTTTCCACCGACGCCATTGGCCGCAGGGCCCGTCGCCCCGGACCGCTGGAGCTGCTCTTCCTGGGCCATGTGATTCCCCGAAAAGGGTTGCTGCCCTTGATCGAGGCCCTGGCCGGGGTCAACCGGGAGTTTTGGCGCCTGTCGATTGTGGGGAGCCTCGGCTTCGACCCGGCCCACGCACGCCGAGCCCAACAGCTCACCCGGCAACTGGGCCTCTCCGATTCGGTGCGGTTCCTGGGCCCGCTCCCGGACGACGAGTTGGTGAAGATCTTCGCCACCAGCCATCTCTTCTGCATGCCATACGCCTACGAAGGCTTCGGCATCGCCATTTTAGAGGCCATGGCCTTTGGTCTGCCGGCCTTCGGCTGCCGCGACGGCGCGGCGGTCGAGACAATCCGCCATGGGACCAACGGATTCTTGCTGCGCCCCGGCGATATGGCAGGGTTGGCGCCGCTGCTGGTAAAATTGCATCGCGATCGCGGGGCGTTGCAGCGGATGGCCCTATCCGCCAGGAGGACCTATATTAACAGTCCGACCTGGCAGGATGGCGTACAGGCCATTGACCGTTTCCTGCAGCAGATGAAGGATGACCATGCCCAAGGATAATTTCAGCCGCCCCCCGGCGCATCCGGCCGTTACAGACCCAACGCAAAGCGCGTTTTGCCCCCGCTATCTGGCAGCCAAGAAGGCCATCGACGACCGGGCCTTGAACCACCACGTCTGGGAGAGCCTGCGCCTGGCCCTAGCCCAGACCGCAGGCTCGGAGCCGCTGAAAATTATCGAGATCGGCGCCGGCATCGGCACAATGCTGGAACGGGTCGTGGAGCGCGGATTGCTGACCGGCCCGGCCGTTTACGTGGCCAGCGACAGCGACCCGTCGCAACTCAGGGCCGCCCGTCAAGAACTCTCTCAATGGGCCCAAAAACGCGGCCATGTCTTGTCCTGGAGCGGAGAACACCAAGGCCGACTGCGTACCGCAGGCGCCGACGTGTCAATCGTACTTGACCCGGCCAGCGCCGAAGAGCTGGCCGACCGCTCCGATACGCTGGGCGCCTTCGATCTTTTGATCGCCCACGCGGTGCTCGATCTGGTGGACTTTCCCGCCCTGCTGCCGCGACTTTTACCGCGGCTCAAAGCAAACGGTCTGACCTATCTGACTTGCAACTTCGACGGCGACACCCTCTTTCTGCCGGAATGGGATGGCGAGCAGGAGATCCTCCGGCAGTATCATGCCTCCATGGATGCGCGGATCGCCGGGGCCAGCCACACCGGCCGAAGACTCCTGACCTGCCTGCAACGACCCGGCCTGGAACTACTGGCCGCCGGCAGTTCGGACTGGGTCATCCATCCCCGCAACGCCGGCTACACCATGGAGGAGACCTTTTTCCTGAATGCCCTCATAGAAACCATCGAACGGGAGCTTGCGAAGAAGAGCAGCCCACCGTCCAATCTGGTAACCTGGGCTCGTTTACGGTACCGGCAGGTCGCGGCCGGCGAATTGTCTTTCCTGGCCCGCCACCTCGATCTTCTGGCCCGCCGCCAGGGACCGCTGCCATGAAGATCAAGATGCAGCCTTGGCGGCCGCTGCCGGCACTCTGTGCGGCCTTTCTCTTCCTCAGCACGCTGATGAACATTGACTACCCGGGAGGCCTTACCTGGCGGCTCTTGCTGCCGTCCCTCGATGTCTTCCTACTGCTCCTCTTGCTGGCCCTGGCGGCCTGGGGAGGAAAGCGGACCCTTTTCTGGACAGGCCTGGCGGTGGGCGTTCTCTTTCTGGCCCTGCGCCTGTTTCGCATCGGCGATGCGGCGGTGCCCCAGTATCTCAACCGGCCCTTCAACCTCTATATCGATTCCGGCTATCTCTTCGGGCTCTACGACCTGCTCAAGACCTCCGCCCGTCCGGGGGAGTTTCTGCTGCTCTCGGCCACAGCATTGACCTTGGCGTTGGCCGTGATTGCTTCGAGCGCTTTTGCCTGGCGGACGGCGGCCCGGGCACTGGCGGACAAACGGGTCCGGATCTCGTTCCTGGTCGCGTCAGTCTTCATCTTCGGTGCCGTATGGGCCTGGGGCTGGGGTCCTGCCGGCCCGCCGACCATGCGCCGTCTCGGCCAAGAGCTCCTCTTGATTCGAGCGCAGTTGGCGCAAACGCGGGCCTTTGTCACCCACCTGGAGCAAACCGCAAACGACAGGGCGACCGGCTCCTTCTCCCTCAAAGGGCTGGCAGGCGCCGATCTCCTGGTGTTCATGGTCGAGTCCTATGGCCGCACTGTCTTTACCCGGCCGCGCTATCGTCCGGCCATGGAAGCCACCCTGGCCGATTTCTCCAAGCGCCTCGAACCGCATGGGTTCCAGGCGCTCTCCACCTATCTGCTGTCGCCGACCTACGGCGGATCGTCCTGGCTGGCCCACGATACTCTGGAGTCCGGCGTGCGGGTGG